>DATMBA010000580.1:0-18107 GCA_035559635.1 Roseiflexaceae bacterium
CCGCCGATGATCGTCACGTTGTGCGCCCGGCGGGCCAGCTCGCGCGCCAGGTCCCACACGAAGGACTCGACGCCGCCGTACTTAGTGGTGGTGGTGAGGTTGTAGAGGGCGATCTTCATCCAGCGGAGATGGGTGGGTTTCAGGGTGGGCGAAGCCCGCCCTGGCCCGCCCCTACAGGATCTTCAAGAGCCAGCGTCTGCCAGGCAGGCTCATCTTCGCCAGTTGCTCGCGGTCGCGGGCGTCCAGGCCGCCAGAGAGCCGGAGGGCCGCCAGGAACACCACGCCGCCGAGCGCCACCAGGCCGAGCAGCGGCGGCAGCGCCAGCAGCCGCTCCATAGCGCCCGCGCCCTGTGGCAGCGGCGGCAGCAGCGTGCGCAGCCGGGCCACCAGCAGCGCCATCGCGCCGGTGGCCAGCAACACCCGCAGCGTGAAGCGCCAGGGCCAGCGCAGCCCGAGCAGCCGCACCCCGCTGCCCGTGGCCCACAGGCCCGCCAGCACCCGCGCCAGCCCGAAGGCCAGCGCCGCGCCGACGATCCCCAGCGCCGGGGTCAGCAGCAGCACCAGCGGCACGCTCACCAGCGTCAGCAGCCGCGAGGCCACGATCGTCCGCAGCTTCTCGTAGACGATCAGCGCGTTGTGGGCGGTGGTGAGCAGGCACTCCAGGAACAGCGCCGGCGCCAGCACCCACACCAGCGCCGCCGCGCCCACGTAGGCGGGCGTCAGCAGCGCGAAGATCGGCTCGGCCAGCAGCAGCAGCCCGGCCCCGCCTGGCACCAGCAGCAGCACCTGCAGCCGCACGGTGGACTGGTAGGCGCCCAACAGGGTGCCGCCCTCGCCGGCCCGCACGCGGGTGAAGAGCGGCACCTGTACGCCCACCATCGGCGTGTACAGGTAGCTGAGCACCATCCTCACGATGCTCACGCCCGCTGTCAGCAGCGCGGCGTCCACCAGGCTGCGCGCGAAGAACACCGCGAACCCCGCGCTCGCCAGGTAGTCGGTGGCGGTCATCAGGAACGAGACGCCGCAGTAGCGGACGAAGCCGGAAGGCAGCCAACCACGAACGACGAACGACGAACGACGAACGACGAACGCAGGAGGCGCCGCCTGCGTGACGGTGGTCGCTGGTCGTTGGTCGTTGGGCGATCCACTGTGCTCGCGCCAAACGTGCCGCACCTGCCAGATGAGGATCGTGGTGGCGATCGTCGGCGCGGCGGCCATGGCCAGCAGCACACCTAGCACATCCCAGCCGGCCAGAATGGCGCCGGCGGTGAGCAGCGGCGGCAGCAGCCCGGCGGCCAGCGCCACACTATTCCAGGCGCGCTGCTTGAAGAAGCTGCTCAGGTAGGCCATGAGCACGTCGTACAGGATGCCG
Organism: Roseiflexaceae bacterium; assembly: GCA_035559635.1. GTDB lineage: Bacteria > Chloroflexota > Chloroflexia > Chloroflexales > Roseiflexaceae > CALJIC01. The sequence continues at coordinate 1,373 of DATMBA010000580.1, forward strand.
GTGAGCAGCAGCAACAGCACCACGCCGATCACCAGCCAGCCGTAGCGCCCCACGAACTCCAGCAGGTCCTGCTGCGTGGCCGGGTCCAGCACACGCATGATCTGGCCGCGCAGATAGCCCAGGTAGGCGTCGTGCAGCAGGGCGAAGCCGAGCGCCACCAGCGCCAGCAGCGCCAGTTGGGCGCCGAGCACGGCGAGCAGCAGCCGGCGCAGCGCCTGTGGCCCGCCGGCCTGGAGCGTCTCGGGGATGTACTTCGGCAGCGCCCGGCCGGTGCCGAGGTCGATCCAGGTACCGACGGCGTTGTTCGTCGCGTTGACGAGCGCCAGCAGGCCGTAGCTCGCCGGCGCCAGCAGGTTGAGCTTGACGAGCGTCGCCACCACCTCGGCCAGCAGGCGCAGCGGCACGAAGACGGTGTTCCACACCACCGCCCGCGAGACCTGGGACGCGAGGGAGTTCTGAGTTGTGCGTGTTGCGTTTTGCGTTGCCGGCTGGCTATCCACGTCTCTCGCGATCCTAACAGGCAGGGGTTACGCCGTGGCGCTGCCCCCGCGCCCACAGGTCGGCGCGGAGGGGCTAGGCCCCTCCGCACCCCCCGTTTCGCGGCGGATACTATCCCCCGCTTTGGTGAGCGCCAGCTCGAACATCCCCACCAGCCAGCGGCGCTCGGCCCGGTAGGCGGCCAGCTCCAGGCCGGCGGCCCGCAGCAGGGTGCGCGCCAGGCGGCGGCTCAGGCGCGGGCTTGGGAGGCGGCCCTCGCGCAGTTGCTCCTCGCGCAGGTCGCGCAGCGTGAAGCCGCAGCGCGCCGCGAGCCGCGCGAAGTCGCCGTAGCGGTAGTAGTGCATCTCGCTCAGGCGCTGCATATCGCGGAACGCCGCGCCCTCCTTCGTCCGGCCGCGCCAGGCGATGACGCGCTCGGCCAGCGGGCGCGGCAGGTAGTTGATGCCGCGGATGTGGTAGTGCGGGTCCACCCACGCCCGCCGGTTGATCACCGTCACCAGGGCTGTGCCGCCGGGCCGCAGCACCCGCGCCAGCTCGCGCAACACCCGCTCCGGGTCGCGCACGTGCTCGATCACATCCCAGCACACCGCCGCGTCGAACGCCGCGTCCGGCAGCGGCAGGTCCTCGCCGGCGGCGTTCGAGACCGGCAGGCGCAGGCCGTAGCGCGCGGCGCGCAGCCGGATGATCACGCAGTAGGCGCGGTTGTACTCGCATGCGGTCACGCGCGCGCCGCGCAGCGCCGCCGCCACCGCGAAGCCCCCCATGCCCGCGCCCAAGTCCAGCAGGCGCAGCCCCGGCAGCGGGCCGGCCACCCGCTCGAGCTGCGCCAGCCGCTCATCCTGGTAGCGCTCCTGGTTGATGCGCCGCTCGCGCCAGATGGCGTAGTCGCGCCGCCAGGCCATGTGGCGCAGCCAGGGGTCGATCGCGGTCTCGAGGTCTGTTGTCATGTGCGTTCCACGTTGGAACGTTGCACGTTCCTTCGCTGTCTTCGCCATCTCCCACGGCGGGGGCTATAGGGCCTACGGCCCCACAAAGACCCCACGCAGAATCTTTCGGAGGGGCCTGGCCCCTCCAGCCCTCCCCAACGTTCATGCAACGTGCGAACGTTCAACGGCCGCCCGGCTGGACACGGGCCTCGATCACGGCCACTCCAGCGTACCACGGCGCGCGCTCCAGGTCCAGCAGGCCGGTGGCGCTGCGCACCCGCACGACGATGGGTGGTCCGTCCTGGCAGCCGGGGACGCTGTGCAGCGGCAGGCGGATCTCCTGCGGCGCGCCGGTGAGCGCCACGTGCGTCGTCGCCCCCTCCACCTCTACCGTCGCCGTACGGCCGCGCGGCCCCTGCACGCGCAGCACCAACTCGCCGCAGCCGCCCGCCAGGCGCACCCGCCCGTCGCCCAGCGTCCAGCGCCCGGCCGGCAGGTCGAACGTCTGCGGCGCGAAGCCGGCGTAGTGCCCGAGGGCCGCCGGGTCACCGGGGACCAGGCGCGCGGGCGGTGGCGCGAGCGCGTGGTCCCACGCCCAGCGATGCAGGTCGTCGCGGGCGCGCCAGTAGGCGTCGATCGCCGCCAGCTCGGCGCGCGCCACCGCCGGCGCGCCGAGCCGGGCGGCGAGCAGCGCGCGCATACCACGGGCGTACAGGTTGCGGCCCTCCAGCTCCAGCGCACGCGCGTAGAGCGCATCCGCCGCGGCGTCGCGCCCCTGCGCCAGCTCCAGCTCCGCCAGCGCCACCGTGCGCAGCGCGTTGGACGGGTCGGTGGCGCGCGCCCGCTCCAGCAGCGCCCGCGCCGCCGCGGGATTCGCAGCCGCCAGCTGCTGGCGGGCCTGGAGGGCGTACCATTCGCCGCGCAGCCAGGCGGTGTAGCGCGCGCTGGCGATCAGAGCCAGGAACAGCGCCCAACCGGCGAGCAGCGGGATCAGGCGATAGGCGCTGGGCAAAGGGCGATGGGCACGGGGGGTAGCGCTCCCATCGTCTATCGCCCATCGCCGATGGCCCATCACCCATCGGCGGGCGTTCAGCAGCGCATAGGCGGCGAAGGGGAAGAAGGCCGCGACGATCGGCAGGCGCAGGCGCGGGTGGCCGATCGTCAGCGCCGCCAGCCCGGCGGCGAGTGCCACCCACAGCAGCGCCGGCAGGGCCCGCCGCGGGTTGGGAGCCAAGGCCATACCCGCGATCCCGAGCAGCATCACCAGGATGTACTGCGCGTCCGCCAGCAGCGTGAGCCAGAGCGGCAGCTCGCCGGCGTTCTGCACCACCGCCGCGCCGTCCGGCCCCACCGCGATCAGATCGCCGGCGGCGTAGGAGCGCGTCTGCAATAGGAAGAGCGAGGCCAGCTTGAAGCGCGCGCGGCCCAGGAAGGCCGCCGGGTCCTCCAGCGCCCGCTCGGCCGTCCAGCGCAGCGCGAGCGCCTGGCGGTCGGCCAGGTTCGGCACCGCGAACAGCACCTCGTCGCGGGCAGCCTTCTCCTCGGGGCTGCGCACCGCGCCGTACCACATGCTGATCCCGCCGTTGGTGTCCGTCAGGATCAGGCGGCCGTGCACCGCGTAGTTGCGCGCCGCCCACGGGCCGATCACGAGCGCAGCGCCGAGCAACCCACACACGACCAGCGACCAGCGATCTGTGCCCCCTTTGTTCATCGTTGGTCGTTCGGCGTGCGTCGTTCGTCGCAGCGCCAGCATCGCTATCGCCACCGGGACGAAAAACAGCCCCACCGCGCGCGTGAGCGTCGCCAGGCCGAGCAGCAGCCCCGTCACAAGCGCCCAGCGCCCGCGCCCCGAGACGAGCGTCCGGTCCAGCGCGGCGAGGCCGAGCGCCAGCAGCGTGACGAAGAGCGCCTCGGCGTATAGCGCCGCGCCGAAGTCCGCCAGCGGCACGTACAGCGCGGCCAGGAGCGCCGCGAGCAGGCCAGCGCGCCCACCGAAGAGTTGGCGGCCGAGCGCGTAGAATGCCAACACTCCCAGCGCGCCCAGCAGGGCGGCCTGCAGCAGCAGCGCGCCCGAGACGTCCATCCCGGCCAGCGGCAGCAGCAGCGCCAGCAGGGCCGGGTAGGCTGGCGGGCGCAGCCACTTGCCCGTGTCGTAGTAGCCGCCGTGCAGGATGTGCAGCGCCGCGCGGTAGTACTCCTCCGGGTCTCCGGGCGGCACGGCGGGGGAGGGGGCATGCCAGTGCCAGAGGAGCGCGCGTGCCGCGATGGAAAGTAGAACCACGACCGTAAGGCTGAACGCTGAACGCTGAACGCTGAAGATTCTCCCTTCAACCACCGGGGTCGAACTTGATGCAGATTGATGGACAGCGCTCTTCATTCTTTGCGATCTGTATTCGGCGGTGTCGATATTCGTTTGATGCTGGATGTGGATATAGCGATGAGTTGGTCAGTCTCGTCCAACAGTGGATCCAATACAGGCTTTTGGAGGATCCCAGCATCAGCGAGTAACTCGATCAAGTAGCTACTTTCTGCAAGCTCTTGCACACAGACATCAAATTTGGTGGCCATCTCGGCGCTGCTGCGCACCCGGCGCCCCTCGCGATAATTCGCCCCAACAGATGTGCCTGAGTGCAACAACTGCCGCCCGATGACTTGCGCAACGGTCGTTTTTGGGAGCGCGCCGTACAGCCGGATGACGCGCAGCGCATACGTCTTTGTCCGTTCCGCAAGCGGTTGTGGCTCAGCAGTCATACAGTAGATTGAGTATACAGAGTTTACAAGAGGTTCAGCGTTCAGCCTTCAGCCGCAGCAGCAACAGCCCCTGCTCCTCCGCCAGCACCTCCCAGCGGTGCGAGGCGCGCAGCCGGCGCAGAAAGTCCCGGTCGCGCTCGGTCTGCAGCGCCGCGGCGCGGGTGTCAATGAACAGGTAGCTCGCGCGCTCGAGCGGCGGGAAGGACTCATCGGGCGGGACGTAGTACATATAGCGGCGCGGCATCATGCGCGGCGCCAGGAACGAGGTCGCGCCGAGCGGCGCGTCGGGCGGGACGAGCGCGGCCATGCGCTCCATTGCCGCCACGCGCTCCGGCGGCTCACGGTGGCGCAGCGCGCTGATCACCGGGTTGCGGTAGGCCAGGTTCACCGCCGCGGCGAAGAGCACGACACCGATCATAAGCAAGTAGCGGCGGGACCGAAGCGATCCGAGCGCGGCGGGCAGCCTGACGGACCATCCGCTACTCTGCAATCTGCGATCTACAATCTGCCATTGGCGGAGCCGCGCCGCACCCACGATCGCCGCCAGCACCAGCCCCGGGATCACCAGCGCCTGGTACTGCTCGCGCACCGTGATCTGGAACGGGCGCAGCGAGAGCAGGTTCATCGCCAGGGGTGGCGCCGCCAGCAGCGCCACGTCCGGCGCCAGCAGCGGCAGCAGCAGCAGCGGCAGCAGCATGAGCAGCAGGTAGGCCATCTTCTCCTGGGTGAACACCAGCCGCGCCGTGTCCAGCGGCCGCGTCACCACCGTCCAGACAATCTCGCCGGCGCTGTCGCCGAGGTGCGCGTAGTAGGCCAGCTGCGGGCTTGGCCCCGGCCAGACCTCGCTGTAGTCGCACGAGGGGTCCAGGCGGCACTTCTCTGCCACCCGCGCCTGGTAGTCCGCACGGTAGAACGCCGGGGTGATCACATTGGTGGCCAGGGAGAACCAGGCCGCGCCCATCAGCAGCGGCGGGAGCGCCCAGCGCCATCCCATGCGCCACACGGCCGCGAGCAACCCGAAGGCTATTACTACCAGTGAGACATCGGTGCGGGTGGTGAGGGCCAGGGCCAGGCAGGCGAGGAACCACCACTCCTGACGAACGACCGACGACGAGCGACGAACGAGAGATGGCTTGGTCACGGGTCGTCGGTCGTCGGTCGTTGGTCGTTGGTCGGCAGTCAGCTGCGCGCGCTGCAGGAAGTAGAACGCTCCGAGCAGCGCGGGGATGGCCAGCGTGCGTGGCTGCCAGGGGGCGCTCATCGTCACGAACCAGACCGAGGGGTAGAGCAGGTAGACGGCCGCCCAGCCCAGCCCGGCCAGCGCGCTGCCGAAGCGGTCGCGCGCTACGCCGTAGACTGGCACGGCGCCCAGCCCCATGAAAAGCGCCTGGAAGAAATTGAGCGTCAGCGCCGAGGGCGCCAGCGCATAGAACGGCACAAGCAGCAGGATGGCCGGGATAAAGTCCATCCCCCACAGGTGGTCGGTGTGGCGGTAGTGCGAGATCTCCAGGAAGCGGCCCTGGGTGGTATTCCAGATCGACTGCTGGTAGTCGATCTGGTCGTACCCCTGGCCCCAGGTGAGGTATTTGTACGTCAGTCCGAAGAACAGCACGGCGGTGTAGAGCGCCACCATCCCTGCCAGCGCCAGGTGCGGCCGGGCGGCGAGCCTCGCCAGAAGATGAATGACCAACGACCAACGACCAACGACCAACACGCCACGGGCGGACTCCAGTCGTTCGTCGTTCGTTGTTCGTCGTTCGTCGTTCGTCATCGCTCACACCACCGGCGAGCGGATGATGCGGATCACCCACAGGTCGATCGCCGTGGCCAGGGTGAAGGCGTAGACCGCCACGATCAGCGCTTTGCCCCAGCGTCCGCGCCGCCAGTAGCGGTCGGCGTATACCGCCCAGCACAGGCACAGCGCCGGCACGATATAGAAGATCTGCTTGTCCACCATCGAGACGCGGTAGCCGGCCACCATGAACAGTACCGCTACCGTGTACCAGGCCGCCAGGACCGCCCACACCAACCAGCTCCTCCTGAGCGCCACGAACCCCGGCACGCAGAAGATCAGCGGGATGAGGATGCCATAGTACAAAAAGCCGTCCGGCCGCATGTCATAGCGCAGGTGGCGCCAGAAGCCAGCCAGGTACTGCAGAAAGGAGGTTTCCCGCTCCACGCCCACGCTCTGCGGGCCGCGGGTGGCCAGGCTGAGCACGTACGGCACGGTGCGCTCCACCATGCCGGGGATGTACTGGCCGTAGTAGATCGCGGTAGCAAGCAGGATGGCGAGCGCCGTGGCCAGCCCCACCGCCCGTGCCGGCCGGCGCTCCACCCAGCCCGGAAGCACGCGCACCAGCAACAGGAACAGGATCACGAAGGCCACGTGGAACACCGCCATCACGGTGTAGAACAACATCGTGACGAGCGTGAGCGCGGTGAGGAGCGCGAACGGGCCGGGGCGCTCCAGCCGGGGGTAGAGCGCGACGATCGCCGTGGTGGTCACCAGCGTCCACCACATGCCGGCGGTAGTGGGCACGTTGCCCCACGAGTGCAGCAGGAAGGTCACCGGCGTGACGGCGTACAACAGAGAGGCCAGCAGCGCCGCGCGCTCGTTCATCCCGGCCTTGCGCGCCAGGATGGCGATCAGGAACACCCGGCTGCAGTCCAGCAGCGCGCTGAACAGGTTGGCGCTGGTTTCCAGCGGCCACGGGAAGATCGCGAAGACCGTGGAGAAGAGATGGAAGAATGGCGAGTAGGGGATCACCGGGCGGTTGGGACCCCACTCATCGATCGGCATCACCGACTCAGAGAAGGCGCCGGGGCGGTACATGGCGGCCAGGTTGCCGTCCAATATCCAGCGCACGCGGTCCATGTGCCAGCCGATGTCGATCGCGCGCATGGTGGGGAACAGCAGCCCGCCGCCTTTGAGCCACAACCCGGCGATGAACGCCAGCACCAGCGCGTCGCGCAGCCAGGGCGAGAGCGGGATGCCTAGCCGGCGGAAGACCCGCTCGCTGAGCCACTGGAGGGCCGGGGTGAGCAGCGCGCTGAACAGCATGAGCGCAGCCAGCGGCTCCAGGAAGAATCCCATCGGGAAGCGGTGGCGCACCAGCGCCCAGACGCCGAGCGCCAGCGCCACCAGCCCGGCCGCGAGCGCCGCCCATGCCGGCACGCGCACCAGGCGCAGCGCGGCGTACATGGCGAGCGCCACCGCCAGGCCGGACAGCAGCGCGCGCCAGGGCGGCAGCGCGCCAAGCGGGCCGGCGGCCTCCACCGGCGTGAGCGCCACGCGCTCCACCAGCACCCCCAGCGGCCGCGGGTCGGTGAACACCGCCGAGCGCAGCGTCAGCGTGAGGTCGCCGTCGCCTACCACCGCGGCCGGCACCACGAACGAGAGCCGCCGCACGTCGGCGTACTCGGGCAGCTGCGCCACCACCGCGCCGTTGGCCAGCAGCTCGGCCCGCACCGGCCCCCCGTCCGGCCGGAACACCGCCGCGCTCAGGTCCACCCGCCATGCGCCGCGGCCGAGCGCCGGGAACGTGATGCGTCCCTCGCCGTCGGTCCAGCGGTAAGTGCGCGCGCCGGAGAGCGTGACGGCGCGCACCTGCACCGGCGGCACCTCGACGCTGCGGTCCTGCAGCGGCTCGACGCGCAGCACCAGCCGGCCGCCATCCGCCGCCCCCTCGGGCAGCTTCTCGCGGAACTCCCGCGCGCCGCCGCGGTCATCCAGCGTGGCGAAGCGCCGCCCGTTGGCGTACACCGCGATCAGGCGGCGCGGGAACTGCCGGCTGGGGGTGAATTCGTCCAGCGTGAGGGTGACCATGCGGTGGACCGGGCTAAGCCCCTCGGCGATCACCAGTTCGTCCGCGCCGGCGGGCCACGGGTAGGCGCGGCTGGGCGCCACGGCAATGAACTCGCGGGCGTGGAACCCCTGGAGGTAGAGGAAGTCCTGGTCGCCGCCGACGTCCACGGCGGCGGGCGGGCGGGCGCTGTAGACGGCGAGGAGCGCTAACAGGGCGCCGAGCAGCAAGATCAGGGCGGGCAGGCCCGGCCGGAGGGGGCGCAGGCTCAGCGCGGGCCGCCTCAGCGCCACCGGCGCCCGGGACACATCACCGGTAGCCAAGCGGATGACCTCGTGTTTCGTTAGCAATCAGCCGCGCATTATAGCATAAACGTCCGCCGGCCAATCTTGGGGAACAGGATTGAGGTTATGTCAGGGAGGGTCTGCCCTCCCTGGCCCTCCCGTGCCGCGATGGATGCCGTGCCATGCCGAACGCCGTGCCATGCCGTGATGGATGCCGTGCCGATACCAATGCCGTAGGGGCGCAGCAGGGGCCACACATGGCAACGTATGTTGCACGAACATGGTCAGCCCCTGCTGCGCCCCTACGATCGCATCGCCGCATCGCCGCATCGCCGCACACCGGCCCGCATCGCCGCATCACCGGCCCGCATCGCCGCATCACCGGTCCGCATCGCCGCATCGCCGCATCGCCCCACCGTCGGCCCGCATCGCCGCATCGCCCGTCATCGGGGGATCACCTTGTTTCCTTTCGGCGGAAGCTGCGCGGCGGCCTAGCTCTTATGGTAGGGCTAGGACGCCCCGGCAGAGGAGCCGAAAGTGCGCCGCACGGAGGCGTGGGGGCCAAAGGCCTCCACAAAAACTATTCCCTCTCCGCTTCCCCCACATGCACTCCAGCGATCTCCAGCGCGTCGGCGCCATCCGGCAGCGTCAGCCGGCGGCCGCTGGCCGGCTCGTACAGCCCCACCACCAGCCGGTAGGCGCCGGGGGGCGCGCCGGACGGGACCAGCACGGCGAACCGGCCCCGCTGCGGCGCGCCGGCCCGCCAGCGGGCCGGTGGCTCCGGCGCGGGTGAGCCGTCGAACTGCGCCACGATCTTCCCGCCCGGCCCGAGCAGGTGCGCGAAGAGCAGCAGCTCCCCGGTGACCGGCGCCTCCGCGACCCAGGTGGCCTCCACGCGCAGCGCGTCGCCGGGGCGCAGCTCGGCCGGCCCGGCCGCCACCCGCGCCAGCCGCACCTGCCCGCCGAACGAAGCCTCTGGCGCGCGCTCTGGCCCGGATGCCGCGCCAAGCTCGTAGACCACCAACTCCACCCCACCGTACCACCGGCTCGCGGCGCGGAAGGCGTGCTCGCGCAGCCAGCCCTGGATCACCCCCGCCGGATCCGCCTCGTAGGGGACGTAGTAGACGCCGTACAGCCGACGGTGGGCGCCGGCGATCCGCTCCAACTCGGCCAGCGTCGCCTTGCGGTCCAGCGGCCGGACGCGCGGCAGCGGGTAGCGCGCCAACGGGCGGCGCAGGTAGTAGTCCAGCACCTCACGCTGGCCGGGGCCGACGAGCAGCACCGCGTCGTCGGCCCGCGCCGTCGCGGCGATCGCCTGCGCCACGCCGCGGTAGTCGTCGCGCCAGAAGCGCGGGTCGGTGTACTCGCGCGCCAGCGGCTGTATGGCGGCTAGCAGCAGGAGCGTGGCCGCGAGAAGAGGTGATCCACGACGAGCGCGAAGAGCACGAAGGATCGGGCGTGATGGAAGCTGCCGGCCGTTATCAGGTCTTTGTGTCCTTCGTGCCCTTTGTGGATCAACCAGGCCCCCAACGGCCGATGCCCCGGCGCCGAGCAGCAGGTGGAAGGCCGGCAGCGCCGGAAGCAGGAAGCGCGGCCGGTAGTAGGGCTGCCCGAGCGAGAGCAGCACGATCGCCGCGAGCGGGACGAGCAACCAGGCCGCGGCGAACCACACGCGCGCCGGGCGCAGGGCCGGCCGGAGCAGCGCCGCGAGCAGCAGGCCGCCGAACAGCGCCAGCCACGGCCAGTCCTCCGGCGCAGCGGTGGGGCCGAGCGCGAACACCCGCAGCGCGTCGCTCAGGATGAACAGCGGGCCAGTGGGCTCCTTGGCGAGCGACCAGCCCTCCAGCCGGGCGCGGCTGCCCCAGACGAGCGGCAGGTACGCTGCTGCAAGCGCAAGATGCGCCAGGGTAAAAGGTACTAGGGAGGACCAGGGAGGGCTACGCCCTCCCTGAAACCATCCCCTGCGGTGCAGCGTCGCTACGCCAGCCGCCGCCGCCGTGGCGACGAAGGCGGCCATGAAGTAGTGGGTGAGCAGCGCGGCGAGCGCCGCGGCGGCGTACAGCAGGAGCCAGGGCCATGCCGCCCCCGGGTGCCGATCCCCGGTCCCCGGTCCTCGCTCCTCGGTCGCTGCGAGCCAGCGCTCCAGCGCCAGCCAGAGCAGGGTGGCCAGCAGCCCGGCCAGCGCGTACATGCGCGCCTCCTGGCCGTAGTGCACAGCGAAGGGTGAGACGGCGGCGGCCAGTCCCGACAGCGCGCCGGCGGCAGACCCGAACCAGCGCCGGCCGATCAGACAGGTGAGCGCCGCCGTGAGCGCGCCGCACAGGGCACTGAGCGAGCGTGCCGCTGCCTCGCTCGCGCCAAAGAGTGCAACCCAGGCGTGAAGCGCCCAGTAGTACAGCGGCGGGTGCACGTCGGCTGCGGCGTCGCGGGCGATCTGGGCGAGCGGGCGCTGCGCCAGCGCCACCGTCAGCCCCTCGTCGTACCACAGGCTCTGCCGGTCGATGGCGTACAGGCGCAGCGCGAGGGCCAGCAGGAAGAACGCCGCCGGCGCGGCGAGCGGGCGATAGCGCGGCATCATAGGGCGCTATAATAGCAGACCTGCGACGGGGAGGCGCGGAGGAGCGTCGTCCTCCGCACAGATGCTCTTGGGGAACGTGCACGGGGCGCGCTTGCCCCCACCAGCTGCCGCTGGAGGGGCGTGGGGAGGCGCAGCGTCCCCACACTATAGCGAAGAGCAGAACCATTGAACCAGCCGCATGCCGGGAGCGCGGGCGTCCCGCCCACCTGCGCGCATCTTGCGCGCGCTCCCGGCGTTCAACCATTTTGCACGTCGCTATAGTATTGGGGACCGCAGCCCTCGAACCCCCACCGGGGGCAGTTTGCCAACGGCAACCCGAAAGAAGACCATGCCGAAGCGAATCCTGATCTGCACCGCGCAGGTCCCCTTCGCCAGGGGCGGCGCCGAGTTGCTGGCCGAGGGGCTGCGCGACGCGCTGCGCGCGGTGGGGCACACCGCGGACATCGTGAGCCTGCCCTACGCCTGGCAGCCGCACGAGTTGATCGGGCGCTCGGCGCTCGCCTGGCGCATGCTGGACCTCACGCAGGTGGACGGGCAGGCGGTGGACATGGTGATCGCCACCAAGTTCCCCTCCTACGCTGTGCGCCACCCGCGCAAGGTGGTCTGGCTGGTGCACCAGCATCGCCAGGCGTACGACTGGTACGGCACGCCGCTGTCGGACTTCGCCAACACTCCCGAAGACCGGGCGGTGCGCGATTGGCTGCTGCGTATGGACCGCGCGGCGCTAGGGGAGGCGCGCGCCCTGTTCGCGATCTCGCAGAATGTGGCGGCGCGGCTGCGGCGCTTCACCGGGCTGGAGGCCGCGCCGCTCTACCCGCCCAGCCGCTACGCCGGGCGGCTGCGCGCCGGGCCCTACGGCGACTATATCCTCTCCGACGCCCGGCTGGACCGGGCCAAGCGTCTGGACCTGCTGCTGCGGGCGCTGGCCGCCACGCAGGAGCCGGTGCGCTGCGTGCTCATCAGCGCCGGGCCGGAGCGCGCGCGGCTCGAGGCCATGGCGCGCGAGTTGGGGTTGGGGGCGCGGGCGGAGTTCCGCGGCTTCGTGCCGGACGAGGAGTTGATCCGGCTGTACGAGGGCGCGCGGGCGGTGTACTATGCTCCGGTGGACGAGGACTACGGCTTCACCACCGTGCAGGCGCTGGCCGCGGCGCGCCCGGTGGTCACGGCCGAGGACTCCGGGGGGGTACTGGAGTTCGTGGAGGATGGCGTGTGCGGCTTCGTGGCCCCGCCGCAGCCCGATGCGCTCGCCGCCCGCCTGGACGCCCTCTGGCGCGATGCGGGCCTTGCCGCGCAGTTGGGGGCTGCCGGGCCCCCACGCGTCGCGGGCATCACGTGGGAGAAGGTGGTGCGAGCGCTGCTCGGAAGTGCTGCGTGCTGAGCGCTTGTTTGAAAAGCCTCCCGGCTAGGGGTGCGGGAGCCGCGGCCCGCGCATCTCCCCCGTCCGCCGCGCAGCGGCGGGCGGGCGGGGGATGGGTGAGAGGTGAAACCCCTCACGCTCCCTTTTTCAAGCAGGCTCTGCGTGCTGCGTGCTATGTGCCTGAGACTCAGCACGCAGCACCCGTCAGTCTCCGAAGCTGATCCCCAGGTCCCGTGCCGTGCGCATCGTGTCGCAGTCCAGCGGCACCGTCTTGGTGCGCTGAGTGGCCTCCTCGAGCGGGACGTAGCGCACCGTGGGCGGGTCGAGCGCCACCATCACGCCGGTCTGCCCGTCCTCGATCGCGCGCACCGCCGCCGCGCCGAAGCGCAGCGAGAGCAGCCGATCGAAGGTGGTGGGCGAGCCGCCGCGCAGCAGGTGGCCGAGCACCACGCTGCGTGTCTCGCGGCCGGTGAGTTGCTGCAGTTCGCGCGCCACCCGCTCGCCGATGCCGCCGAGCCGCTCGGCGCGGCCCACCTCGGCCGGCTCCAGCACCGCGTGCGTGCCATCCTTCGGGCGGGCGCCCTCGGCCACCACGACGATCGAGTAGGTGCGGCCCTCCGCCTCGCGCTGCCGGAGTTTCTCCGCCACCCGCTTGATATCGTATGGGATCTCCGGGATGAGGATGGCGTGCGCCGTGCCCGAGACGCCGGCGTTGAGTGCGATCCAGCCGGCGTAGCGTCCCATTACCTCCACCACCATCACCCGCTGGTGGGCCTGCGCGGTGGAGTGCAGCCGATCGACGCAGTCCGTGGCGAAGGCCACCGCCGTGTCGAAGCCGAAGGTCTGCACCGTCCCCTCGAGGTCGTTGTCGATCGTCTTGGGCACGCCGATCACCCGCACACCCTTGCGCGCCAGCGCCGCCGCGATCGTCATCGAGCCGTCGCCGCCCACCGAGATCAGCGCATCGATGCCGTAGATCGCCAGCCCGCTCACCAACTCGTCGGTGCGGTCCTTCTCGTGCACCTGGCCGTCCGGCCCCACTACCGGGAAGTGGAGCGGGTTGCCGCGGTTGGTGGTGCCGATGATCGTGCCGCCCAGGTGCGTGATGTCGCGCACCATGTCGCGTGTGAGCGGGATGACCCCCCCCTTGGGGTACTGCTTGGGGGACAGGATGCCGTTGAATCCGTCGCGGATGCCGTAGCACTCCCAGCCGCGCTGCAAGCAGGAGAGCACCACGGCGCGGATCACGGCGTTCAGGCCCGGCGCGTCGCCTCCGCCGGTGCAGATCGCGATGCGGTAGCGAGCAGATGGGGCAATGGACATGCGTTGCGCTCCCAGGTAGATCATCTAACCACGAAGACGCGAAGCCGCGAAGACACGAAGATTATAGCTCGTTCTCGCTGTGTGCCTTCGTGCCCTCGTGCCCGCCCCGCTCTACAGCTTCGTGATCACCGGGTCGACGATGGTGATGTTGGCCTTGCCGCCGTAGAACGCATGCCACGGCTGGGCGCCCTTCGCCAGCACCGCGTTGAGCGCCTGGATGTTGGCGACGCCGCGCTCCTCCAGCCAGCCAACCAGCGCCTCGTAGCCCTGCTTGGCGTAGACCGGGATGCCATCCTGCCAGGTGGCCCGGCCGCACAGCACCCCGGCGAAGCGGCTGCCCGCCTCGGCCGCCAGCTCGAGCGTCTCGCGGAAGACCTCGTCGCTCACGCCGGCGCTCAGGTAGATGAACGGCTTGGTGGCGGCGTCCGACGCCTCCTTGAACAGCCGGAGCGCCTCCTGGCGGGTGTAGGCCTCCTGGCCACCGAAGGCGCGCGTGCCGGAGACGAACTTCATGTTCACCGGCACCTCGACCTTCAGCACGTCCACGCCGTAGCGCGGCCTGGAGAACTCCGCCATGTAGGCGGCCACATACTTCGGCTTGACCTTCGCGAACTCGAAGCCCTTCTCGTCGCCCAGGGCGTCATCGTAGGCCAGCGGCTCGAGGAAGAACGGCACATCGTAGGCGGCGCACTCGGCGCCCACCCGCTCGATGAAGGCGTACTTGACGCTGTTGATCGCCGGGTCGTCGAACGGGTTGATGTACAACAAGATCTTGACCGCATCGGCGCCGGCGTCCACCAGCCGCCGCACGCTCCATTGGGCGAGCAGGTCCGGCATGCGCCCCCGGACGGAGGTGTCATAGCCAGACTTCTCGTAGGACATCAGCACGCCGGTGCCGGGGGCGCGCTGCTTGAGGGCCTCCAGGCCGTACTCCGGGTCCAGCAGGATCGCGCTGGCGTACTTCGTCAGCACCTTCGTGACCGCGGTCTTGAAGGCCACCATATCCTCCGTGGTGGCCGTGCCGCCCTCGCCGCGCGCCTTGGCGATCGCCTTCTTGAGCGAGCCGCGCTGATCCATCGCCGCGGCCGCGATCACGCCCCGCGCGTCGGCGCAGGCGCTGATACCGGCATATTTGCCCCTGGTCATCGTGACCGTTGCCATCGCTGGTTCCTCTCTAAATGCGTGCAGGCCAGGCCTGCGTAAGAAGAGGGGGTTTCAGGGAGGGCAGCCCTCCCTGACCCTCCCATGTCGCATGGTCTCTTTGGAAGCATTTAGCGATCGGGCGGCATCCCGGTGCGCGCCGGGCTCTCGGCGAGATGGCGGCGCAGCCAGGCCGCGCGGTGCTCGAGGTTGGCCACCGCGTCGTCCATCTCACCGATCACCCACTCGACCCAGTGCGGGTCGTAGTCAGGCCGCAGCCGGCGGTACTCCTCCAGTAGCGCGAGCGCCTGGCAGCGGACGGCGGGCCAGGAGGCCAGCCACTCAGCGATGGGCGGCTCGGGCACGCGTGGGCCGCGCACCTCGGTCACAGTCTTGAGCGTTTCCCTCATTGGAAGGCCCCTTTCCCTCAGTGACAGGTTACGCGGTGGCCTCGCCCCCGCACCTCGCTGGGGAGACCTGGAGGGGCCACGCCCCTCCAAAGTGAATCTTCGATGATCTGTTCGGGGGCCGCAGGCCCCGTAGCCCCGCTGTGGTAAACCACGTGCAGCGATACAGCTATTGTAGCCAGAGAGCGGCAGGGCAGAATGAAGAAGCGGCGACGCAGTGTGGCGAGTCGGTGACCGGGCGCGCCGGCGCGTCGGTTGGCCGCGATGCTGCCGCGCTGCTATAATGGGCGCGGCGCCGCGAGAGAGGGAGCCAATGCAGACCACGCCACAACTCCGCCCCATGTCGATCGGCGACGTCCTCGACGCCGCGTTCCGGCTGTACCGCCAGCACTTCCTGGTCTTCCTTGGCATCAGCGCCCTGCTACAGGTGCCCATGGCCGTGCTGCAGTCCGTCGCGCAGTACGTCCTCGCCGGCCAGGCATTCCGCGACATCATGGCCTTCGCCGAGCGCCCGCCCATCCCCCGGCCGGGGCAGAGCCCGCTCGAGGTGTTGCCGGTGCAGCAGTACCTCGTGCTCGCCGGCGTCACGGCCGGCATCTCGCTGCTGTACTACCTGGTGGTGTACAACCTCACCACCGCGGCGCTGGCCAACGCAGTGGCCCAGGCCCGCCAGGGGCGGCCGGTCTCGATCCTCGGTGCGTACGCGCTCAGCCCACGCACCTACCTGGCGCTCATTGCAGCCTCGACCGTGCCGGTGGTGGGGTCGGTGCTGATCTTCGGCGTCACGATGGGGTGCGCGATCGGAGCGGCGGGGGTGGTGGGCAGCCGCCTCGAGGGGGGTGGCATCGCCGCCGTGATCGTCGGCACACTGCTGGCGCTCGGGCTGGTCATGCTGCTGCTGCTGCTGCTGGTCTTCATCTTCGTGCGGCTGGCGCTCACCACCCAGGTGATCGTGCTGGAGCGGGCCGGCCCGCTGCGCGGCATCGGCCGCAGCTGGCGCCTGACGGGGCCTGGCTTCTGGCGCGTGCTGCTGGCCGTGGTGCTCATGGGGATCATCAGCTACGCCGTGTCCAGCCTGCCGGCCACCGTCGTCAGCACCGCCGTCACCATCGCCAGCGGCAGCCCGCTGAACAATTTTGGCCTGAACCAGGGCCTCACCAGCCTGGTGGCCTACGCCGGGCTGATCCTCGCGCTGCCGCTCCAACTGGCGGTGTACACCGTCCTGTATGACGACCTGCGGGTGCGCAGCGAGGGGTACGACCTGGAGTTGCGCGCTAACCAGATCTGAATGCTGAGCGTTGAGTGCTGAATGCTCCCATGAGCACGCTGAAGCTGCTACAAACCCCGCTGTGGATGGTCGCCTTGCTGGCCGGCGTGCTCAGCATGCACTCGTCCACAGCATACGCGGCCCACACCACATATCACGCACCACATAGCCCGCAGCGAGCCAAAGAGTCCGTGGCGCCCAGTGCTCGGCACGCGGCACGCGGCACGGCGCTCAGATCTCAGATCTCAGATCTCAGCCCTCGGCACGGCGCTCAGCGCTCAGCGCTCAGCGCTCAAATCTCGAATCTCGCGTCCGAGGTGGACCTGGCAACCTACACCGCCTGGGTGCGCGAGGCGGCCATCGCCGCCCGGCGCGGCGACCGGCTGGGGCTGGAGGAGGCC
>DATMBA010000581.1:0-5173 GCA_035559635.1 Roseiflexaceae bacterium
GCCAGCCGCCTGGCCCGCCAGTCCCTGCTCTGGA
Source organism: Roseiflexaceae bacterium (assembly GCA_035559635.1). Lineage (GTDB taxonomy): Bacteria > Chloroflexota > Chloroflexia > Chloroflexales > Roseiflexaceae > CALJIC01. The sequence goes on from DATMBA010000581.1 coordinate 35, forward strand.
GCGTGGTGATGGGCACACCGCTGGCGGTGGCCGGCTTCCTGCTCGCCCGGCCGATCATCGGCCTCTTTGCGCCAGACGCCGAGGTGGCCCGTATCGGCGCCGAGTACCTGCAGGTGACGATGGGCACGGTGGTGGTGCTGGTGGGGCTGTTCATCGGCGGTGGGGTGCTGCGCGGCGCCGGGGACTCGCGCACACCGATGCAGGTCACGATGGTGGCCAACGTGGTCAACGCCGTACTGGCCTACGGGCTGATCTATGGCAACTTCGGCCTGCCGGCGCTTGGCGCGGTGGGCAGCGCGTGGGCGGCCTTCGCGGCCCGCGCGCTGGCGCTGACGCTGATGCTCGTGGTGCTGTGGCGCGGCCGCGGCGGGGTCTCGATCCGCGGCGCAGGCACCTGGCGCCCCGAGACCCGCACCGCCCGCCAGATCCTGGGGATCGGCATGCCGGCGGCGCTCGAGCAGTTACTCACCTCGGCGGCCTTCTTCACGCTGGTAGTGGTGGTGGCGCAGCTCGGCACCGCCACGCTCGCCGCACACCAACTCATCTTCACCGCGCTCTCCTCCTCCTTCCTGCCTGGCTTCGGCTTCGCCATCGCCGCCACCACCCTGGTGGGCCAGAGCGTCGGCGCGCGCCGCATCATCGAGGGCGATGCCGCCGCCCGCATCGCTACCCTCTGGGCCGTCGGCTGGATGGGGGCGCTCGGGCTGCTGCTGCTGATCTTCGCCGAGCCGGTGCTGGGCCTGCTCACCAACGACCCGCAGGTGATCGCGATCGGCGCGCGGGCGCTGCGGGTGGTGGCGCTGGCGCAGCCCTTCTGGGCGGTGCTGTTCGTGGGCGCGGGCGCGCTGCGCGGCGCTGGCAACACCCGCCTGCCACTGGTGGTGGGCGCCGGCGGCATCTGGGTCACCGTGCTGCTGGCGCTGGCACTGATCGAGTTGGTCGGCGGCGGGCTGGGGATGGTCTGGGGCATGTTCCTCGCCACCTCGCCCATCATCGGTGCGATCTACTGGTGGCGCTGGCGCCGCACCGTGGCCGAGATCGCCCGCGAGGAGCGCGCCGCCGCGGCCATCGCCCGCGAGGAACACGCCCCATGACTGCGCTGCTGCGGCGCCGGCGGGTGCCAGCGCCCCTGCCGCCGTTCTACGAGCGCTTCCTCGCCGGGCGGCCGCTGGCCGTGCCGGCCTCGGACTAAGTGCCGCTCCGGATACCCCGGAGCGGGTGGGGTGTCAGGGGAGGGCTGCGCCCTCCCCTGACCCCTCCCCGAGGTATGCGGATCGGCTTTAAGAACAGGGCAGGTCTCGGGAGGGCTGCGCCCTCCCGAGACCTGCCCCTTCCCTCTGGCTGTGTGCGGCGCGCGGTCTGTGCCGTGGTATAATGCGGCGGCTGCGTTATCAGCGCCTTGATGATCGCGAGCACCGCCCTGTGATGCGCTCTCGATGCCCTTCACGTCCCGCCGCGCACGGCCGGAGCCTGCGGCTCCGCCGCCTGCTCTGCGGCCTCGCGCTGCTGGCCGGCCTCGTGGCCAACAGCGCGAGGCCGCAGGCGCGCCTCACCATCACCGGTTCGACCTCCATGACCCCCTTCGTCGAGCAGCTGGCCGAGCACTACCAGCGCGACCACCCCGGCACCTCGGTGGACGTGCAGGGGTTGGGCTCCAGTGCCGGCATCCGTGCCGCCGCCGAGGGCGTCTCCGAGTTGGGCATGTCCTCGCGCGCGCTGGACGAGGAGGAGGCCGCGCAGCTGGTGCAGGCCCTCATGGCGCGTGACGCGCTGGCGGTGATCGTCCACCCGACCAACCCGGTGCAGCAGCTCACTAGGGAGCAGATCCTCGGCGTGTTCACCGGCGCCATCACCGCCTGGGACGCGCTCGGCGGCCCACCGCGCCCGATTGTGGTGGCGAGCCGCGAGGTCGGCTCGGGCACCTTCAGCGCCTTCGAGGAACTGGTGCTGCAGCGCGCGTCGATCACGCCGGCCGCCTTGCGCCAGGGATCGAACGGTGCCATCCGCCAGATCGTCGCCGATGACTCGGACGCGATCGGCGACATCTCGCTCGGCATCGGGGACCAGAGCGTGCGCGGGGTGGCGATCGACGGCGTGCCCCCCTCGGTGGCCGAGGTGGAGGCCGGCGCCTACCGGCTGATGCGCCCGTTCCTGATCGTCTGGCGCAAGGGCCACACCCTCAGCCCGCTCGCCGCATCCTTCCTGGACTACGTGCTCGGCCCGGAGGGGCAGGCCGAACTGGCGCGCGCCGGGTTGGTGCCGGGCGGGAAGGTGCTGCCGTGAAAGAGCGCGCCATCCGCGCCACACTCCTGGTTATGGCCCTCGGCGTCGTGCTGGCGCTGGCGCTGATCACCTTCTTCATCCTCGAGTCCGGCCTGGCCCTCATCCTCCGCGTCGGGCTGGTGGACTTCCTGGGCGGCATCACCTGGTCGCCAACTACGAAGCCGCCGCAGTTCGGCATCCTGCCGATGATCATCGGCTCGCTCTGGCTCACGTTCGGCGCGCTGCTGCTCGGCGTGCCGCTCGGCCTGGCGGTGGCGGTGTTCCAGGTGGAGCTGGCGCCGCCGTGGCTGGCCGGCGTGCTGCGCCCGACGATCCAGCTGCTGGCCGGCATCCCCTCGGTGATCTATGGCTTCATCGGCCTGACGCTGCTGGCGCCGCTGGTGCGCAGCACGCTCGGCGGGCCGGGGCTGAGTGTGCTCACCGGCGCGATCGTGCTCGGCATCATGATCCTGCCAAGCGTGATCGCGGTCTCCGAGGACGCGCTGCGCGCCGTGCCGCCCGCCATCCGGGATGGTGCCACGGCGCTCGGGGCCACCCACTGGCAGATGATCTGGGGCGTGCTGATCCCCACCGCGCGCTCGGGGATCGTGGCCGGAGTGATCCTCGGTATGGGGCGCGCGCTCGGCGAGACGATGGCGGTGATCATGATGGTGGGCAACGCGCTCACCATCCCGCGCTCGCCGCTGGACGCGGCCACCACGCTCACCAGCAACATCGCGCTGGAGCTGGCCTACGCCAGCGGAGAGCACCGTGAGGCGCTCTTCGCCACCGGCGTCGTGCTGTTCTGCCTGATCATGGCGCTGAACGCTATCGCCACGGTCCTCGTCCACCAACGCGCGTTCAGCCGCCGCGGCGGCTAGCACCAATACTTTTCAAAGATGCGGGCGCTGCCCGCAGGGTGGGGAGGGCGGAGCCCCGCCGGGGGTTGGGGGCTGTAGGCCCCCAACCTAGAGTCTTCTCACATCTGTTTCGGAGGGGCGAAGCCCCTCCAAACCTCCCCGTGGGATGCGGGGGGCAGCACCACCGCGTACGTCCTGTATTTGAGATGTTGAAGGGCACGATGGTTCAGCAGCAGAGCACCGTTCAGGCGGATCACCTGCGGCAACGTGCGGCCTTCGGCTGCATCTGGGCCGCCGCTGCCCTGACGATCGCCATCCTGGCGCTGATCGTCGGCGTGATCCTCGGCCGCGGCCTGCCCGGCGTGAGTTGGGGCTTCCTTACCGGCGCTCCGCAGGAGATGGGGCGCGCCGGCGGCATCTTCCCCACCATCGTCGGCACGGTGGTGGTGGGGGCGCTGGCGCTGCTGATCGCCGCGCCGCTCGGGGTGGGCACCGCGATCTACCTCACTGAGTACACCGCCGAGGGGCGCCTGACGCGCGCCATCCGCTTCGGCACCGAGTCGCTCGCCGGCGTGCCGTCGATCATCTTCGGCCTGTTCGGCTTCATCTTCTTCGTCACCTACCTGCAGCTCGGCTGGTCGGTGCTGGCCGGCGGGCTGACGCTGGCGCTCATGATTCTGCCAACGATCATCCGGGTATCGGAGGAGGCCATCCGCACCGTGCCCCAAGGCTACCGGGACGTGAGCTTCAGCTTGGGGGCCACCCGTTGGCAGATGGTGACGACGGCGGTGCTGCCGAGCGCGCTGCCGGGGATCATCACCGGGGTAATCCTGGGCTTCGGGCGCGCGGTGAGCGAGACGGCCGTGGTGATCTTCACCGCCGGCACGGCGCTCAACCTGCCCACCTCGCTGCTCGCGCCGGCCCGCACGATGGCGGTCCATTTCTACTTGCTGGCGGTGGAGGGCATCTCGCTCCCCAACGCCTACGCCACCGGCGCGGTGCTGATGATCACCATCCTGGCGATCAACGTCGGCGCCAACGCCGCGCTACAGCGGCTGGTGCGGGGAAGCAGACGATAGGCGATAGGCCATAGGGGCTGACGCCCATCGCCTTACAGGTTACGCAGCCGGTGTCTCCCGCGGGGGTATGGGGGCCGCAGGCTCCCACAACGAACCCTCGGAGATCTGTGGAAGGACGCAGCTCCTCCAAGCCTCCCCGTGGGGGGTGGGGGCGCTGCCCTCGCATAACTCTGTTATTGAGCGAGCCTATGACTCCCAAAGTCGAGTTTACCAACTACTCGCTCTTCCACGGCCCCGAACAGGTGCTGCGCGAGGTATCGCTCGCCATCCCGGCCAACAGCGTGGTGGCGGTCTTCGGACCGGCGGGCGGCGGCAAGAGCGGGTTGCTGCGCTCGATCAACCGCATGGCCGAGCTGCAGCCCGGCGAGCGGCACACTGGCGATGTGCTGCTCGACGGGGCGAGCGTGTTCGGCCCGCAGGTGGACGTGGCGGCGCTGCGGAGGCGCGCGCCCATGGTTTTCACTCAGCCGCTCCCGCTGCCGATGTCGATCTTCGAGAACACGGTCTACGGCCTGCGCCTGCAGGGCGTGCGCGACCGCCGCCGCCTGGCGGAAACGGCCGAGCGGGCGCTGCGCGACGCGTTGCTGTGGGACGAGGTCAAGGACCGGCTGGACTCCTCGGCCCTGGCGCTCTCCGGCGGCCAGCAACAGCGCCTCGGCATCGCCCGCGCCCTCGCGCTCGAGCCGGAGATCTTGCTGCTGGACACGCCCACCGCCGCGCTCGACCCGATCACCACCGCGCGCATCGAGGAACTGGTGCGCACCCTGCGCGAGCGTTACACGATCGTGCTCGTGCCCCACAATGTGCAGCAGGCCACCCGCGTGGCGGATGTGGCCGCTTTCTTCTTGCAGGGCCAGCTGATCGAGGCCGGCCCCGCCGACCAACTCTTCGTCGCCCCGCGCGACGAGCGCACCGAGCGCTATATCACCGGGCGCTTC
>DATMBA010000582.1:0-5990 GCA_035559635.1 Roseiflexaceae bacterium
CCTGCCCCAGCCCGAAGCCGATCAGGCCGGCGGCGATCAGACCGATCAACTCGAAGGCCGCCCGCCGGAACCGCCGGGGGGTTGGTGCCGCCGTGGACGTGATCTGCGCCTTCATCGTGCGTTCCCTCCTCGTGTCTTCCGTTTGACTTCTGCGCGCAGTGTACTCGTCTGAGGGCGGCCACACATCGTAGAGATTACGGTACCTCGTTACGTATGTGCGGGTCCGGGCGGGCGCCAGGTTCTACGTAAGACGCTGGGGATCAGGATCGCTGAAACGCTGAAGGAGGGAGGGCGCTGAGGTTCGGCGCTCCCATACACGTTGAGGGCATCGTCGGGTTTTCGCGGTCCAGTCGGGGATGATGAACGTTGACTATGTATACGGGTATGCTGGTGCGGCACCACGCCCGGCGGGTCAACCCGCGGGCTATCCGTCACGAAGGCCGCCAGCGCGGCCTCAGCAGCAGCCCGCGGCGGCGGGCTTTGCAGGCGATAGCCCGCCGCGGGGTGCCCGCTGGCCCGGCCGGGCGTGGCACGCCGCCCCGGACCAGTTCTTCGGTACAAGTCCATCAGCGGCCTCAGCGGCCTCAGCGCTTCAGCGGCCTCAGCGATCCAGCGGATCCTCCAGGCCGGGCTACAGCCGGCGCTCATCGAGGTCTAAGCAAGCGTGGCCTCACGGGGGCGCCGCAAGTGGTATGATCAGCGGGTACGGTCCTACCGCCTCTACTGCCGGGAGCCTTGCTATGCGCCTGCCGACGCTTGCCGCGGCCCTTATCGCCGCGCTGACCCTCTCCGCCTGCGCGGGGCGCGAGGTGCGTCTGCCGTGGGACACCGCGCCCACGGCCACCACCGCGCCCGCCAGCCCCACCCCCGCCCCGCCGACTGAGGCGAGGGCGGAGCAGGTACCGCCAACGCCGGGCCCGACGGATGCGCCGCTGCCCACCGCGCCGCCCATCCCCACCCTGGCGCCCGACTTCACCAACGCGCTCGAGGAGGAGCAAGCCATCCTCACCGAGCTGTACCGGCGCGTCAACCCCGCGGTGGTCAGCATCGAGGTGGTGAGCGACCACCCGCCGGTCGCAGGCGGCGACTCGCTCGGCCCGGTCCCGTTCGCCGAGGGGTCGGGCTTCTTGTTCGACGACCGGGGGCACATCGTGACCAACAACCACGTGGTGGAGAGTGGCGACACCTTCCAGGTGCGCTACTACGACGGCTCGCTTGCCGAGGCGACGCTGGTGGGGCGCGACCCGGGCAGCGACCTGGCGGTGCTGAAGGTGAGCGAGGTGCCGCCGGGCGCCGCGCCGCTGCCGCTGGCGGACTCGCGCGAGGTGCAGGTGGGGCAGCTTGCGATCGCGATCGGCAACCCCTTCGGCCTGCAGAACACCCTGACGGTGGGCGTGGTGAGCGGCGTGGGGCGCAGCCTGGCGGGCCCGGCCAGTACGCGCGGCGGGCGCTTCCGCATCCCCAACGTGATCCAGACCGACGCGGCGATCAATCCCGGCAACTCGGGGGGGCCGCTGCTCAACATCCGCGGCGAGGTGATCGGCGTCAACACCGCCATCCGCTCCGAGACCGGCCTGTTCGAGGGGGTAGGGTACGCCGTGCCCGCCAACGCCGTGGCGCGCGTGGTGCCAGCGCTGATCGCCACCGGCCGCTACGACCACCCCTGGATGGGGATCGGCATGCGGGACGTGGACCCCCTGATGGCGCGGCGCTTCGGCCTGCCGGTGCGCCAGGGGGTGCTGATCACCGAGGTGCAGCCCGGCAGCCCGGCGGACCAGGCGGGGCTGCGCGGCGGCGACCGCAGCGAGGAGTACGCCGGCGTCCCGCTCACGCTCGGCGGCGATATCATCACCGCGGTGAACGGCGAGCCGGTGCTGGACGGCAATCAACTCATCAGCTATCTGGAGCTGGAGACATCGGTGGGCGACACGGTGACGATGACGGTGGTGCGCGACGGGCAGGAGCACCAGGTGGAGTTGACGCTGGGGGCCAGGCCGGGAGAGTAAGTTCTGAGTTTGAGTTTTGAGTTTTGAATTACCAGCCTACATGCGTCGGTGGGGAACTCAACACTAAGCGCCGCTCCGCATAACCGCGGGGAGGGTCCGGGGAGGGCACAGCCCTCCCCTGCAACCCCGCCCGCTCCGGGGTATGCGGAGCGGCACTAAGAACTAAGACATGGTGTCGCTGCGCGGCCTCCAGCTTGACCATCTGGGGAGGCGCGGAGGGACGAAGCCCCTCCGAACAAGATGTGCTGTGGGGGCCGTAGGCCCCCACACCCCCATGCGCGTGCGCGGACGGTCACGGACGCGCGAACCTTGTCTAAGAACTCAAAACTCCGCCGCGACTCGCAGCGCAGCGGCGAGGCGGCGGCGGTACTCGGCGCGCGGGATCTCGACCGTGCCGAACTGCAGCATGTGCGGCCCGACGACGAACTGGGTGTCCAGCAGCACGAAGCCGCCGCGCCGCAGCCGCTCCACCAAGTGCACCAGCGCCACCTTGCTGGCGTCCCGCTCGCGGCTGAACATGCTCTCCCCGGCGAACAGCCCACGCACCGCCACGCCGTACAGCCCGCCGACCAGCCGGCCGTCGCGCCACGCCTCGACGCTGTGGGCGAACCCCAGTTCGTGCAGCGCGGTGTAGGCCGCCACGATCTCAGCGCTGATCCAGGTAGTCTCGCGGCCGGGCGCGGGGGCGGCGCACTCCTCCACCACGCGGCGAAACTGCGTGTCCACCCGGATCTCGAAGGCGCCGCTGCGCACCGTGCGCGCCAGGCGCCGCGGGACGTGGAAAGAGTCCAGCGGGATGATCGCCCGCGGGTCCGGGTCGTAGAACCCGATGCGGCCGCGCTCGTCCGCCATGGGGAACACCCCCTGGCAGTAGGCCGAGAGCAGGAGGTCGGGGGTCAGGCGCATCGGTGGTAGGTGGTGGTGATAGGTGATAGGTGATAGGAGACCGAATTCCTATCACCTATCGCCTGTGACCTCTGACCTATGGTCTACACTTCGACGAAGTACGACTTACACGCCGCGGCGAGCAACTCGCGCGACATGATCGGCTGGGTGCGGGTGAAACGTGCGATGTCGATCAGCTGGTCGATCAGGTCGCGCGGGTGGACGGCGCGCAACTCCAGCTTGCGCTTGGGGTACTCCACCTCGAGCAGGTAGCGCAGGCCGTCGTCGCTGTAGGGCACGCCCTTGGCCTTGCACACCCGCCGCATGATCTCGCGGAACTCGGCCGGCGAGGGGTTGGGCACCTCGATCTTGTAGCGGATGCGGCGCAGGAACGCCTCGTCCACCAGCTGCTTCGGCTCGATGTTGGTGGAGAAGATGATCAGCTGGTCGAACGGCACCTCGATCTTCTTGCCGGTGTGCAGCGTCAGAAAGTCCACCCGCTTCTCGAGCGGCACGATCCAGCGGTTCAGCAGGTCGCGCGGGCGCATCTGCTGCCGGCCGAAGTCGTCGATCAGGAACAGGCCGGCGTTGGCCTTCATCTGGAGCGGCGCCTCGTAGAACTTGCTCTCCTCATTGTAGACCAGGTCGAGCGAGGCCATGTTGAGCTCGCCGCCGGCCACGACGATCGGGCGGCGGGAGAGCACCCAGCGCCGGTCCACCTCCTTCTCCTGGCCGGGCTGCAGCGGCACCTCCTCGTGGTGGATGGGGTCGAACACGCGGATCACCTGGCCGTCGATGATCACGGCGTGCGGGATGGCGATCGTGTCGGAGAGCAGCTTGGAGGCCGCCTCGGCGATGCTGGTTTTGCCGTTGCCGGCGTTACCAAAGAGGAAGATCGAGCGGCCAGAATTGATCGCCGGGCCGAGTTGCACCAGCAGCGCCTCGCTGATCACCAGCGCCGAGAAGGCCTGGCGGATGCTCTCCTCGGTGACGGTGAGGCCCTGGGTGCTCTGGCCGCGCATGACCGCGGAGTAGGCCGCGAGCGGCACCGGCGCCGGGCCAAGGTATTGGCTGCGCTCGCCAAGCTCCCTGGCGCGCGCCATGCCCTTGCTGGTGGCCTGGTAGCGGTAGGCGCGCTCGCCGATGCCGCCGGCGCCCTTGACCTCGGCCATCTGTTCGCGCCGCAGGTAGCCCATGGCCTGGTCGATCACGTTCTCCCAGGGGACGTGCAGCAGGTCCACCAGCATCTGGCCGGTCATCTCGCCGATCAGGTAGAGCGCGCGCAGCACCAGGTCCGAGAGGTACGAGAGCGTGAGGCCGGTCTCCTCGAGGCTGCGCGGGCGCGGCGGGAGCACGGGCGCGGCCGCGGGATCGTCGCTGAGCTTGACGGAGGTCAGTGGTTGCATGTTGATCACCTCCTCTCTCGTTCGATTACGACACTGGGTCGTCGCTGAGCTTGACGGAGGTCAGTGGTTGCATGGCTGGCTCCAGGGGCGGCGGGGCAGGCGGCGCCTGCCGGGCCGGTAGCGCGGGTTCGCGAAAGTAGACGTAACGCAGTATAGCAATGGAACGGAGGCTAGTCAACGGAGCTGGGCGCGGCGGGAGCGGAGGAGCGGAGCGCTCCGCCAGCGGTTGTCGCCGCCCGCCCGATGGGGTACAATGCGCAGCCAGGGGAGGGCCGGGGAGAGCTGCGCCCTCCCAAAGCCCCCACCACACCAGAGGGTGTGCGGACCGAGAGGCTCGGAGTGAGCACCAGCATCGACCCCGTGCGCGGCATGCGCGACGTGCTGCCGCAGGACTTCGCCGCCCAGGCCGGGGTGGCCGCCCGGCTGGAGGGCGCGCTCGCCGCCTATGGCTACCAGCCGATCGACCTGCCGATCGTCGAGCACCGCGACCTGTACCTGCGCAAGCTCGGCGAGGAGTTGGTGGGCAAGGTTTACGAGTTCTCCTTCAGCGGGCGCGAGCTGGCCCTGCGCCCGGAGTGGACGGCCTCGGTGCTGCGGGCCTATGTCGGCCGCATGCAGGACCAGCCGCTGCCGCTGCGGCTGCGCTACGCCGGGCCGGTGTTCCGCAACGAGCGGCCGCAGCGCGCCACCTACCGGCAATTCACCCAGGTGGGGGTGGAGTTGATCGGCGGCCCCGCGCCCCGCGCCGACGCCGAGTGCATCGCGCTGGCCTGCGAGGGGCTGCGTGCCGCCGGCGTGGAGGCGTTCCGCGTCCGCGTCGGCCACATCGGCCTGATCCGCGCGGTGCTGGCGGCGCTGGGCCTGGCTGAGCGCACGCAGGGGCTGCTGGCCTGGAGCCTGGAGAAGATGCGCGAGCAGGGGGTGGACGCCGTGCGCGCGCTGCTGGACCCCGGCCCGCCCCCGCCGATCGACCGCGCGCTCGTCGAGGGGCTGGACGACGCGCAGGCTGAGGCGCTGCTGCTGCACGCGCTGCGCGAGATGGGGGTGAACCTGCGCTCCGGCACCCGCCCGCCCGAGCAGATCGTCGGGCGCCTGGTGCGCAAGCTGCGCCGCGAGGACCCCCAGCCGCGCGTGGAGCGGGCGCTCGCGCTGCTCGAGCGGATGTGCCACATCCAGGGCCCCCCGGCCGAGACGCTCCCGGCCGCCGAGTCGCTGCTGCGCGCGTTCGACCTGCCGGCCGGCGGGCTGGACGAGTTGCGCGCCATCCTGGAGTTGGTGGCCGCTCACGGGGTGCCCGCCGGGCGCCTGGTGCTGGACTTCGGGCTGGGGCGCGGGCTGCACTACTACACTGGCGCGATCTTCGAGATCTACTCGGCCGACGGGCTGCAGATCTGCGGCGGCGGCCGCTACGATGACCTGGTGACGGCGCTCGGCGGGCGCCACCCGGCCCCGGCGGTGGGCTTCGCCTACGGGCTGGAGCGGGTGGTGGCCGCCTCGTCCCTGGCGCTCGAGCAGTGGCCGGCGGCCTGCACGGTGCTGGTGGCGGCCGCCGACGACGCCTCGTACCCCTACGCGCTGCAGGTGGCGGCCGCGCTGCGGGCGCGCGGCTACGTGGCGCTGGCGGACGTGCGCGGGCGGGCGCTGGCCGGCAACCTGCGCGACGCCGCCCGGCGCGAGGTGGGCTTCGTGGCGG
>DATMBA010000583.1:0-5607 GCA_035559635.1 Roseiflexaceae bacterium
CCGCCACATCTACCTCGCCATCGACATCCAGCGGTCCTAGCGCGGCGAGCACCGTGTATCCGCCCGCGGAGAGGCGCGCGAGCAGCGCCCGCTCCCCCTCCAGCTCTGCGCTCGCTCCTACGAGTTCCGCCAAGCCGCCCACCTGCTGCTGGACCCGCCTGAGCCGCCCATCCAACACATCCACGCGGCCGGCCAGCTCCGCGAGCCGCGCCTCCGTGCGCGCCTGCAGCTCGGCAATCTGGCGCAGCGTATCCGGGACGGCCAGTAGCTCGGCCGTGAGGAGCTGCTGGCGCAGGGCCCCGCGCCACTCGGGCCGCTCCTCCAGCAGCCGAAGAAGCTCGGCGAACTCCTCGATCGAGAACGGCATCTGCTCACCTCGCAGGGGTATTATCGCGCATCCCTGCAACGTGGCCCTTCCGAAGCCGCCACGCGCGCGGCGTCCACGGCCGTAGGGTACCCCCGGACAGGAGTGCGGGAAGCAGCAGCCGGCGGATCCGTCAGGCGAGGTCCACCCGGCGCACGACGCCGGGCCTCAGGCGTGTGGGGTGGCCCGCTCCGGCGCGGCCACGGGCGCAGCCTGGCGCCGGAGCTGGTCCAGGTAGACGTCCACCAGGAAGCGGTACCAGCAGCCCTGGAGGAAGTGGAAGATCAGCCCCTCCGTGCCGTCCAGGAAGCCCAGGCGCAGGATGTAGCGGTAGAGGAAGTAGAGGAAGGGGCGGAGGTAGAGGGGCAGGCCGTACCAGCGCTGCTTGAGCCACATCGTGCGCTGGTCCGGCGAGCCAAACAGGGACGGCTGGAGCGGCCACGCGGCCCGACTGTCGCGACGGGCCAGCTCCTCGCGAGCGTGCAGCGCCGCGTAGTGCGCGTGCTTCTGGAGCCAGAATACCAGGTCGTCCTCCTTGCGGTTCTCCTCGATCAGGTCGCCGCGCAGCCGGCCGACCGGGCCATCGACCACGAAGTGGTGGTCGACCAGGTCGCGCTCGTCCAGGCGGACCCGCTCTGGACGAAAGAGCTTCAGCAGGCGCTTGGGGTAGTAGCCGCCGTGGCGGATCCAGCGTCCGCAGAAGACCTGGCGGCGCGTCAGGTAGAAGCCGTCCGCTTGGCGCAGCCGCTGCCGCTCGGACGAGAACAGGCGCGCCAGCTCCTGCCGCAGCTCGGGCGAGAGCCGCTGGTCGGCGTCCAGGCCGAGCACCCACTCGGCGCGCCAGGGCAGGTGAGAGAGCGCCCAGGCCCACTGCGTGGCGTGCGTCTCGAAGGGGTGGTGCACCACCTCCGCGCCCGCCGCCCGCGCGATCTCCACCGTGCGGTCCGTGCTGCCCGAGTCCACCACGACGACGTGGCAGTCCAGCCCGCGCAGGCTCTCCAGGCAGGCAGGCAGGTTCGCCTCCTCGTTGTAAGTGAGGATGATTACGGCAAGCGGGCTGCTGGTCATCGACGCACGAAAGCTTCCACGACTAGAGACGTCTCGGTGTAACCGACCTCCGGCTCGAGCTCCTGAAGCAGCCTCGTGGGAAGCACCGCACCGACCCTCGGAGCAACGCGGCGGATATCTGCGAATCCTGCGAGCGTCAGAAGCTCAGTCGCGAAGGAGTGATCGAACGCCAGCCGGTGCTGGCCGTCGCAGAAGAGGAAGTTGACCAGCCGACCGCCGGGCGATTGGAAGGGGTGGGGAAAATCGGAGAACCAGTTCAGCCGACCCTCCCTGTACGCGTCGATAGCCATCTCCAGCGATGGCACCAGCAAGCGGATGCCGGCGCCTGGGCGCAGCACGCGACGGCATTCCCTAGCAACGAAGCTGGCCTCGGCCCAGTAGAGGTGCTCGAAGAGGTGACATGAATAGATACCGTCGACGCTGGAATCAGGGAAAGGAAGACCGTGCCTCACGTCAAGCCACATATCGGGCCTCCGGAGCACGTTCACGTCAATGTTCACCAAGGACGGATGTGGCCTTGCGCCGCTGCCCAGGTTGAGCCAGAGCGCACCATCCGGTGGCCTCGCCAGCCGCCGCACGGCGCCACGGCCGGCCCGGAGCCGCACGTGCCAGTGGTTCAGGTAGGTTGCCGGCACCATAGCGGTGTAGTAGAGGTCCTTAATTCTCTGTCACCACATCGTTCACCTCGGGCATTGGCCGCCGACCGCGATCACGCCGCTCATCGGCTCTCCGCGCCCAGCGCGCTCGTAGGCGAACCCCACCAGCGTGGCGCGGTCGTGAGTGAGCAGCACCCGGTCCTCGCTGGCGGCCCACTCGAGAACCGTCGGGTCCGGCGCTGCAGCCAGACCGACATCCTAGAGACGAAGGAGATCGAGCTCCGGCTTGCGACGGAGCAGGCCGGCGACGATCCCGGCGTCGAAGTTGTGGTCCGACGCCAGCCGGGGCACCCCTAGCGGCTGCGCGTCTGTCCGCGACGAGCCAGCAGACGCTCGCGCAAGCCGCGCTGCTCACCCTGCCGGGCCTCGATCTTCGCCCGCACCTCCGCCGCCCTCACCTCCTGCGCTCGCAGGTAGGCATCGATCTCAGGGCGATGGCGCAGATAATAGGTGATCACGGCATACACGTCGGCAAGCTGGAGGCCGGAGAACGCCGCGGCAATCCCTTCCGGACTGTCGCCTCTCGCGTAGGCCGCCAGCAGCGTCTCGAGCGTGGGGCGCGTGCCACCAACGCGCACCGTTCCGGAAGGGTCGGTTTCCAGAGGAATCGGCTCCGCCGCGGTCGTGAGCCCCATGACACACACCTCACTGCCACGAGTATAGCCCCCGCCCCACGGCGCCGCGAGCCGCGCACCGCCTCCCCTCAGGGCCTCCTTCGGGCCGCGACGAACATCGACTTCCAGACCGGCCAGCAGCGGCCGATGCCGCGGAACTGCTCCACCTCGAATCCCCCGTCCTCCAGGCAGCGAGTGAGCGACCGCCGCGTGAAGAAGCGGATGTGGCCCCATGTCGGGTCGAAGTGCTTCTCGAAGCGCAGCGTCATGATCACCAGGTTCTTGACCCAGCCGTGGTAGGGGGTGGTGATCAGGAACAGGCCGCCGGGGACCACGAGGCGGTGCACCTCGCGGATGAACCCCTGCACGTCCAGCAGGTGCTCGATGACCTCGGTGCAGAAGCACACGTCGAACGAGGCGTCGGGGAAGGGGACCCGCGTCTCCGACTCGATCAGCGTGAAGGTGGCTTGGGGCACGCGCTGGTGCGCCAGGGCGATGCCCGATTCGGACACATCCACCCCGACCACCGCGTGGCCGGCCGCCGCGAGGACACGGGAAGCCGCCCCGCTGCCGCACCCGAAGTCCAGCACCCGCCGCGGGGCCGGCCCGATCGCCTCCAGGGCGGCCCGGACCCGCAGACCAAAGGTGGCCTCGGACTCGGGCCCTGGCCCCCCCCGGGCCTGGCCCAGGTACCAGTCGCGATAGAACTCGCGCGCGGGAGGACACGGCCTCAGCCTGCAAGGGACGGCACGGGCGAGCGGAGCGAGCGATACAGCTCGAGCAACTGCGCCGCCACCGCCGGCCAGGTGAAGCGCTCCAGCGCCAGCCGCCGCCCCGCCGCGCCCCGGGCGGCGCGCGCGTCCGCGTCGGCCAGGGCCTCGGCCAGCACGCGGGCCAGGTGATCCCCATCCAGCGGCGCTACCCAGCCCGCGCCCGCGGCCTGGACCTCCTCGGCCAGGTTCACCTGGGGACTGACCAGCACGGGCACGCCGCACGCCATGGCCTCCACCACCGCCAGGCCGAAGTTCTCCTGGCGCGAGGGCAGGGCGAAGAGGCTCGCCCCGCGCAGGGCCGCGGCCTTCTCCCGGCCGGCCAGCCAGCCGGTGAACGTCACCGCCGACGGTCCACCGCCGGCCATCCCGCGGGCCAGGCGCTTCAAGGAGGCGACGTACGACGGCTCGCCGTCGCCGCCGACCACCAGCCGCCAGTGGCCCAGCGCCGGCTGGCGGACGACCTGCTGGAAGGCCTCCAGGAACACCTCCAGCCCCTTCTTGGGGTGCAGGCGAGAGAGGACCAGCACGTAGGGGTCCTGGCCCAGCTCCGGGAAGTGCCGGCGGAACAGCTCTGGCCGCACGGTCTCCGCCAGCAGCTCCTCGTCCACGCCCAGCGGGACCACCACGCCCCGCTCCAACCCGAGCGGCCCCTCCGCCAGGCGCCGCTCGGCAGCCGTGGTGTAGTGGATGGCCGCCGCGCCGTGCAGCATCTGCTTGACCCCCAGGTGCCACAGCAGCCGCTTGCGCAGCCGCTTCTGGCCCAGGCTCCACGGGTCCAGCGTGCCCAGCGGACGGACCAGGTAGGGCACGCCGTGGCGGCGGCAGGCCGAGGCCGCCGCCAGGCAGGCGTGGGAGAACACCGCGTGCACGTGGACCAGGTCGAACTCGGCCACGCGCTGCCGCAGCCAGGCAGCCAGCGGGGCGGAGTACTTGAACGACTCCGACCACTGGCGGGGGAAGAAGATGGCGGGCGCCCCCCGGTAGTCCGTCACCTGGCCGACGGGCACCGGCAGCCTCCCCGGCCCGTCCGCATCGGTCGTGGCGATGAGCGCCTCCACCCCCGCATCCCGCAGCGCCCGGCACACCCCGAGCACCGCCTGGCTGGGCCCGCCATAGCGCGGGGCGAGGGCGGGGATGACGTGGAGGGCCCTGATCATGCTAGCTGAGGCCGTCCAGCCACAGTGGGCGGTATCATCGCCGCAGGGGACGTGCCCTTCCTGGGGAGGTACGGATGGCTCGGACGGTCGGAGAGATGACGTCCGGCGAGCTGCGGGCGCTGATCGAGGCGCTGATAGACGAGAAACTCGCGCAGCGGCTGGGGGACCCTGATGAGGGATTGCAGCTCAGGGACGAGGTCCGCGCGCGAGTCGTGCGCCAACGCGAGGCCTACGCGGCCGGCGAGCGTGGGCGCGCGCTGGCGGAGCTGTAGCGATCGGCATCGGCGTCACATCTACCGCCCCAGGTAGCAACTAGAACCCATTCCGCTCCAGCCACTCGTCGAGGACCACCAGCAACCACACGCGGGACCAGGTGGCACCGCCACGCCGCGCCAGGAAGTCCTCCCACAGCTCCTGCAGCGCCCCGGCCTGGAGCAGCCCTCGCTCGCCCAGCCGCGCCAGCCGCTCCTCGCAGAACCTGCGTAACGGTCCACGCATCCAGGGGTCGAAGGGCAGCGCAAAGCCCTGCTTCGGGCGTCGGAGCACCTCCGCCGGCAGCAGCCCACTGAGCGCCTCCGCGAGCAGCGCCTTCGGCGCGCGACCCGGGCTCCAGGCCGTGCCGGGCACCCCCATCGCGTACTCCACGACCACGTGGTCCAGCAGGGGCACCCGAACCTCGAGGCCATGTGCCATGCTCATCTGGTCTGTATCGCGCAGCAGCAGGTCGTGCGTGTAGGTGCGCAGCTCCGCGAAGGCGACCTGAGCGCCGAGGTCCCGGCCGTCCCCGGCGCCGGCCACGGCCAGGAGCCCGACGTAGGGATCCGGTTCGCCCGCCGCCGCCCGTCGCACCCGCTCCGCCAGAAGGGCGCGGCGCCGCTCCGCCGGCAGCACCTGCCGCAGCACCGGGTAGGCGGCCGCCAGCGTGCCATCACTCTCCAGCAGCGCCGCCGCCTTTCGCGCCGCCGCCGAGCCGCG
>DATMBA010000584.1:0-21864 GCA_035559635.1 Roseiflexaceae bacterium
CCCGCCCCCGCCGAGCTGCCGCTGCGCCTGATCCCCGGCCAGAGCGCGCGCCCGGCCCTCACCCGCCTGGCGCTGCTGGCCGCCGCGAACCCGGCCTTCGCCGAGCGGCTGCTGCGCGACCCGCACGCGGCGGCCGGCGCCCACCCGCACTACAGTGTCCAGCTCGATGCCCACGACTGCGCCACCCTGAACGCGATCCGCGCCCGCGCCCGCACCGTCGGCGAGTTCCTCGGCGAGCTCGCGGACGTGGTGGACGGCGTGTCGTAACGTTTGAACGTTGCATGGTGCACGTGCCCGGACACAACCGGCCAGCACTGCGCTGACCGGCGCCTGGCACGTGCAACGTGGTAACGTGCAACGTGCAACGTATCATTATGATGTCTCCCACCGAACTCGAGCGCCTGGCACCCAGCCCGCTGGACGTGGCGGCGCACCTGCGGCACCTGGCCGACGCGCCGGACGGCCAGGCGTTCCTGCATGCGCTGCGAGCCGCGCTGCCGCAGCTCTTCCCGGAGGCGCGCGTGGACCTGCTGCGCGGCCGCGTGGGCGCCGAGCGCCCGGTGGCCACCGTAGGGGACGCGCTGGACCCGCCGGAGCTGGTGCGCGGCGCCGCGGCCCACGTCGAGTGGCTCGGCGCGCGCGGCTACCACACCGTCTCGACCCACCCGCTGCGCGGCGCAGGGCGCCAGCTCGGCTGGTTGGTAGTCGCCCGCCGCCGCGGCCAGGCGGACGCCGAGACGCTGGCCACGGCCGACCAGTTGGCGGCGGCGCTGGCGCTGCGCCTCCTCTATGACCACGCGCTGGAGGATCTGGCCGAGGCCGACGCCCGTGCCCGCCTGCTCGAACGCCGCCTGCACGACGCCCACGACATGCGCCTGCGCGCCACGCTGGCGGCCGGCGCCGCGCACGATGTGGGCAACCTGTTCGCCTCGGTGTTGGGTCATGTCCAGCTCATGCAGCTGGACGCGCCGCCCGACCTGCTGCCCGATCTGCAGACCGTCGAGCGGGCCGCGCGCGACGGCCACCACCTGCTGCGGCGCATGCTCACCGCCCGCGCCGCGCCAACCCCGGCGCCCGAGCGGCCGGAGACGCTGCTCCCGGCGCTGGTCCACGACGTGTTGCGGCTCACGCAGCCCTTCTGGGAGGCGCACCCCTCGGTGGTGGTACGCATCGCGCTGGCACCGGTGCCGCCGGTGCGGGCGCACGCCGCTGAGCTGCGCGAGGTGCTGGTGAACCTGGTCATGAACGGCGTGGCGGCTATGCCGGACGGTGGCACGCTCACGGTGCGCACGCGGGCCGAGGGCGACCGGGTGCTGGTGGAGGTAGCTGACACCGGCACGGGGTTGACGCCCGACCAGGCGAGCGCGATCTTTGAGCCGCTGGTGACAGGGCGCGACTCCGGCAGTGGCTTGGGGCTGACGGTGAGCCGCGCGATCGCCGAGAGCTACGGCGGCGAGCTCACGGTGGAGAGCGCGCCCGGTGCGGGGGCCACCTTTACTCTCAGCCTGCCGGCGGCGAACGTTTGAACGGTCAACGTTCCAACCCTCAGGAGGCTACAGCCACCAACGCCACGCTCACCAACTCGATCTCCGCCCGGCCGGCGCTCGCGTCGTAGCGCGCCAGGTCGGCCGGGGGGAGCGCGCCGGCCACCAGGGGGCGCAGCGCGGGCCAGGGCAGCAGCGGCAGCTCCAAGCGCAGTGGGTGTGGCGCGTCCTCCAGCAGGAAGGCGCGCACCTGCGGAGCGAAGCCGGCGGATGCCAGCAGCGCCGCGAGATCGCCTCCCAGGTCGGGGTTGGTGATCCACGGAGGACACGAAGGAACACGGGTAGGCGTGCCGTATCCGTGTTCTCCGTGCTCTCCGTGGATCGCGTGCAGGCGCCCACAGAGCCGCGCGGCCAGGTCCTCCGGCCAGCGGACCACCGGCGCCCACAGACGCTCGGCGGTGACGATCAGCGCCGGCGCGCCAGGGCGCAGCACGCGCCGCAGCTCGCGCAGCGCCAGATGCGGATGGGCGAACAGGCCGAGCGCCGCGACGCAGAAGGCCGCGTCCAGGCAGGCGTTGCGCAGTGGCAGGGCGTGGGCGTCAGCGGCCAGCACACGAAGGCGCGAAGGCGCAAAAGCACAAAGACCGAGAGGGGCTGAGGCATCGGTGGTGCAGCCCGCCGGCTCTTGTGCGCGATCACCCTCCTGCCTTCGTGTCCTCGTGTTTTCGTGCCTTCGTGTTGAGTCGGCCAACTCCCGTACCGCCGCCCGGTCGATGTCCACCCCGAGCAAGCGCACCCCCGGCCCGAGCGCCGCCACCAGCAGCGGCAGCTTCTCCCCGGCGCCGCACGCTAAGTCCAGCGCCAGCCCGTCGCGGGGCAGCCGGGCCTGCGCCAGCGCGTAGTGCAGGATGGGGATCAGCGGCGCGTGGAGTTGGGTGAGGGAGATGCTCATGCGCCGCAGTATAGCAGCGGCGGGAGTATAATGCTAAATGCTTGCAGGCCAAGCCTGCGTCATAGGGAAGAGGGATTTTCAGGGAGGGCAAGCCCTCCCTGCCCCTCCCATGTCGCATGTTCTCTCGCGAGAAAGCGGGCGGTTTGGAGGGGCGCAGCCCTCACGAAAACGATGATGGATCGGGACGACATCATCCGGCTGACCAGCATGGCCTCCTGCGCCGGCTGAGCCGCCAAGATGGGCCCGGCGGCCCTGGCGCAGGTGCTGCGCCTTCTGACGCTTCCCACCAGCCCGAGCCTGCTGGTGGGCCTCGGCGTGCCCGACGACGCCGCGGTCTACCGGCTGTCCGATGAGCTGGCGCTGGTACAGACGGTGGACTTCTTCCCGCCGATCGTGGACGACCCATACGACTACGGGGCGATCGCCGCCGCGAACGCGCTGAGCGACGTGTACGCCATGGGCGCTCGCCCCCTGCTGGCGCTGGCGATCGCCGCCTTCCCGGAGGACCTGCCGCCGGCGGTGAGCGCCGCTATCCTGCAGGGTGGCGCGGACAAGGTGGCCGAGGCGGGCGCGGTGGTGGCGGGTGGCCACACGGTGGTGGACAGGGAGCCGAAGTACGGGCTATGCGTGACGGGCGTGGTCCACCCCGCGCAGGTGACGACGAAGGGCGGCGCGCGGCCGGGCGACGTGCTGCTGCTGACCAAACCGCTCGGCACCGGCATCCTCACCACGGCCCACAAGCGCGGCGCGGCGGGCGAAGCGGAGCTGGCGGCGGCGGTGGCCAGCATGGTGCGCCTCAATCGGCGCGCGAGCGAGCTGGCCGGCGCGGCGGGCGTCCACGGTGCCACCGACATCACCGGCTTCGGGCTGTTGGGCCACGCGGCCGAGGTGGCGCGCGCCAGCGGTGTGAGGCTGGTGATCCGCGCCGGGCGCGTGCCGTTGCTGCCGGGCGCGCTGGAGCACGCACGGGCCGGTGCCGTCCCCGGTGGGCTGGCGCGCAACCGCGACTTCCTGCTGGCGGACGGGTTCGTGCGGCTGGCGGCGGGGCTGGACGCGGGGCTCGCGCAGCTCCTGTTCGACCCGCAGACCTCGGGCGGGTTACTGTTGGCGCTGCCATCGGGCCGGGCGCGGGAGCTTCAGGCGCGCATGGCGGCGGCCGGGGAGCCGTGCTGGGAGATCGGGGAGGTCATTCCAGGTGAAGGGATCGAGGTGGAGTAAGTTCTCAGTTTTGAGTTTTGAGTTGAGGTGGGCGAACTCAAAACTCAAAACTGAAAACGCACAACTCGGCTAGGCCGCCGCCGCCGCGAAGCCCTTGACCGCCTCGTCCTCGTCCTGGTAGATATCGATGTACTGTGCCAGGCCGACCATGCGGAAGATCTTCTGGAAGTGCTGCGAGAGGCCGCTCACCGCCAGCTTCTGGTTGTTGCGGTTGACCTCAGTGACAACACCGATCAGGATAGCGATGCCAGCGCTATTGATGTAGTCGTTCTGCCGGAAGTTCAGCAAGATCTGCTTCGCGCCCTGGCTTGTCACCTGCGTGTAGGCGTTGTTAATCTTCTCCTCGGCGAAGGTCGTCACATCGCCGATGAGGTCAATGATCGCCACGCCATCGCGCTCGCGAATGCTGACGCTCAGCTCGTCTTCTAGCATACCGCTGCTCCTCACACCTCTGCGGCGGGTTGTGCACTCCCCACCGCGTCGATCGCCAGGTTCGGGCTTGGCCGGAGACCACGTCCGGCTGGCCTGGGCTTACTGCGCCACAACCGGGCGCCGCCGGTAGAGCGCGAGCCGGAAGACGTTGCCGCCGTCGGCGCTGGCGGCGAAACCGGCCTCGTCCACCAGTGCAGAGATCATCATCAGCCCCATGCCGCGCCGCGGCGCGCAGCCGCGCAGCTTGTTCTCGATCCCGGCGGGCGAGCTGTGGCCCATGTACGGCCTGAGGCCGTTGTCGTGGATCTCGACGGTGAGGCACTCGCCCTCACACACACAGTTCACGGCAATGCGCAGGCCAGGCGCGTGCGCATTGCCGTGCTCGATCGCGTTGATGCACGCCTCGCCGAGCGCTGTCTTCAGGTCCTCGATCCGCTCGTGGTCGAAGCCGAAGCGGCGGGCGAAGGCGGCTACAGCATCGCGAGCAACCCGCTCGTAGCCAAGCTCACTGGGGATGGACAGCTCTATCGACGGTCGCTGCGATGGCGTGGTCATTGGCGCCGGTTTCTATTTCTCGAGGTGGATGACCATGCGCACCTGGTTGCCGCCGCTTGGCCCGGTGGTGAACTCCACCTCGTCCATCAGCTCGCGGATGAGCCAGATGCCCCAGCCACCCTTATCCTGCTTCTCGAACGACTCCTCGATGCGCGGCGTGAGCGTCGTCTGATCCTGATCCAGCACTTTGCGCCCCTGGTCTGCCACAGTGACCGACAGTTCGTCGGGGCGCACCGTGAGCATCACCAGCACCTTCATCGCCGAGTCGTGTGCGTTGCCGTGCTCGATGGCGTTGGTCACTGCCTCCGCCAGTGCGGTGCGCAGCGCTTCGATCCGGTCGCTGTTGAAGCCCATGCGCTTCGCCAGGGACGAGGCGGCGTCCATTGCGACCTTCTCGTATCCGAGTCTGCTCGGCAGCCGCAGCTCGACTACGCGCTCCGGGATTTGTGCGTCGGTGTTCGGGCTCGTCATGCTGCCGCTACCGTTCTACACCTCTGCGCCGCGCTTGCGCAGCACCGCGAAAATATAGTAACACAGGTCCGAAGTTGGGCGCAATAGGTATAATGATTGAGATCCCGGAGGCGCAATGCCCCTCCGGAGCGCCCTCTTTGCCGGGCGCAACCGGGAGCAGGATGGAGCTTCTGGAGGGGCCAGGCCCCTCCGGACCGCCCCTTTGGGCGCGGGCGAAGCGTATCTTCGGCGGGGCGCAGCTGCGCCGGGCCACCCCTGTGGGGCGCGGGAGGCAGACCCTGGCAAACGATATGGCTGCGGTGGGGCGCAGCCGCTCCACAGCTCCCCATCAGAGTGGAATATTGCCATGTTTGCGCGGCGGGAGGTTCTGGCGCTTGCTGCGGGCGAGGCGGAGCGCGCGGATGAGGGCCGGGCGCGTCTCGCGCGGCTCGATCACGTCGTCCAGGTAGCCGCGCTCAGCGGCGATGTACGGGTTAGCGAAGCGGTTCTGGTAGTCCTCGGCCAGCTCCGCCTGGCGGGATGCCGGGTCCTGGGCTTGGGCCAACTCCTTGCGGAAGATGATGCGCACCGCCGCGTCCACGCCCATCACGGCGATCTCGGCGGTGGGCCAGGCGAAGTTGAAGTCGGCGCGGATGTGCTTGGAGGCCATCACGTCGTAGGCGCCGCCGTAGGCCTTGCGGGTGATCACGGTGAGCTTGGGCACGGTGGCCTCGCAGTAGGCGTAGAGCAGCTTGGCGCCGTGGCGGATGATGCCGCCGTACTCCTGCTGGGTGCCGGGCAGGAATCCGGGCACATCCACAAAGGTGACGAGCGGGATGTTGAAGGCGTCGCAGAAGCGCACGAAGCGCGCTGCCTTGATTGAGGAGTCGATGTCCAGCGTGCCGGCCAGGTGGGCCGGCTGGTTGGCCACCACCCCCACCGCCTGGCCGTCCAGCCTCGCGAAGCCGACGATGATGTTGCGGGCGTAGAAGGGCTGGACCTCGAAGAAACTGCCCTCGTCCATCACCAACTCGATGACCTGGAGCATGTCGTAGGCCTTGCGCGGGTTGTCGGGGACGATCGTCTGCAGCGCGTCCTGCATGCGCTGCGGGTCATCGGTGGGCGGGATGGCGGGCGGGTCCTCCAGGTTGTTAGCGGGCAGGAAGGAGAGCAGTGTGCGCAGCTGCGCGAAGGCCTCGTCCTCGTCCTCGGCGGCGAAGTGCGCCACGCCGCTGCGGGCATTGTGCGTCATGGCGCCGCCAAGCTCCTCGAAGCCCACCTCCTCGCCGGTGACCGTCTTGATCACGTCCGGCCCGGTGATGAACATCTGGGAGGAGCCCTTGACCATCAGAATGAAGTCGGTCATGGCCGGGGAGTAGACCGCGCCGCCGGCGCACGGCCCGGCGATCAGTGAGATCTGGGGGATCACGCCGGAGGCCAGCACGTTGCGGTAGAAGATCTCGGCGTAGCCGCCGAGGCTCACCACCCCCTCCTGAATGCGTGCGCCGCCCGAGTCGTTCAGGCCGATGCAGGGCACGCCCATGCGCAGCGCCAGGTCCATCACCTTACAGATCTTCTCGGCGAACACCTCGCCGAGCGACCCGCCGAACACGGTGAAATCCTGCGAGAAGAGGCAGACCGGACGGCCGTCGATCGTGCCGTGGCCGGTGATCACCCCGTCGCCGAGGGGCTTCTGGCGGTCCATGCCGAAGGCGGTGGCGCGGTGGACGGCGAAGGCGTCCAGCTCGACGAACGAGCCGGGGTCGAGCAGGCGCTCGACGCGCTCCCGGGCGGTGAGCTTGCCGCGGGCGTGCTGCCGTGCCGCCGCCTGCGGGTCGGTGGTGCGGGCCTGCTCGCGCCGCCGCCGCAGGTCCTCGATGCGCTCTTTTGTTGTCTTCATGCAGGTGCAAATCTCTTGTTCGGAGGGGCTGTGCCCCTCCGAGCCTCCCCATGGCTTAGGGGTTGACGCCTAGTATACGTGATTCGGCGGGGCGCTATTCCGCCCCTGTCGTTTTTAGCGTTTCGCCGTCAGCCTTTCAGAGCCGCACCTCCGGCTGGTATTCGCCCCAGACCTCACGCAGCACGCCGCAGACCTCGCCGACGGTGGCCATGCGGCGGAGGGCCTCGCGCATGGGGGGGAGGACGTTCTGCGTGCCCTGGGCTGCATCGCGGAGCGCGTCAAGCGCCGCGGCCACCGCCGCAGCGTCGCGCCCGGCGCGGATGCGGGCCAGGGCGGCGGCCTGCTCGCGCGCCACGCTCTCGTCCACCTTGAGGATCGGCACATCCGGCGCGCGGTCGTCCACGAACGTATTGACGCCCACCACCACGCGCGAGCCGTCCTCGACGCGCCGCTGGTAGGCGTAGGCCGCGTCGGCGATGGCGCTCTGGACCCAGCCGCGCTCGATGGCGGCCACCGCGCCACCCATGGCGTCGATCTGCTCGATCAACTCCCAGGCGCGGCGCTCGAGCTCGTCAGTGAGCGCTTCCACCGCGTAGGAGCCGGCGAGTGGATCCGCGGTGGCGGCCACGCCGCTCTCGTAGGCGATGATCTGCTGGGTGCGCAGCGCGATGGTGGCCGCCTCGGCGGTGGGTAGGCCGAGCGCCTCGTCGTAGGAGTTGGTGTGCAGGCTCTGGGTGCCGCCGAGCACCGCGGCCAGCGCCTCGATGGTGGTGCGGATAATGTTGTTGAGCGGTTGCTGGGCGGTGAGGCTGGCGCCGGAGGTCTGAGTGTGGAAGCGGAGCATCATGCTCTGCTCCTTCCTGGCCCCGAAGCGCTCCTTCATGATGCGGGCCCACATGCGGCGCGCGGCGCGGAACTTGGCCACCTCCTCGAGGAAGTTGGGGTTGGCGACGAAAAAGAACGACAGACGCGGCGCGAACTCGTCCACCGCCAGGCCGGCGCTGATGGCCGCCTCGACGTAGGCGATGCCGTCCGCCAGGGTGAAGGCGATCTCCTGCTGGGCGGTGGCGCCGGCCTCGCGGATGTGGTAGCCGCTGATCGAGATCGTGTTCCACTTCGGGATGCGCTGCTGGCAGTAGGCGAAGGTGTCGGTGACCAGGCGCATGCTGGGGCGGGGCGGGAAGATGTAGGTGCCGCGGGCAGCGTACTCCTTGAGAATGTCGTTCTGGATCGTGCCGCCAAGTTTCTCAGGCGGCACGCCCTGGCGCTCGGCCACCAACTCATAGAGCAGCAGCAGTACCGCGGCCGGGGCGTTGATCGTCATGGAGGTGGTGACCCTGTCGAGCGGGATGCCATCGAACAGCGCGGCCATATCCTCCAGGCTGTCGATCGCCACGCCCACCTTGCCCACCTCACCCTCGGCGCGCGGGTCGTCCGAGTCCAGGCCGAGTTGGGTGGGCAGGTCGAAGGCCACCGAGAGGCCGGTCTGTCCCTGCTCGAGCAGGTAGCGGTAGCGGCGGTTGCTCTCGCGGGCGGAGGAGAAGCCGGCGTACTGGCGCATGGTCCAGAGGCGGCCGCGGTACATGGTGGGGTAGGGGCCGCGGGTGTAGGGGTACTGGCCGGGATCCGGCTGCGGGGGGCCAGCGTCCTCGGCGCGATAGACGGCCTTGACGGGGAGGCCGGAGTCGGTCTGGATCTCGCTCATCGATCACCTCTGTTGGAGGGAACGGAGCACTGTCAACGGGGTGGGGAACGGAGAGAAGGGAGTTGGTCCTCTTCGCTCCCCACTCCGTTGGCAAAGCCGTTACCCCTCGTCATCGCCGGGGGAGGGCTGGGCGCCGCCGCGGATCGTCTCGGGCGTGTCGATCCAGCCGCGGCGCAGGGCGTAGAGCACTGCCTGGGTGCGGTCGTTGAGCGAGAGCTTGCGCAGGATGGAGGAGATGTGGTTCTTGACGGTCTGGGTGCTGATGCCGAGCGTCTCGGCGATCTCGCGGTTGCTGCCGCCGGCGGCGATGCGCTCCAGCACCTCGATCTCCCGGTCGCTCAGCGGCGTGAACAGCGGGAAGTCGGCGTCCGGCAGGGAGGAGATGTTGTCCTGCGGCAGATTGCGGAACTGAGAGAGCAGCCGGCTGGCGACCCTCGGCTCGTCCAACACCACATCGTTGATCACGTACTCGCCGCGCGCCACGCGCCGCAGTACCTCGGCCAGGTCCTTGGGGTTGATGTCCTTGGAGCGGTAGGCCGCCGCGCCGGCGCGCAGCGCGTTGAAAGCCTGGTCATCGCTCTCGTAGATGCTGAGCATCACCACGCCGACGCCGGGGTAGGCGTGGCGCAGCTGGCGCGTCAGCTCCAGGCCGCTCATGCCGGGCAGGTTGAGGTCCACCAACGCCGCGTTGGGCTCCTGGTTGGGCGGCGCGGAGCCGATCCACTGCAGGGCCTCCTCGCCGGAGGACGCCTCGGCCACGACGTGGATCTCGCTGTAGGCCGAGAGCGCGGCGCGGACCCCCTGGCGGAAGAGCGGGTGGTCGTCGACGATCATGAGCTTCACGGAAAGGTTGGGGGGCACGGCAGGGGCTCCTTTCCTTGCGACGCGAGCCAGCGGCGGTAGGCTTGGGCCGGGTCCGCCAGGCCGGCCACGCCGGCCGCTGTGAGCAGGCGGTGCAGCTGGACGAGCGGCAGGCCGACGACGTTGGTGTAGCTGCCCTGGACGGCATGAACCAGGCGCCCGCCGAGGCCCTGAATGCCGTAGGCGCCAGCCTTGTCCAGCGGCTCGCCGCTGGCGACGTACTCCTCGATCTGCGCGTCGCTCAGGCGGGCGAAGGTGACGTCGCTCGCTACCAGGTCCAACAGGACCGACCAGCGACCGGCGACCAACGACCAACGACCATCAGCGCGCCCTCGTTCGTCGTTCGTCGCTCGTTGTTCGTCTGTCGCCGCCAGGATGCACAGCCCGGTGTACACCGTGTGCGTGCGGCCGGAGAGCCGGCGCAGCATCGCGCGGGCGTGGGCGGCGTCCGTGGGCTTGTTGAGCACCTCGCCGTCCAGCACGACGATCGTATCGGCGCCGATGATAACATCGCCGGGCGCGTGGTGGCAAGCGGCGTCCGCCTTGCGCCACGCGCGTAGGGTGGGGTGGTCGGCGAGCGGCAGATCGAGCGGGGGCAGGGCGGCGACGAGCGCGGGCGGGGGCGGGTGGTCCTGCTCCTCGGCCTCGTTGGCCACGGCGCGGAACTCCACGCCGAGGTAGCGCAGCAGCTCGCGCCGGCGCGGCGAGCCGGAGGCGAGGAGGATCGGCGGTTGTCGCGTGGGTTCGGCCATGCTCCGTCACAGCTGGCGCACGGCGGCAGCGGCGCGGCCGTGCTGCGTCCCGCCGTTATGGTAGCACGAAGTGTGCGCAGGGGGCAAGCGGGCACTGTGCGTCCCACGCGCGAGCATGGGGCTGCTGGCGCCGCACCACGCCCGGCGGGTCACCCCGCGGGCTATCCGTTCCGAAGGCCGCATAGGCGGACTCAGCGGCAGCCCGCGCAGGCGGGCTTTGCAAGCGATAGCCCGCTGCTTCAGCAGCCGGGCGTGGTGCGGCGCCACGTACCCGATGAGTCGGTAAAAGTTCAAGAGCCGGCTTTGGTGTGACAGCGTGGGCTTCAAGCCTCACTATGCCACGGCTCGAGCGAAGCGCACGCCTCCAGCGCGCGCACCAGTTCAGCCAGCGTGCGGTTGACGGGCGTGGGCACGCCGAGGCGCTCGCCCTCGCGCGCCACCGCACCGTTGATCGTCTCGACCTCGGTGGGGCTGCCGCGCAGCACGTCCTGCAGCATCGAGGAGCGGTTGGCAGCGGTGGCGCGCACCACCGCCAGCGTGTGCGCCAGCGGGTCGTCGTAGGGCAGGCGCACCCCACGGGCGGCCGCCACGCCCGCCGCCTCGCGCACGGCGGCCTCCAGCAGCGCGCGTGCCTGCGGCACCTCGGCCAGGGCACCGTTGGGCACGCGCAGCAGAGCGGTGAGCGCGTTGATGCCGGCGTTGACCACCAGCTTGCCCCACACCAGCGCCTCGAGGTTGTCGCCCACCTCGGATGGGAGGCCGCAGGCGGCGAAGAGGGTGGCGAGCGCCTCGGCGGCGGCGCGGTTGGGGTGGGCGCCGAACACAGTGAGGCCCTGCCCGGCGTGGCGCACCCGTCCGGGGCCGAGCAGCGTCGCGCCCAGCGCCGTCACCCCCTGGCCGACGCGCCCCTCGCCGAGCGCAGCCGCCAGCACCTCACGGTTGCCGAGGCCGTTCTGGAGGGTGACGACGAAATGTAGGGGTGGAGCAGCGGCGCCGGTGTACTCGTGCGGCCCGGGGGTGGCCGCTGCTGCACTCCTACGGATCATGTCGGCCGCCCACGGTGTCTGGTGGGCCTTGACGAGCACCAGGGCCGCGTCGCACCCGCCGATCGCCGCCGGATCGGCGGTGGCGCGGGCGGGGCGGGTCTCCGCGTGGCCGTCGCGCTCGCAGGTGATTCCGCGGGCGTTGATGGCGTCCACCTGGGTCTGCCAGGAGTCCAGCAGCCAGACCTCGGCGCGCGCGCTTAGGTAGAAGGCGAGCAGCGATCCCATAGCGCCGGCGCCGATGATGGTGAGCTTCATCACATTCCTCCGCCGGAGGCGATGGTGCGAGGGGCCGCCCCTCGCGCTCCCCTAGCCCTCCGCCCGTGGCCCCTCGAGCTCGCGCAGCACCGCCTCGTCCAGCGGGAAACTGTTCTCGGGTCCGGGGAACGCACTGGCGTGTACGTCTGCTGCGAACTGACGGATGCCCTGGCCGATCAGGGCGCCGGCGTCCACGTAGCGTTTGCCGAAGGGCAGGCCGAAGCCAGGGAACAGCCCGACCATCTCGTGCGTCACCAGCACCTGGCCGTCGCAGGCCGGGCCGGCGCCGATGCCGATGGTGGGCACGCGCAGGCGGCGGGTGATCAGGGCGGCCAGCGCGGCCGGCACGGCCTCGAGCAGCACCGCCCAGCAGCCGGCCTCCTGCATCGCCAGGGCGTCCTCCACCAGGCGGCGGGCGCTCTCGGCCGTCTCGCCCTGGACCCCCACGCCGCCGAGGCTGGCGGCCGTCTGCAGCGTGAGACCGATGTGGCCGATCACCGGGATGCCGGCGTCCACGATCGCGCGGGCAATGGGGGCCTGCCGGGCGGTGCCCTCGAGCTTGACGCAGTCCACGCCGGCCTGCTTGACGAGCCGCCCGGCGTTGCGCACCGCCTCGGCGGCCTCCGCCTGGTAGGCCATGAACGGCATGTCGCCCACCACCAGTGCGCGCTGGACCACGCGGCAGACAGCGGCGGCGTGGTGGACCATCTCATCCATCGTCACCGGCGCGGTGCCGCGGTAGCCAAGCACCACCACGCCGAGCGAGTCCCCCACCAGGATCACGTCGATGCCGGCCTCGTCCACCAGGCGGGCGAGCGGCGCGTCGTAGGCGGTGAGCATGGTAAACTTGGCGCGGCCCTTGCGGGCTTGGAGCTCCGGGATGGAAACCCTGGTGGCCATGCCTGTTCTCCTTCCACTCGGACTTCTGCGGTGTGGGCTGATGAACGTTTACCACATCATCGGGTCTCCGGCGTCATCCTACGCCCGGCCGGGCCCAGCGGGCACCCCGCGGCGGGCTATCGCCTGCCAAGCCCCCGCCGCGGGCTGCGCGGGCTTGGTCGCAGGCCGCGCAGGCGGCCTGCGGAAGGGCGTGGTGCCAAGCCAGGATACCCGATTCCATCCGCAACGTTCATTACCCGCCGGGCGTGGTGTGGCCTTGGAGGGGTGAAGCCCCTCCAGTCCTCCGCAGGGATGCGCGGGCGCATCCTCCGCATAGCTCCTATGATATAATAGATTTCGCAACAGAAAGCAGCGAACGTGCATATCGCAATCGACTTCGGTGCCAGCAACACGGACGTCGTCGCGTGCGCCGGCGACACAACCAGGCGCTGGACTCTCCCGTCCGACGGCGCGCCGGACGAGCGGCACCTGCTGGCGGCGCTGGCCGCCGGAGATGCGCCGCTGGCGCAGGTGGCGCGCATCGCCGTGACGGGCGGGAACCGCCGCGCCCTGCCGGGCCAGTTGAGCGGCCGCCCCCTGGTGCCGGTGGACGAGGTAAACGCCATCGGGCGCGGCGGCCTGGCGCTGGCCGGGCTGGACTCGGCCCTGGTGGTGAGCGCCGGCTCGGGCACGGCCGCGGTGGCTGCCACAGGCCGGCGCTGCTGGCACGTCACCGGCACCGGCGTGGGCGGTGGCACGCTCATGGGCCTCAGCCGCCTGCTGATCGGTACGGTGGACCCGGCCGAGGTAGACGCGCTGGCGCAGGCGGGCGACCCGAACGCGCTCAACCTGACGATCGGCGAGATCCTGGGCGGGCCGATCGGCCGCCTGCCGGCCGACACCACCGCGGTGAACTTCGGGCGCGTTGCTCGCCACCCGGTGGACGCCTCACCCGCGGATGTGGCCGCGGCGCTGGTGAACATGGTGGGCCAGGTGATCGCCGTGATCGCGATCAGCGCCGCCCGCGCGCAGGGGCTGGCGCCGGTGGTGGTGACCGGCCACCTGACGGACATGCCCAGCGTCCGCGCCACGTTGGCGCAGGTGGGCGAGTTCTACGGCGCCGACATCCGCATCCCGGCGGGGGGCGGCTACGCCACGGCGCTTGGGGCGCTGCTGATGGCGGGCGAGGCGTAATGCAGCAAGATGCCTCCAAGCTCTTAAGCAAATTTGACGATGCCGTTTTTACCGCGTAGATAAAGGAGGGTAAAATGGATCAGGATACGCTGTGGAAGCAATTTATGTCCCTGCCCCGCGAGGCGCGCCATGAGGTCGCTGACTTTATTGCCTTCTTACAGAGCAAATACAGAGGATCAACGGCGCCCGAGGGGGTGTCTGATATTGCGACGAATCTGATTCGTCAATATCGTTTAAGTCACGGGTTGCTGATCGCAGACGCATTTATTGCAGCAACGGCAATCACACTCGGCGTGCCGCTTGTATCCAAGAACCAGCGAGATTTTCGTTTCATCTCTCAGCTTACGCTCCTACCCTATCCCTAGAATCGCGTGGGGTACCCATGCGAGTGCGGTTGACGCTGGCCGCTCGATCGAAAGGAGACCGATGTGACAACAACGACGCAGGAGAGTCCCACGGCTCTCAGCACGCGGCGGATCGTGGTGGCGGGGGTGCTCGGCGCGATCGCGATCGTGCTGGGCGTGACGCGGCTGGGGTTCATCCCGGTGCCCAACGTCAGCGGTAACGCGACGATCATGCACATCCCGGCGATCATCGGCGCGGTACTCGAGGGGCCGATCGTCGGCATCCTGGCCGGCGCCATCTTCGGCATCTTCAGCATGCTGCAGGACACCACTGGCCTGTTCTCCAACCCGCTGGTCTCGGTGGTGCCGCGCCTGTTCATCGGCCTGACGGCCTGGCTGGCCTACCGCAGCCTGGCACGCGTCAACGTGGACCTGGCGGCGGCGGTGGCCGGCGTGGTGGGCACACTCACGAACAGTATCCTCGTCGTGGGCATGCTGCTGGCCTTCGGCCTGATCCCGGCCGCGGCAGTGCCGACGATCATCCCCCAGGCGATCGCGGAGGTGGTGATCGCCGCAGTGCTGACGCCGCTCGTCGTGCGCGGCGTCAACCTGGTGCGCTCCGGCCGGACCTCCGCGGAGGAGACCACCCCGCGGGATAAGTCCTCATACTAGATCGCTCCGCAGTAACCTTTCGGTTTGGCGGGAGGGTTTCAGGAAGGGCTTGGCCCTCCCTGGCCCTCCCCTGCCGGAGGACTTCTGCGGTTCTATATTATGCTCGAAGCCACCGACCTCTCCTTCGCCTACAACGCCGGCCGGCCGGATGCGATCGCGGCGCTGCGCGGGGTGAGCCTGCGCGTGCATCCGGGCGAGCTGGTGGCAATCATCGGCCACAACGGCAGCGGCAAGAGCACCCTCGCCAGGCTGCTGTGCGCCATCCTGCAGCCCACCTCCGGCGCGCTCAGCGTGGACGGCATCCCCGCCACCCCGGAGCACGTCTGGGAGATCCGCCGCCGGGTGGGCATGGTGTTCCAGCGGCCGGACGACCAGTTGGTGGCGAACACCGTGATCGACGACGTGGCGTTCGGGCCGGAGAATCTGGGCCTGCCGCGCGGCGAGATCGAGCGCCGGGTGCGCGAGGTGCTGGAATGGCTCGGCCTGGCCCACCTGGCCCACGCGCAGATCAGCGAGCTCTCCGGCGGCGAGAAGCAGCGCGTGGCGGTGGCCGGCGTGCTGGCGATGCGCCCGGCCTACCTGATCCTGGACGAGCCGACGACGATGATCGCGCCGGCTCTGGCCCGCCGCCTGCTGGCGCTGGCCCACGAACTGCGCGACCGCGCCGGACTCTCGGTGCTGCACATCACCCACTTCATGCACGAGGTGGTGAGCTTTGACCGGGTGGTGGTGCTGGACGCCGGCCAGGTGCTGATGGAGGGCGCACCGCGCGAGGTGTTCGCCCGCGCTGACGAGTTGCGTGCGGTGGGCCTGAACGTGCCGCAGGTCACGCGCCTCGGCCGTAGCCTGCGGGCGCGCGGCGTGGCTCTGCCGGAGGCGGTGCTGACGGCGGACGAACTCCGTGAGGCGCTCGCTCAGCTCGCGCCGGCGAAGGACCAACGACCAACGACCAACGAGCCGCAGCCCCGACAGGAGAGGTGGGAGCCATCGCCGGATGAAGACAACCGTTCGTCGGTTGTCGGTCGCCGGTCGCCGGATACCATGCCACCACTGATCAGTGTCCGCGACCTGAGCTACACCTATATGGCTGGCACGCCGCTGGCGCAGGAGGCGCTGCGCGGCGTGAGCTGCGCGGTGTTCGAGGGCGAGACGCTGGCGCTGCTCGGCGGGGCGCAGGCTGGCAAGAGCACACTGATCGAGTTCTTCAACGCGCTGCGCATCCCCCCGCCCGGCCACGTCTTCTACGCGGGCGCGGACGTGGCGGCGCCCGGCTTCGACCTTGGGAGGCTGCGCGACGAGGTGGGTGTGGTGTTCCAGCAGCCGGAGACGCAGCTCTTCGAGGAGACGGTCGGCAAGGATGTGTCCTTTGTGCCGCGCCGCAAGGGGCTGCCCCCGGCCGAGTCACGCGCGATCGTGCAGCAGGCGCTCACCGACGTAGGGCTGGACTACGAGACCTTCCGCCTGCGTTACATCTACGCGCTCTCCGGCGGCCAGAAGCGCCGCGTGGCGATCGCCGGCGTGCTCGCGGCCCGGCCGCGCGTGCTGGTGCTGGATGAGCCGGTGGCCGGGCTGGACCCGCGTGGGCGCGCCGAGCTGGCGGCGCTGATCGCCGACCTGACGCGCCGCCTGGGCCTGACGGTGGTGCTGGTGGGCAACGCGGTGGATGAGTTGGCTCAGCTGGCGACGCGTGCTGTGGTGCTGCACGAGGGGCGGGTGGCGCTGGAGGGGCCGTTGCGGACGCTGCTTGGGCGCGCCGAGGAGCTGCACGCCCTCGGGCTGGAACTGGGTGAGCCGGCCGAGATCGCCCTCGCCCTGCGCCCGCTCTTCCCGGACCTGCCGACCGACGTGCTGACGCTCGAGGAGCTTGAAGAGGCGCTGCTCCTGCGGCTGGCGCCTGTTCCAAGGAGCTGATCGCACGGTCGTGCTGGCCAGGGTGGGTTGCAGGGAGGGCCGTGCCCTCCCCGGCCCTCCCCTTGTACCAGGGAGCGGGTGGGTTGCAGGGAGGGCCTGCCCTCCCTGGCTCTCCCCCTGTACCAGAGGTACCGCTATGGCGGTAGAGTTCTCACGAAATATCACCTTCGGCCAGTACCTGGACCTCGGCTCGCCGATCCACCGGCTGGACCCGCGCGCCAAGCAGTTGGCCACTGGCGCGCTGATGCTGGCGGTGCTGCTCACCCGCACCTTCGGCGGCGTGGCGGTGGTGTTTGTGGCCGCGCTGCTCATCCAGCGCCTCTCGCGCGTGCCACTCGCCTACCTGCTGCGCGGCATGCGGGCGCTGGTCTTCACCATGCTGGTGATCGCCGCCTTCCAGATCCTGTTCTACCCGGCCACCCCCGAGGAGGCGCTCTGGCGCTGGGGCGTGCTCTCGCTCTCCTGGGCTGGCGTGCTCCAGGCGCTGCTCACCTTCTGCCGGGTGGTGCTGCTCTACTACCTGGTCAACACGCTGCTGTTCGTCACTCCGCTCATGGACTTGGCGGACGGTACGGAGATCATGCTGGAGCCGCTCAAGCGCCTGCGGGTGCCGGTGAACGAGCTGGTGATGACGATGGTGGTGGCGCTCAAGTTCGTGCCGCTGCTGGTGGCCGAGCTAGAGCGGCTGGTCAAAGCCCAGGCGGCGCGCGGCGTGCGCTTCGACCAAGGCGGGCCGCTCGTGCGGGCCCGCCGCCTCGGCGCGGTGCTGATCCCGCTGTTCGTTGGTGCGCTCTCGCGCGCCGAGGTGCTCACCATCGCGATGGAGGCCCGCTGCTACCGCGGTGGGGCCCCCGCCGGTGCGCCGCCGCGCACCAAGCGCCGCACCCTCACCTTCCGCCGGGCGGACATGGCCGCGCTGGCGCTGGCCTTCGCCTTCGCCGCAGCGGCCGTGACCGTGAGCCGGGGGCTGGGGATCTGAAGCGCTGAGGCACTGAAAGGCTGAGGTCGCTGAGGGTTGGCCGCCGGCCTCAGCGCCCGCACCCGGCTCAGCGCCTCAGCGATCCGGAGGCGAGGATACTATGACCGCCGACATCGACCGCGCCCTCGCGCACCTCGACGCCGAGGCGCTCGTGGCCTTCCTCCAGCGCCTGGTGCGCACGCCCAGCGTCTACGTCCCCGGGGTGCCGGGCGCCTCCGAGGAGCAGGCCGCCCGGCTGGTGTTCGAGCAACTCACGGCCTGGGGCTGGCAGCCGCTGTGGGAGGAGGTGGCCCCCGGCCGCCCGAATGTGATCGCCGAGCTGCGCGGCGCGCGCGGCGACGGCCCGCTGCTGCTGCTGGAGGGCCATACCGACGTGGTCACCCCCGGCGACCTGGCCGCCTGGACGCGCGACCCGTTCGGCGGCGAGATCGTTGGTCGGCGGCTGTACGGGCGCGGCGCGGCGGACATGAAGGGCGGCCTGGCGGCCATGCTCTTCGCGGCGCGCGCGCTCCAGCTCGCCGGCGCGCCCTTCGCCGGCACGCTGCGCCTGCTCGTCCCCTGCGACGAGGAGGGGCTGATGCTGGGCGTCAAGGCGCTCGCCGCCCGCGGCCACGCCGACGGCGCCGCCGGGGCGA
This sequence comes from Roseiflexaceae bacterium, assembly GCA_035559635.1. Classification (GTDB taxonomy): domain Bacteria; phylum Chloroflexota; class Chloroflexia; order Chloroflexales; family Roseiflexaceae; genus CALJIC01. The sequence goes on from DATMBA010000584.1 coordinate 18,225, forward strand.
TCGTCTGCGAGCCGGAGGGGCGCGAGGTGTGCGTGGCGCAGAAGGGCGCCCTCCGCCTGCGCCTGCTCTCCCTCGGCCGGATCGCCCACGGCGCCATGCCGGACGAAGGGGTCAACGCGCTCGCCGGCATGGCCCGCCTGCTCGGCCGGGTGCTGGACCTGGAGGCCGAGCTGCGCGCCTGCTGCGGCCCGCACCCGCTGCTCGGCCAGGTCCACATCAGCCCCACGGTGGCCCGCGCGCCGCTTCGCCCGGACCCGGCCCAGATGAACTGCCTGCCGGACACGTGCGACGCCTTCCTGGACATCCGCACGCTGCCGTCCCTCGGCCATGCGACGCTGATCGCCCGCGTGCGCGAGGTGATGGCGGCGGTGTCCGCCGCTACACCGGCCTACCACTTCGCGCTGGAGGTGCTGGACGACCGCCCCGCCACCGAGATCGCGGTGGACCACCCGCTGGTGCGGGCGCTGGTGGCCGCCCACCGGCAGGTGTACGGCGAGGCCCCGGTCCTCGGCGGGGTCCCCGGCTCCACCGACGGCACCATCCTGGCACGCGACCGCGGCGTGCCGGTGGTGGTGTACGGGCCGGGCGACAAGCGCATCCCCCACCAGCCGGACGAGTTCGTGGACCTGGACGAGGTGGAGCACGCGGCGCGGGTGTACATCGTCGCCGCGCTGCGCTTCCTGAACGCGCCCCCGGCGTAGGGGCGGCTCGGTGGCCGCCCTCGATGCAGATCGTCGAAGCGCAACGCACGGTGATGGGGGCAGGCACAGGACGGCCCCTCCACCATGCTCCGATGCACCCGGAGCTGTCTTTGCGATCGCTCCACGCCAGCCGCGCCCGCCTGATCCCGGCCGCCGCGCTCTATCGCTTCGCGAAAGCGATGCCGGTGCCGGCTTCGGCGCGTTCCCGTCCAGCGCCTTGCATACCCGGCGAGAATGCCCATGTCACGACCGGATACCTTCACGATCCCGGCGGCGCTTGCACCATACGCCCGTGCCGTGCGGCTGCCGGGCGGCCCGCGCCTGCACTACTACGAGGCGGGTGACCCGGACACGCCGCCGCTGCTGCTGGTCCACGGCCTGGGGGACGAGGCCGACACCTGGCGGCACGTGGTAGCGCCGCTCGCCGCCCGCCACCGGGTGATCGCCCCGGATCTGCCGGGGTTCGGGCGGAGCGACCGGCCGCGGGTAGCCTACACGCTGGCCTTCTTCGCCCGCACGCTCGCCGGGCTGCTGGGCGCACTGGGGGTGGAGCGCGCCACGCTGGTGGGCAGCTCGCTGGGCGCCGCCGTGGTGCAGCGTCTGGCGCTCGCCCGCCCCGCGCTCGCGGAGCGGCTGGTGCTGGTGGGCGGCGCGCTGCCTGTAACCCCCATCCGCCCGCCGGCGGCGCTGCTGCTGTTCCTCACCCCCGGCCTGGGCGAGCTGATGTACACCGGCCTGCGCGCCTCGCAGGACGCGGCCTACGAGACGCTGCGCCCCTACTACGCCGACCTGGACGCGCTGCCCGCGGCGGACCGCGCCTTCCTGCGCGAGCGCGTCTGGGCCAGGGTTTGGAGCGCCGGCCAGCGGCGCGCCTATCTCTCCGCGCTGCGCTGGCTGGCCGTCGAGGCTGCCTTCCGCGCCCGCGAGCTGCGCGCGCAGCTGGCGCACCTCGCGGTCCCCACCCTGCTTGTCTGGGGCGAGCGCGACCACATCGCCGGGCGCGCGGCCGCCGAGGACATGGCCGGGCTGCTCCCCGATGCGCGCCTCGTCACCATTGCGTGCGCTGGCCACCTGCCCCACCAGGAGCGGTCGGAGGAGTTCGTGGGACTCTTTTAAAATGTGGCGGGGCGCAGCCCTGCCACGCCCCCCCGGCGGAACAATTCCTCCCGCCCGATCGTCACATCGCCAGACGAGCGAACGCACCCCCCGGAGGCGACGATGCGCAGCTTGCTTGCGATGGTGGCCCTGCTGGTCGCAGGCGCCTGGCTCCTGGTCCCCGCGCCGGTGGCGGCCGAGGAGCCGCCGGCCCGCGTCACCCAAGTGGACGCCAGCCGCTACCCGGAGATCACCGTCTACGTGCGCGTGGCCGATGGCGCCGGGCAGCCGCTTGGTGGGCTGGACGCCGACGACTTCCAGATCACCGAAGGCGGCATCCCGGTGGAGATCACCGCCTTCGCCGGCGGCGGCGCAAGCCCGGTGGCCGCCGCGCTGCTGATCGACCGCTCGGCCAGCATGGACGAGTTCGGCAAGCTGGAGGGCGCGCGCCAGGCGGCGCTCGCCTTCGTGCGCCAGATGCGCCCCGGCGACCGCACCGCGCTGATCGCCTTCAGCTCGTTCCACGAGACCTACCAGCCTTTCACCGGCGACACCGGGGATCTGGAGGCCGCTGTGCGGCGGCTGCGGCCCGCCGGCGGCACCGCGCTGTACGATAGCCTGGTGGCCGGCGTGGACGCCCTGCGCTCGGTGCAGGGCCGCCGGGCGCTGCTGCTCCTCACCGACGGGCAGGACTGCCGGGACGACCCGGACTGCCCGGACGAGTACGGCAGCACGCACTCGCTGGCCCAGGCCATCCGCCACGCTGCCGAGGCCGGCCAGCCGGTGTATGCCATCGGCCTGGGCGAGCGCGGCGGCTATGGCCGCGCCGGGGTGGACGAGGAGGTGCTGCGGCGCATCGCCGAGGAGACCGGCGGCGAGTACTTCTATGCGCCGGACGCCGCCCGCCTGGCAGACCTGTACCGCCGGCTGTCGGCCGGCATCCAGCAGGAGTACGCGCTCACCTACCGCAGCCCGCGGCCGTTCTACGACGGCACCCGGCGCGACATCCGTGTGACGGTGGGCGGCGCGCCCGCGGCGCGGGCCGGCTACCTCCAGCAGCACCTGATCAACGTCCGCTCGAACCCGGTGATCGGCCTCATTCTGCTGGCGCCGATCCTCTGGGCGCTCGTGCTCCCAACCGTGCTCATGCGAAGGCGCAGCGCGCAACAGGCAACGCACCCGGCGCTCAGCCCTTCGTCCTCCCTCCTCGGTCCTCCGTCCTCGGCGCTCAGCATCGGGCCGGTTGCAGACGGTGCGACGCTGCTCCAGCCGCCGGTGGAGAGCGCGGCGCGGCGGGCATTCTGCGTGGAGTGCGGGACGCCGCTGCGCGTGGGGGCGCGCTTCTGCGCCGCGTGCGGGGCGGCTATCACCGACAAGGTGACAAGTTGACAGGGTGAGGGGGATTGGTGGTCAGGGAGGGCAAGTCCTCCAGAGACCAGGCGACGTGGGAGGGTCAGGGAGGCTTGCTCTCCCTGAAAAGACCTCTTTCCTTATGATGCAGGCTTGGCCTGCAAGCATGGAGGGCGGTGGGGCGTGCTGTAGTGCAGGGAGCGTCAAAATGAGCAAGCGCATGCAGATCTACTACACCGCCGTCCTGGGCGCGCTGGGCGGGCTGCTGGGCTGGTGGGCGGTGGGCGCGGTGGAGACCGCCCGCTGGCTGATCTGGCTGGCCTACCCGTTCGTAGGCGCCGGGCTGGGCCTGTGCATCGCCGGGTGCGTGGCCGCCACAGATGGCGCGCTGGTGAAGCGCAGCCCGCGCCGGGCCTGGCTGGACGGGCTGCGCGGCGGGCTGGCGGGGGCCGCGCTCGGCGCGCTCGGGCTGACGCTGGCCGGCGCGCTGTTCC
>DATMBA010000585.1:0-9775 GCA_035559635.1 Roseiflexaceae bacterium
GGCGAAGCCGCCCCCACGCCCCATGGAGTAGGGTGTGTGAGGCCTCCTGGCGGCCGCCGAGCGCGGCGCCAGGACGCTGGGCCGCCCCCACGCCCCATGGGGTAGGGTGTGTGAGGGGCGAGGCCTCACACACACCCGGCGATGACGGCGCCCCGGCAAGGGGAGAGAAGGAGGGCCAAGCTACGGCCGGATGTTCTGGTTGGAGCTAAAGCGGTTCTCCGGGTCGTAGGCGCGCTTGAGCGCCTGCAGGCGACGGTAGTGCTCGTGACCGTAAGCGGCACGCACACCCAGCTCGCCCTCATCGCTCAGGATGTTGACGTAGGTGGCGTCGCCAGTGTAGGGCCGCATGAGCGCCAGAGCGCTGCGCATCCAGGCCCGATGGGGCGCGGCCGGCTCGCCCGGCCCCCAGACAGCGCCGAGCCACAGGGCGTAGGCCGCGCCGCGATGCGGGTAGGCGGTGGCCGCGGCGGGCACGCGCGCCGCGGCGCCGCCCAGGCTCACCAGGCGGGCGCTATGGAGCGGCGAGTTGACGCGCGCGAAGGCCTCTACCAGTGCGTCGATCGCCCCGTCGCTGAGCATCTGCAGGTAGCGCGAGGCGCCGTCGTGCTGGTGGCCCGTCCGGATCTTGCCGTCGCTGCTGCGCTGGCGGGTGAGGAACGGGATACGTCGGACGATGTCCAGCTCGTGCAGGCCGGACTCGCGTAGCGGCCGGAGCGCGCGCTCCCCCTCGGCCTCCGGGCCGGCGTAGCACAGGTCGATCGCCAGCGCCAGGCGGCCCCACATGTGCTCGGGGAAGGGCGCGGCGGGCGGGGCCGTCATGAGGGTCGCCATCGCGGCCAACTCCTCCGGCGCGCCCTCCATGATGTCGCGCAGCAGGCGCAGTGCGGTGGGGGCCTGGTCCAGCGCGTAGAACAGCGGCCCGCCGAGCACCTCGGTGGGCACCGGCTGGGCGCGGAAGGTGAAGGCGGTGACGACGCCGAAGTTGCCGCCGCCGCCCCGCAGGCCCCAGAACAGCTCGGGGTGATCGCGCTCGCTGGCCGTGAGCGCGCGGCCCTCGGCGGTCACCAACTCCACCGCCTCCAGGTTGTCCAGCGTCAGGCCATACTTGCGGGTGAGCCAGCCGATCCCGCCGCCGAGCGTCAGGCCGGCGACGCCGACGAGCGAGATGGTGCCGACGGGCACCGCCAGGCCATGCGGGTGCAGCGCCTGGTCCAGTTCACCGGCCAGCACCCCCGCCTCGGCGCGCACCGTGGCGTCCTCGGGGTTGACGCGGATGTGCTTCAGGGCCGACATGTCAAGCGCCAGGGCGCCGTCGGCCACGCCGAAGCCGGCCAGGCTGTGGCCACCGCCGCGCACGGAGACCGGCAGGCCGGCCTCGCGGGCGAAGGCCACCGCGCGCGCCACGTCCTCGGCGCAGGCCGGGCGGACGATCAGCGCCGGGCGGCGGTCGAAGCGGCCGTTCCATAGCGCGCGGGCGGCGTCATAGCCGCCGGACTCAGCGGTGAAGACCTCGCCGCACAAGCCGTCCAACAGCGGGCGCAGGTCCTTCCCCATAACTCGGTACTCGCGGGTCTCGGCATACGTGTGCATCAGCTTTCCTCCAGCAGAGCGCTACGTGAGGCACGGGGGGTCAGGGAGGGCTTGCCCTCCCTGGCGCGGGTGGGGTTGCAAGGGAGGGCTATGCCCTCCCCTAACCCCTCCCCGAGGTATTTGGATAGGCACGTAGCATAGCGCGGCGCGCCGCCGGAGGCATCGGTTGTGCGGGTGAGCGGGGGTGAGACGGGAGAAGGAGATCCCGATCGGGCTTAAGGCTGTCGCTCGGGGGGCGGAGCGGGGGCATCCGCCAACCGGCGGACGCCGGGATCGAACCGGGTGCGGAGGCGCCGTGGCACGGAGTCTGCTTTACTTCTGGTGGCAATAGAACAGCGGCGCGATCACACGAGAGTTCGGCGCCAGGCAGCGCCCGCCGCTCCAGATCCCCTTCCCCGGCCGCCTACAGGCGGCCGTTTCTGATCCTGGCGCTGAGAGGGGCGGGGCGGACCTGGCCTGCCCCGCCCCCTCCTAGGGCGTATCCGCAAAGCGGGAGGTTTGGAGGGGCTGCGCCCCCCACGCCCCCGCAAACGGCGGTTGCGGATCGACCCTCGTCCATGGCGGCGGACGGCCGCCCAGGGGTTCGGCAGGGCGTTCGCCCGCGCGAACGCGGCGCGCGTCGCGCACCAACGGACACTTCAGCGTCCGAGCGCCAGAGCACTACTGCACCCGCACCTTCGTCCAGTCCGGCGCCACCAGGCCGTTGGGGGTGACTTTGAGGCCCTCCACACGCGGGTGCAGCAGGATGTTGAAGCGCGGATAGAACAGCGGCAGCCAGCCGACCTTATCGATCGCGATCTGTTCGGCCTGGTTGTAGAGCTGCAGGCGCCGCTCGATCTGCGCCCGGTCGTAGAGCCGGTCCGCCTCGGCCACCAGCCGGTCGAAGTCTGCGTCTGAGAAGTGGCCGTTGTTGTTGCGCGTGCCGCTCATGAGTTGCTGCGACAGGAAGTTCTGCGGGTCCGGGTAGTCGGCACCCCACACACTCAGGTAGAAGTCCAGGCTCTCCGGCGACTCTGGCGCGAAGTACGTTACGTCAAGCCGCCTGATGAACTCGTCCAGCGGCAGCGCCGCCACCTCCACGGCGACCCCCAGGTGCCGCTGCCAGGCCGCGCGTAGCGCCTCCACCACCGTACCGTTGTCCCCCTCCACGGCGTAGCTGATCGTCACCTTCGGGAAGCCCGCGCCGCTGGCGAACCCGGCCCGCGCCAGTTCGGCCCTGGCCGCATCCGGATCATAGGCCAGCGGGGTGACGGGGAACTGCGTGCCGAGCATGCCGGAGGGCAGGATGCGCCCGGCCGGGATCACCGTGCCGCCCAGCGGCCCCTCGGCGATCGCCGCCTTGTCCACCGCCATGGCGAAGGCCCGCCGCACCTCCACCTTATCGAAGGGCGGGCGCCGGTTGTTGAAGCCGACGTAGCGGGTGGTGAGCAGCGCGGCCGAGCGGAAGTCCGGCGTCCCCTGGACCTCGGGGATACGCGCGGGCGGCACCGGGTTATCACGGTTACCCATGATGTCCAGCTCGCCGGCCCGGTAGCGCTGGTAGGCCGTCTCGCTGTCCGCACTGAACGGCATCACCACCCGCGCCAGCTGCGGCACACCGCCCCAGTAGTGCTCGTTGGCCGCCAGCACCGCCGCCTCACCCGGCCGCACCTCCTGCAGCTTGAACGGGCCGGTGCCGTAGGCGCGCCGCTCCCAGTCGGCCCCGCTCTCCACCAGCGCCCGCGGCACCACAAAAGTGTAGGGGTAGGAGAGCTGGGCCAGGAAGTAGGCCAGCGGCGTGTCGAGCGCGATCTCGAGCGTGCGCTCGTCCAGCGCGCGCACCCCGCTCACCTCACGCGCCGCGCCGCGCACCACGTCCTCGGCGCCGACGATCCGCCCGAGCTGCGAGGGCGCGCCGAACGAGGCCGTCTCCGGCGCCAGCGCCCGGTTGATCGAGTAGACGAAGTCCGAGGCCGTGACCTGCGTGCCATCGGCGAACGCCAGGTTCTCACGCAGCTTGAAGGTGTACACAATGCCGTCGGCGCTGACCTCCCAGGACTCCGCGCCGTCCGGCTGGACCTCCAGCCGCTCGTCCAGGCGGATCAGGCCGCTGAACACCAGGTTGATCATGGTGGTGGACTGGATACCCTGCGGCCGGGCCGGGTCCAGCGAGGGCAGGTTGCTGATGCCCTCCAGCGACCAGCGCAGGGTGTCGAGCGGGCCAGGCCGCGAGGTGGGCAGCGGCGCGGCGGTGGGAGTGGCGGGCGGCGGCGCGGCGGTGGGGGCGCCGGGGGCGGCGGTCCCACAGGCCGCCAGCACAAACGCGGTGGCCAGCAGCAGGGCGGTGACCACGGAGGGCATGGTGGTGCTCATGGGAATCTCCGGCATCTGCGAGTCTTATGAAGTCTAGGCCACGAGACACAGATTGTCAATCGCAGGTATACGCCGGGTTTGGGCTTAGTGCCTATCCGGATAGGGTGGGGTTTCACGGGAGGGCTTCGCCCTCCCCTGACCCCTCCCCGAGGTATACGGATAGGCTCTGTCATGGCGTACGACGCCCGGTGGGTAAACCCGCGGGCTGCCCATCGCAAAGCCCGCGGAGGCGGGCTGAGTTCAGGCCGCGCAGGCGGCCTTCGTGACGGATAGCCCGCCCGTTCACGGGCCGGGCGTGGTAGCGCGCCGAGAACGCACACCCCCGATACGCCGGGGTATGACGAAACGTCTTGCATGGACCACGGCGTCGTGCCGCTGACCGCCATGCCCTGCCCGGGCCCGCACGCGCCCGCACGTTGGTGAACGCACATCAGCCGCCGTGGTACAATACGCCGGCTGCCTCCCGTTCACAGAGAGTCCCACATGTCAACAGAGATCCGTATCTTCCCGGTGCGCGGCATCGGCGAGGTGCGTCCGGGTGATGACCTGGCCGGCCTCATCCTTGCGGCGCTCGAGCGGGCTGCCACGCCCCTACAGGACGGCGACGTGCTCGTTGTCACGCAGAAGGTGGTCTCGAAGGCCGAGGGGCGCGTGGTGGACCCGCGCAGCGTCGAGCCTTCGCACATGGCGCGCGTGCTGGCCGCGCAGGGCCCGAAGGACGCCCATCACTACGAGGTGGTGCTGCGCGAGACGCGCCGCATCGTGCGGATGGACCGCGGCGTGCTGATCTGCGAGACGCGCCACGGCTTCGTGTGCGCCAACGCCGGCGTGGACGAGTCCAACGTGGCCGGCGGCGCCGTGACGCTGCTGCCAGAGGACCCGGACGCCTCGGCGGCGGCGCTACGGCTGGCCCTGCGCGAGCAGGCTGGCGCGGACGTGGCGGTGATCATCTCGGACACCTTCGGCCGGCCGTGGCGCGAGGGCCAGGTGAACGTGGCGATCGGCGTGGCCGGCATCGCGCCGCTGGCAGATTACTCCGGGCAGCAAGACGCACACGGCTACACCATGCGCGTCACGAACATCGCCGTGGCGGACGAACTGGCGGCCGCGGCCGAACTGGTGATGGGCAAGGTGGACCAGGTGCCGGCGGCGGTGGTGCGCGGGTACCCGTACTCCCGCGCCGGGGGCAGCGCCAGGCAGCTGGTCCGGCCGCCGGAGCGCGATCTCTTCAGATAAGTTAAGGTTCGCGCGCACGTTTCCGTTCGTGCGAACGCGCATGGGGGTGGGGCTTGCGGCCCCACGAAAATGCTTTTTCGGCGGGGCGCAGCTCCGCCGAGCCTCCCTGCGCGCAGCTCACATCTTGTACGATGACGCGATCCCATCTGAGCCTGGAAGGCATCATCCGCGGCCGCCGCTCCGTGCGCCGCTACCAGGAGCGCCCGGTGCCGCGTGAGCACCTGCTGGCTGTCCTGGAGGCCGCACGCTGGGCGCCCTCGCCGCACGGCCGCCAGCCCTGGCGCTTCGCCGTGATCACCAGGGAGGCGCGCCGGCACGCCCTGGCCGCGGCCATGGGGGACGAGTGGCGCCGCCAGTTGGCGCTGGACGGGCAGGACCAGGAGACGATCGAGCGGCGGCTGCGCATCTCGCGCGCGCGCATCACCGGCGCCCCGGCGATCGTGGTCCCCTGCCTGTACCTGGGCGACATGGACGTGTACCCGGATGCGGCGCGCCAGGCGGCCGAGGCCACCATGGCGGTGCAGAGCCTGGGCTGTGCGGTGCAGAACATGCTGCTTGCCGCCTACGCGCTCGGCCTGGACAGCGGCTGGATGTGCGCGCCGCTCTTCTGCCCGGAGGCGGTGACCGCCTCGCTGGGGCTGGACGCGGCGCTCACCCCGCACGCCCTGATCACCCTCGGCTATGCCGCCGCCGAGCCGGTCCGCAGGGAGCGGCGGCCGCTGGAGGAGCTGGTGGTCCTTTTCGATTGATTGTATGGAGGCGGGAGGCTTCCCCCGCCCCCCCCAGCGCAAGCATGAATGAGATCATCCCTATCCCCCCCGAGGACCTGGAGGCCTTCGCCCGCATCGTCGGCAACGCCTACCCGTCCTTCGACCTGCACACGTCCGAGAGCCTGCAGCGCCACGCCCAACGCATGCGCGAGGGAACAGAGCGCGACCCGCGCATCCACCTCTACGGCCTGTACCGCGGCGGCCGGCTGCTGGGCGGGATGCGGCTGCTCGACTTCACCATGAATTGCTTCGGCACGCGCATGCCGGTGGGCGGCGTGGGGTTGGTGGCGGTGGACATCCAACACAAGCGGCAGCACGTGGCGCGCGACATGCTGGCCTGGTATCTGCGCCACTACCGCGCCCAAGGCGCGCCGCTCGCCGCGCTCTACCCCTTCCGGGTGGACTTCTACCGCGCTATGGGCTTCGGCCTGGGGGCCAAGATGTACCAGTACACCCTCCGGCCGGACAGCCTGCCGCCCGGCGGGGAGCGCGAGCGGGTGCGCCTGCTCGGCCCGGCCGACCGCCGGGCGCTTTCTGGCTGCTACGCGCGCGTCTTCGCCCACACCCACGGCATGTTCGCCCGCGCGGAGGCCGAGATCGGCTGGCTGCTGGACACCCCCGAGAACCGCGTGGCCGGCTTCTGGGAGGGGAGCGAGCTGCGCGGCTATGTGCAGTTCCAGTTCCGCAAGGGCGCCAACTTCAACCTCAACGACATCGAGGTGCGCGAACTGCTCTATGAGCACGGTGCGGCGCTGCGCGGCCTGCTGGCCTTCCTTCACAGCCAGGCCGACCAGATCCGTAGCGTGGTGCTCACCACCCCGGACGAGCACTTCCACCGGCTGCTGAGCGACCCGCGCAACGGCACGGGCAACCTCATCCCGCACGTCTACCACGAGAGCCACACCGCCGGCGTCGGGCTGATGTTCCGCGTGCTGGATCTGCCGCTGCTGATCGCCTCCCTGTCCGGGCACAACTTCGGCGGCCAGAGTCTCACGCTGGCGATCGACGTAGTGGACAGCTTCCTGCCGGAGAACGCCGACGTCACCACGGTGCGCTTTGTGGACGGCCGGGCGCAGCTGGCTGCCAACACCACCCCCGAGGCGACCATTCGCCTGGATGTGGCCGATCTCTCGGCGCTGATCCTCGGCGCCGTGCCCTTCCGCCGCCTGCTCACCTACGGCTTGGCGTCGATCTCGGACGAGCGCTTCGCCGAGGTGGTGGACCGGCTGTTCAGCGTGCCTGAGCCGCCGGTGAATGTTTCACGGTTCTAGATGCAATACGTTTTAAATAAGCGGGCGCTGCCCGCAGCGTGGGGGTGCGGGGGCCTGCGGCCCCCACACCCCCACCGGGGGAGGATAGGGAGGGCTTCGCCCTCCACGCCTCCCGTATTTGAAAAGTATTGGTTCTAGATGGGAGGCCAGGGAGGGCATAGCCCTCCCTGAAACCCACCCTGTTTTCCGTAAGAGGGGTGTTCACATGATCGTCGTGCTCGCCGGGGGCGTGGGCGCCGCCCGGTTCCTGGAGGGGCTGGTGCAGGTCGTCCCGCCCGAGGAGATCGTCGCCGTCGTCAACACCGGTGACGACATCGTGCTGCACGGCCTGCACATCTCGCCCGACGTGGACATCGTCACATACACGCTGGCCGGCATCATCGAGGAGTCGCAGGGGTGGGGGGTGCGCGGCGACACCACGCACGCGCTGGAGATGCTCGGGCGGCTCGGCGCGGAGACCTGGTTCAAGCTCGGCGATGGCGACCTGGCGACGCACATCCGGCGCACGGAGTTGCTGCGCGCCGGGCACACACTCACTCAGGTGGCGGACGCGTTCCGGCGCGCGCTTGGGGTGGGCGTACGCATCCTGCCCATGAGCGACGACCCGGTTGCGACGCTGATCGACACCCCGTCCGGCCGCATGCACTTCCAGCACTATCTGGTGCGGCGCCACGCGCGGGATGAGGTGTTGGGTGTGGTGTTCGAGGGCGTGGAGGCGGCCCGCCCGGCGCCCGGCGTGCTGGAGGCCATCGGCGGCGCGCAGGTGGTGCTGATCGCCCCCAGCAACCCGATCGTCAGCGTCGGCACCATCCTGGCGGTGCCGGGGGTGCGCGCGGCGCTGGCCTCCACCCCCGCGCCGATCGCCGCCATCAGCCCGATCGTCGGCGGCGCGCCCATCAAAGGCCCGGCGGCGCCACTGATGCGCGCGATGGGCTACGAGGTCTCGGCGCTGGGCGTGGCACGCTGCTACCAGGGCCTGGCGGACGCGCTGGTGATCGACGCGCTGGACGCACACCTGGCAGACGATATCCGCGCGCTGGGGCTGCGCGTCGCCGTCACAGACACCATCATGCGCGGCCCGCCCGAGAAGCGCGCCCTGGCCGAGGCCGCGCTGCGCGCCGCGCGGGGGTGACCGTGGGTTGCAAGGAGGGCAGCCCTCCCTGGCCTTCCACCACGGTGAAGGGGCGCGGTGGGTGCACCGCAAAAGAACCTCTTGACAAGGCAGACCGGCTGTGATATTCTACTAATGCCCATTAGTAAACCGGAATACTGAAGCTCGATGACGTGGACGACCGCAGAGACCAGAAAGACTTCGTGATGGCGCCCTCACCGAAGCGATCACGTGCGAAGCGCCCCTCCATGTACGACGTGGCACGGCTGGCCGGCGTCTCGCAGACCACCGTCTCCTTCGTCGTCAACAACGTGCCCAACGCCAATATCCCCGCCGAGACGCGCGAGCGGGTGATGGCCGCCATCCAGGAACTGGGCTGGCGCCCGAATGTCCTGGCGCGCGCCCTGAGCCAGCGGCAATCCCACACCATCGGCTTCATCTCCGACGAGATCGCCACCACCTCGTTCGCGGGCAAGATCATCCAGGGCGCCCAGGATGCCGCCTGGGCCAGTGAGAAGGTGTTGCTGGTGCTCAACACAGGCGGCGACCGCCGCCTGGAGCAACGGGCCTTCGAGATCATGCTGGAGCGCCAGGTGGAGGGCCTGATCTACGCGACCATGTTCCACCATGCTGTCGAGCTGCCGCCCATCGAGCACGATGTACCCCTGGTCTTGCTGGACTGCTTCGATCCTGACGGCCTGCTGCCCTCGGTCGTGCCAGACGAGGAGCAGGGCGGCCGTACGGCCACCGAGGCCCTGCTCCGCAAAGGCCATCGCCGGATCGCCTTTATCAACAACGCCGACCCCATCCCAGCGACCGCCGGGCGGCTGGCGGGCTATCGGGCGGCCCTGGAAGCTGCCGGCATCGCCTTCGACCCCGCTCTGGTGCGCAGCGGCCCTGCCGACTCCGCTCATGGTTACCGCTGCACCCTCGAGCTGCTGCGCCTGCCCGAGCCGCCTACGGCGATCTTCTGCTTCCGCGACATTATGGCCATGGGCGCCTACGATGCGATCAAGAGCCAGGGCCTCAGCATCCCCGGCGACGTCGCCGTGATCGGCTTCGACAATCTGGAAGTGGTGGCGGAGCACCTGCATCCACCGCTTACCACCGTGGAGCTGCCCCACTACCAGATGGGCGAGTGGGCCGTGCACTACCTCCTCCAACAGCACGATCTCCCTTCGAGCGCACGCCCCGACCAGTATCGGATGGCTTGCCCCCTCGTCGAGCGCGCGTCAGTGTAATCCTGTCGCCACCGGCCCAGGGGACATGGTGTCGATTCATTACTTGAAGTAATTCGGTTTATTAATTCGGATTATCAAGGAGGGTGATGGCGAACCACAAGCACCGACCGCTACCTGACGATGGCTAATGACGTAACGCGAGAGACCATGAAGGGAGACCTGCTCATGCTGCACAAGCTGATCGCCCTGCTGCTCACAGCCCTC
>DATMBA010000586.1:0-4274 GCA_035559635.1 Roseiflexaceae bacterium
ACGTTCAACCTTCAACGTTCAACCTTCAACGTTATCGAGGCAGGCCACCCGGTGCCAGACGAACGCAGCGTGGCGGCCGGGCGGGCCGTCGCAGCCCTGCTCGCGGGCGCCACCGAGCGCGACCTGGTGCTGGTGCTGATCTCGGGCGGCGGATCGGCGCTGCTGACCCTGCCCGTCCCCGGCGTGGCGCTCGACGATATGCAGGCGCTGACGCGCGCCCTGCTGGCCTCCGGTGCGAGCATCAACGAGATCAACGCGCTGCGCAAGCACCTGGACCGCGTCAAGGGCGGCGGGCTGGCCCGCATGGCTCACCCCGCCACGCTGGCCGCGCTGGCGCTCTCGGACGTGGTCGGCAGCCCGCTGGATGTGATCGCCTCCGGCCCCACCGTGGCCGACACCAGCACCTTCGCCGATGCCTGGGGGGTGCTGGAGCGCTACGGTCTGGCCGATTCCGCCCCCGGCCCCATCCTGGACCACCTGCGGCGCGGCCTGGCCGGCGCCGCCCCCGAGACCCCAAAACCCGGCGACCCGGCCCTGGAGGGCGTCCAGAACGTCGTGGTGGGCAGCAACGCGCAGGCGGCGGCGGCGGCCCTCGAGGCGGCACGCGCCGAGGGCTTCCACCCGCTGCTGCTGACCACCTACCTGCAGGGCGAGGCGCGCGAGATCGGTCGCGCGCTCGCCGCGGTCGCGCGCGAGATCGCCGCGAGCGGCAACCCCCTCCCCCGGCCGGCGTGCCTGGTGGCCGGTGGTGAGACCACCGTCACCCTGCGCGGCGCTGGGCGCGGCGGGCGCAATCAGGAGTTGGCACTGGCCGCTGCGGCCGATCTGGCCGGGCTGGAAGGCGTGGCGCTGGTGGCGCTGGCCACCGACGGCGACGACGGGCCAACCGACGCGGCCGGCGCAGTGGCCACTGGCGAGACGCTGGCGCGTGCGCAGGCGCTCGGCCTGGACCTGGCCAACCACCTGGCGCGCAACGACGCCTACCCCTTCTTCGCGGCGCTGGACGATCTGCTCCGCCCCGGGCCGACCCACACCAACGTGAACGACCTGATGTTCCTCTTCGCCCTCTGATATCCTCTACGGGCGATGAAAAGATGTTTATCGCCCATTCCCTCGCCGTTTACGGGACTTTCATAAGCAAGGACTACGCTTAGTCCAGTCATTGTGCGCTTGCATTTAGCGGCGTCCGGCCTTTGGCACGGGGCGGGGAACCTCGAGGCGGCAGACCCCTCGACCTCCATGCTCCGGCAGGCGTCTGTCCATGAGGAGGGAAACCGATGTCCGAGAACGAGGCCACCCCCCAGACCGAGAAGCATATCGCCCCCGGCGACAGGCGCCAGGGCATCAAGTTGGTGGCGCCCGCCAAAGCCAGCGAGCGCGCCGGTGAGATCACGTTCGTCGAGCTGCCGCGCGAGCAGAGCAAGCGGCTCGATGTGCTGGTGCTCAACCCCCCCTCGCCGGACGGCGACCTGTTCCTGCGCGACATCGCACGGGTGGGGCGCCGCACGCGGGACGGCATCATCTGGCCGCAGACTGCGCTAGCCCAGATCGGCGCGGTGGTCCAGGAGGCTGGTTACACGGTGGACGTGGTGGACGCGATCGGGCTAGGGATGAGTTGGGAAGAGTTCGAGCGCTACATGCTCAAGCACAAGCCGCGCTACATGGTCATCCACGCCACCGCGCCCACGCTCACCAACGACATGCGGACCACCTTCATCGGCAAGGCGGTCGGCACCATCAGCATGGCGATCGGCACCCACGTGACCCCCATGAGCCGCGAGACGCTGGAGAGCTACCCGACGCTCGACGTCGTGGTGCGCGGCGAGCCGGAGTTGACGATCGTCGACGTGATCCAGACGATCGACCGGCAGGTGCAGCTGGAGAAGGCCACCGACACCGTGCCGGTGGGCAACACCGAGTTGACCGCCCCCTGGCGCAAGCTGCCGTTCCCAGACGCCTCCTACCTCACCACCCGCGGCCGCTTCCTGGGGGTGTATCCGCAGGTGATCGCGCGCGCCCTGCGCGAGACCAGGGGCATCGCCTACCGGGATGAGCGCGGCGAGGTGAAGATCAACCCGGACCGGCCGTTCATCGAGAACCTGGACAGCCTGCCGCTGCCGCTGCACCACATGCTGCCGTGGCAGAAGTACAAGGTGCCGATCGTCGGCGGGCCGTACACCTTCGTGCTCACCAGCCGCGGCTGCCCGGCCGGTTGCCGCTACTGCATCAAGCATGTGACCTACCAGGCCAGCGTGCGCCATCGCAGCCCCGAGCATGTGTTGCAGGAGATGTACGTGCTCAAAGAGTTGGGCATGCACCATATCCACTTCGAGGCCGACCTCTTCACCGTCAAGAAGGAGTTCGTCTACGACCTGTGCAACACGATCATTCGTGACGGCATTAAGCTGCGCTGGAGCTGCAACAGCCGCGTGGACTTCGTGGACGAAGAGGAGCTGCGCCTGATGAAGCAGGCCGGCTGTTTCATGATCGCGTGGGGGCTCGAGAGCGGCAGCGAGGCGGTGCTGAAGCGTGCGCGCAAGGGCACCACCGTCACGCGCATCCAGGAGACGATCGCCGCCAGCCACCGCGCCGGCATTAAGAACTGGGGCTACTTCATCGTCGGCCTGCCGGGCGAGACGGTGGAGACGATCCAGCAGACGATCGCCCTCTCCAAGCGGCTGCCGCTGGACATCGCGCTGTTCCACATCGCCACGCCCTACCCCGGCACCCCCTTCTACTACGAGGCGGTGGAGAACGGCTGGATCCAGATGGAGCGCTGGGAGGACTACGACATGTACAACCACACCGTGCTGAACTACCCGCACCTCAGCTCCAAGGACTTGGAGTTCTGGGCACGGAAGGCGGCGCGGGAGTGGAGCCTGCGCCCCGGCCCGATGCTGACCTTCGCCAAGGCGGCCGCCAACCGTGAGACGCTCGGCCAGCTCTGGAAGATCGGCACCAACCACATCCGCTGGATGGCCGGCAGCCTGGCACCGACGCAGTCGTAAGAGCTTGGTGGGGATGTGTGCGGGGTGAACCCCCCCACACTCCCCTTGTCACCTAAGATAATGGCACGCGCACGGAGACGTGGGGGCCTTCGGGCCCCCACGTCTTGTCGTTTTCGGAGCGGCGCAACCGCTCCGCGTCTCTCCGTCGGGACGTGGGGTTAGCTATGGGCCGAGCATCACATCATCGACGTAGATCGTCGCGTTGAGGCTTGTGGCCACCAGGCGCACGCTTGCGCGGGCGGCGCCAGTCGGTGCGATGAGGGTAGCCGTGGCTCCGTTCCACCCGTTGGTCGCCGCTGTGTAAGACTTGACCACGATGGTGCTCAGGGCGCCGCCGGACGAGTTCTGCCACTGCACCTCGATCCGGAATGTAAATGTATCAGTGGTGTCTGGGATGTTCACCCAGGCTGCGAAGGGGTAGCTGGCCCCCGCCGTCAGCCCGGTCACCGTCTGGGCGATCGTGTAGGAGCCGTTGTTGGTGGCGAAGAAGCGGCCCGAGTAGCTCTCGCCGCGCACCATCGCGCTGCTGCGGGTGAAGACACTGTTGCTGGTCCAGCTGTCCGGACGGCCGTCGGCGTTAGTGTCCCACTCGAAGCCACCGTTCGCCACGCGGCTGCTGCTCTGCATCTGCCCATCGTCGACGTAGATCGTTGCGTTCAGGCTGCTGACCACCATGCGGACCAGCGCGCTGGTCGTCCCGGCAGGGGCGATCAGATTGGCGGTGGCGTTGTTCCAGCCGCCAGTCTGTGCAGTGTATGATCGCACTGTGCTGGTGCTGATAGCGCCGTTGCTGGCGTTGCGCCACTGCACATCGATCCGAAATGTGAACGAGTCCGCGGTGGCGGGGATGTTCACCCAGAAGGAGAAGCTATAGGACTGGCCGGCAGCGAGTCCCGGCACGGTCTGTGTGATGGTGTAGCTGCCGTTGTCCGTGGCGCTATGGCGCATGGCGAAGCTGCCGGAGCGCACCAGTGAGCTGCTGCGGGTCACCCGCGTATTGGATGTCCAGGAGTCCGGCTGGCCGTTCAGATCCTGGTCCAGCTCGAAGCCTGGGTTCGCCAGTAGATTCGTCGGTAGGGGTACTGGGGTCGGTGTGGGCGTGCTGGTGGGTGTGGGCGTGCTGGTAGGTGTGCTGGTGGGCGTGTCGGTAGCTGTGGGCGTGCTGGTGGGTGTGGGCGTGTCGGTAGCTGTGGGCGTACTGGTGGGTGTGAGCGGCTCGGCCACCAGCGTGACGGCGTTGACCTGCGGGGAGTTGGCTGGGTCGAT
>DATMBA010000587.1:0-2244 GCA_035559635.1 Roseiflexaceae bacterium
GCCGGAAGTATGGCCCCGACGTGGCGCTGGTCGGCGTGACCGCGCGAGTCGCCGACTGTCTTGTGACGGCGAGTGGGAAGGTCCGCGCCCGCGAGATCCGGGTGCACGGCGTGCTGGGGAGCGGCGCATGATCCACTACTCAGGGATCCTGCCGTGATTCACGATAGCCACCGCATGGGAGCGCCCAGCAACGGGCCCACGGGCACCATCCAGTTGCACTTCGAGCCGTGGACGCAGCGCTGGGGGACGCCGACATGAGGCGCGCGACCGCGATCGCCCACTGCGCGGAATGCGGGGTGCCCATGATCCTGCGGAGCCCTACGCAGCGCTACTGCCGCGTCTGCGGGGAGCGGCGCCGCCACACAAACGCCATCAACCGCGGCCGGCGGCGGGCGCGCGAAATGCGGCGCCGGGAAGGCGATATGCCCTGGCGCTGCACCATTTGCTGTGGCATCGGACAGGGGCCCATCTGCCCGCAGGGGCACCACCGCGCGGCGATGCCCGAACACAGCCCACTCGGGCCCGGCGTCTGGCGGCGCCGCACACCCCACAAGGAGGCATGATGGTCCGGAACTACCGCTACCAGCTCCTGCCCCCGCTCGCCGGGGCTGACATCGTCGATCGGCAGCTGCTACTCGCCACCCGGTACGCACACACGCTCGTCTACCTGGAGCATGTGCGTCGCTTCCAGGTCCGGCGCCTCTACACCGCCCACGGGCTGCGGGCGCTCGAGGAGCAGATCGCCGCCATCGAGCAGGCCATTGGTGAGCGGCGCCGCGCGATCAAGACCAAGGCGTCCCTCGATGCCGCGAGGGACCGGGAGTGGATTCGGGGGCAACTCACCGCCCTGAAAGCGCTCCGAGCCGAGCACCGGGAGCGTCGGCGCCAGCTGCGCGAGGATCCGGCCATCCGTGAGGCGTTCGCCGCGATCGACGAGGCCCATCACGCCGCACTCCTGGCCGAGCGTGCGCGTTCCGGTCTCTACTGGGGCACCTACCTGCTCGTCGAACAGGCACACGAGCAGCGACGCCGCGCCCCCGCGCTGCGCGCACCAGACACGTGGACGCAGCTCGGTGTCCAGGTCCAGCACGGGATGCCCGTGCCCGAGCTGCTCGAAGGCGAGGACAGTCGGTTGCGCCTGACGCCGGCGGAACCCGTCCCCGGACGGCGGGGCCGGCCCTGCCCGCGGCTCTGGTGCCGCGTGCAGAGCGACGAAAACCGCGCCCCCATCTGGGCCGTCTGGCCCATCGTCTGGTACCGGCCCATCCCGGAGGACGGGCGGATCATGTGGGTGCGAATCGTGCGGCGCATGGTCGGGTTTCACCCGCGTTGGGAGGCCGTCTTTACGGTCCGACTGCCTGACGTGCCGGCGCGCCCGACCGGCGACCGGGCACTTGCACTCGATCTCCACTGGTGCCGCACGACGGACGGTCGCATCCTCGCCGGCACATGGGCGACTACCGATGAGCCCACGAACCACCCGCTCGTCCTGCCGTCGGCTGTCCGCGGGCGCTGGGACGAGGCCGATCGCCTGCGGTCCCACCGGGACCAGCACATGAACGAGCTCCGCGAGACCGTGTCAGCACTGCTCGAGCGGGATCCCCCGAGCCCGCTCTTGGCCGAGCGCCTGAAACACTACGCGCAGTGGCGGTCGCCCGAACGGTGGCACTCACTCTGGCGCTGGTGGCTCCGGCACCAGCCCAGTGAGCTCCCGGCGCTCTGGCAGGCGCTGGATGCCTGGCACAAGCGCGACCGGCATCTCGGCGTTTGGGAGAGTGCCACCCGGCGCCGCGGCTCACTCCACCGGCTCGACGTGTACCGGGCGTGGGCCAAACAGATGGCGGCACGCTACGATGTCCTCGTCGTGGAGGACTACGACCTGCGACGGCTGCGGGAGAAGCCCACGCCCGAGAGCGAGGAGCCTGACATCCAGGTGGCGCGGCGTCAGCACATGCTGGCGTCACCCGGAGAGCTCCGGCTGGCTGTGATGGCAGCGTTCGAGGCGGCGGGCCGGCAGATCGTCACGGTACGCGGGGGGCCGTCAGCCGCCGAACACCTGCAGGCTTGGCGCGAGGGGTTGGGTGCGGTGAAGGAGCGGGCACCCGATCGCGCGGGTAGGTGGCAGCGGCGCAAGGCGTTAGCGGCGGAACGGGCGGCGGCGTCCGCGGGCGACGGCACGGCAGCATGACCCGCTCGCAGGGTGGCGCAGATGTGGGGGCGGCGCGGGCAGTTAGGCGAGCCGCC
>DATMBA010000588.1:0-5421 GCA_035559635.1 Roseiflexaceae bacterium
CACACCCACCGAGGCGCCCGCGTCTACCGCCCCGCCGGCGACGGCTCCCGCGTCTACCGCCCCGCCGACCACCGCGCCCACCGAGGCGCCGGCGGCGACGAGCGCGCCCACCGAGGCGCCGGCCGCCCTCGCGCCAACCCCGGCGTGCGGCGATGAGGACGATGTGACCATAGCCCAGACGGAAGGCCCCTTCTACACACCCAACACCCCCGAGCGCACCTCGCTGCTGGAGCCGGGCATGCCCGGCACGCGCCTGGTGGTGAGCGGCACGGTGCTGACCACCGCCTGCCAGCCGGTGGCGGGCGCGCTGCTCGACTTCTGGCATGCCGACGATTCCGGCGCCTACGATAACGCCGGCTTCCGGCTGCGCGGCCACCAGTTCGCCGACGCCCAGGGGCGCTACCGGCTGGAGACGATCGTGCCGGGGCTGTACACCGGCCGGACGCGCCACATCCACGTGAAGGTCCAGGCGCCGAACCAGCCGGTGCTCACCACCCAACTCTACTTCCCGGACGAGCCGGCCAATGCCCGCGATGGGATCTTCCACCCGGCGCTGGTGATGGCGGTGCGGGACGCGGCGGACGGCAAGGAGGCGACGTTCGACTTCGTACTGTGATGGGTAGGTGTTCAGGGAGGGTTCGCCCTCCCTGGCTCGCCCCTTTCCAGCGGTACAATGGTGCGAGCGTGAGCGGGGGTGTGGCTGACGCCCCACCGGACTGCACCGCACACGCAACGTGGAGGACATGACCATGGCACACGAACCGTTGCCCGCCGAGACGCGCATCGGCCACGTCCACCTCAAGGTGGCGGACCTGGAGCGCGCCATCCGCTTCTACCGCGACCTGATGGGATTCGACCTGCTGCTGAACTTCGGCACCGCCGCCTTCCTCTCCGCCGGCGGCTACCACCACCACATCGGGCTGAACACCTGGGAGAGCCTGGGTGGCTCGCCGCCCCCGCCCGGCAGCACCGGCCTGTACCACTTCGCGATCAACTATCCGACGCGGCGCGATCTGGCCGCGGCGCTGGTGCGCCTGCTGGACAGCGGCTGGGGCATCGATGGCGCCTCGGACCACGGCACCCACGAGGCGATCTACCTGCACGATCCGGACTTCAACGGCATCGAGCTGGCGTGGGACCGCCCGGCCGACGAATGGCCGCGTAGGGACGGGCAGCTCACCTTCAGCCGCAAACCGCTCGACTTCGCCGGGCTGCTGGCCGAGCTGGACCGCCCCGAGGCCACCCGCCACCTGGCTGGGCTGCTGCAGTACCGCTAGGGCGCTGCCCGCGCTCCCGGGCGGGTCACAGGGCTACGCCCTCCCTGTGCATCTGAGTTGGGGAGGCTCGCAGGGGCTTCGCCCCGCCGAAACATCGATGTCTGTGCCTTCCACTCGGGGAGGTTTCAGGGGAGGGCTGTGCCCTCCCCTGAAACCCCACCCTCGCTGGGTTATCCGAATAGACCCTTCATATGCAAAGAGGAACCAATGCGAGCACTGGTCTACGAGGGGCCATGGCACATGCCGCTGCGCGAGGTGGCCGCGCCCGAGCCGGGGCCGGACGACGTGGTGGTGCGGGTGCAGGCCGTTGGCGTGTGCGGCTCGGACGTGCACGGCTTCACCGGGTCCACCGGGCGGCGCACGCCTGGCATCGTCATGGGGCACGAGTTCGCCGGTACCGTCGCCGCCGTCGGCGCAGAGGTGAGTGACTACCGGCCCGGCGACCGGGTGATCGTCCAGCCGCTGGTGGTGTGCGGCGCGTGCGCCATGTGTCGCGCCGGCCGCCCGAACGTCTGCCAGCGGCGGACGATGATCGGCATGACCTACCACGGCGCGTACGCCGAGCTGGTGCGCGTGCCACAGCGCCAGCTCTACCGCATGCCCGCCGGCCTGAGCTGGGAGCATGGCGCGCTGGCCGAGCCACTGGCCGTGGCGCTCCACGCCGTCAACCAGACGCCCCTGAACCTCATGGAGACGGTGGCGATCGTCGGCGCCGGGCCGATCGGTCTGCTGGCGCTGCTCGCCACACGGCTCAAGGGCGCCGGCACGGTGATTATCACCGACCGCAGCGCGCACCGCCTGGAGCTGGCCCGGCGCCTCGGCGCGGACCTGGCCATCAACGTGGCCGAGCAGGACGCGGCGGCGGCCGTGCGCGCGGCCACCGGCGGCCTCGGCGCCCACGCGGCGATCGAGGCGGTGGGGATCACCCCCACCGTGCAGCAGGCCCTGGCCGTGACGCGCATCGGCGGGCACGTGACCTGGATCGGCAACTCCGCGCCCGAGGTCACCGTGCCCATGCAACAGGTGGTGACGCAGGAGATCACCATCCGCGGGGTGTACGGCTTCAACGAGGAGTTCGGCCAGGCGATCGACGCCCTGGCCACCGGCCGCATCAACGCGGCGCCGCTGATCGAGCAGG
This sequence comes from Roseiflexaceae bacterium, assembly GCA_035559635.1. Lineage (GTDB taxonomy): Bacteria > Chloroflexota > Chloroflexia > Chloroflexales > Roseiflexaceae > CALJIC01. The sequence goes on from DATMBA010000588.1 coordinate 2,416, forward strand.
TGGCGCCGCTGGAGGACGGCCCGCGCCTGGTGCACGACCTGGCGCGCGGTACGCTCGAGGCGGCGAAGGTGGTGCTGCGGCCATAGGGCCAGATGATAGGTGAGCGGCGAGAGGCGACCCTATCGCCTCTCGCCGCTCACCTGCGCTGGAAGCACCGCCTACTCCAGCGCCCGGATCTGCGGCGCCAGCACCCAGATCAGCCCCGCCACCAGCAACCCCATCAGCGCGCCGCTGATCATCGCGGCGGGTGCGCCGGCCACCTCGGCCAGCGTGCCCGCCCACAGCGCCCCGAGCGGCATGCTGCCGAAGAAGGTCAGGCTGTAGACCGCCATCACCCGCCCGCGCAGCGCGTCCGGCACCAGGTTCTGCACCAGCGCGTTGGCCAGGTTCATGATCAGAATCACCGCCACGCCGGTGGCTACCAGCACCAGCAGCGCCAGCGGCAACCAGCGCACCAGCGCGAAGACGATCAGCAGCGCCGGGAACAGGAACGAGCCGAGCGTCAGCAGCCGCCCCTTGTAGTTGAAGCGGCCGAGCGAGGCGATCAGCAGCGCGCTCAGCAGCGCCCCCAGCCCACGCGCGCTCTGCAGCAGCCCGTTGGTGGTCGCGTCGCCCCCCAGGATGTCGGTGGCCCATACCGGGAACAGCGTGGCGAACGAGATGCCGAACAGACTGGTGGCGCCGGCCAGCAGGATGAGAGTGCGCACCGCCGGCGTGCGCAGGATGTAGCGCAGCCCCTCGCCCAGCTCCTCCCACGCCGAGCCGCGGCGCGCCGGGCGCGCCTGCGGCGGCAGGCGCATCAGCAGCAGCGCCCAGATCACGCCCAGGAAGGACAGGCCGTTGAGCGCGAAGCACCACGCCGGCCCGATCAGCGCGTACGTCAGCCCGGCCACCGCCGGCCCGCTGAACGTGGCGATGTTGAACATGGTGGCGTTGAGCGCGATCGCGTTCGTCATGTCCTCGCGGTCCACCAACTCACGCACGAAGGCCAGCCGCGCCGGCGCGTCGAAGGCGTTGGCCACCCCCAGCGCGAAGGCCAGCGCGGCGATGTGCCAGGCCTGCACCGCCCCCGCGAACACCAGCCCCGCCAGCACGAAGGCCAGGCCCATCATGGTGACCTGCGTGATCAGCAGCAGCGTCCGCCGCGGCACCCGGTCCGCCACTACGCCGCCGTAGAGGGTGAAGACCCACGCCGGCACGCCGGCCGCGAAGCCGACCACGCCGAGGTAGGCCGGCGAGCCGGTGAGTTGGTAGACCAGGTAGCCCTGCGCGGTGGCCTGCATCCAGGTGCCAAACAACGAGACCATCTGGCCGAAGAACCACAGGCGGTAGTTGCGGTGCCTGAGCGCCGCGAAGGTCTGCCTGGCGCTCAGGCGTGGCCGCGGCCGCTCGAGCGGGGTGGAGGTGCCAGCCTCAGATGAGGGTGCCATGCGCCGTTCTTCCCATGCTCCGAAGGACTCCAATGGCGCTATGATACCACTGCGGTGGCGCCACCATTCCATGGCGTGGCGCGGGAGGTTTGGGGGGCTGTGCCCCTCCAAAGAACTCGTGATGAGGATTTTTCTGGGGCTGTGCCCCCAAGCCCCCGCGAACGGAGGTTGTGGATACCCCCTAGGCACCGGGGCGCCGCGCCCACCTCCACTGCGCCACTGCACGTCATGGTACGAGGTGCAGCGCGTAGAACTCGGCGGTGCGCTGCAGGTAGAGCTGGTTGGCCTCGCCGCGGAAGGAGTGCGGCTGGCCCTCGTAGCTGAAGAAGGTGACATCCTTGCCGGCCACCTCCAGCCCGGCCAGCAGGTCGCCGGGCCACTTGTACGGCACCGTCTCGTCCGCGGTGCCCCAGTGGATCTGCACCGGGGCCTGGACGTAGCGCAGGTAGGGCAGCGGCGACAGGCGCGCGTATAGGTCGGGGGCCTCCTCGGGGCGCACCGGGAACTCGATCTCCAGCCGGTCGATCACCCCGCTGCGCCTGCCGGGCGCCTGGCCGGCGCGTCGCCGCCAGCGCTCGGCGCGGAAGGCGTAGTCCTCGGCGATCGTGAGCGAGGCCGGCGCGTAGATCACCGCCGCCGCGATCTGGTCGCTCACCGCCATCACCTTGGCGGCCACCGCCCCGCCGTTGCTGTGCCCCCACAGCCCCACCGGGCCGGGGCGCGCATCCGGCAGCCGCTGCGCCTGCGGGATGAGGTGCAGCGTGTCGATCACGTGCCCGGCGCGGAACAGGTTCGGCGCGTCGTCCGAGCCGGCGTGCGAGCGGAAGTCCGGCGAGAGCGTCAGGAACCCGCGGCTGGCCAGGTAGTCGGCCGCCGTCCGGGTGCCGTTGCCCGTCTGGTACACGTCCAGCGGGTAGTAGCCGTGGGCCAGGATGACCACCGGGAAGGGTCCCGCGCCCCTCGGCCGGTTGAGCATCCCCGTGAGGCGCAGGCCGTCGCCGCGGTAGGCGAACAGGAAGCGGGTGAAGCGCGGCCCCTCCTCGAGCACGCGCACGATCTCGATCTCGCCCTCCGTGCCATAGGTGCGCGCGCGCATCCCCTCGATCGTGTAGGGCACGTACTCGGCCCACGGGTCGGGCGTGGCCGTCGGCGGCGCCGGGGTGGCCGTCGGCGGCGCCGGGGTGGCCGTTGGGGGGAGCGGCGTGGGGTTGGGCGGAGGCACAGTCGGCGCAACGGTGGCGGCGCGCGCAGCCGGCGTGCTGGCTGCTATCGGCGCAACGGTGGCCGGCGCCGCGCAGCCGGCGAGAGCCGCCACGAGCAGCGAAAGCGCGAGGAGCAGGGTCGCTGAGCGCATCGATCACCTCCAAGGGACATTCGGTGCCGTGTCCATAGAATCGGGGCGGCCTTTCACACAAGGGCTAGCGTGCCGGTGCGGCGGTCCGGCGCATGCTATCATATTAGCCATCAAAATCTGCTCAAAGGTTCGTTTGGAGGGGCGCAGCCCCTCCAAACCTCCCGCTTTGCGGATACGCCCTAGTGGCGTGTCACCTTGATGTTGATGGAGCGGGAGGGGCCA
>DATMBA010000589.1:0-23232 GCA_035559635.1 Roseiflexaceae bacterium
CGAGCCGGCGGCGATCGCCACGGCCGCCGCCACGCCCGCCACCCGGTCGCGCTCGGCGTGCCACGGCAGGTCCGGCGGCGGCAGCCCCAGAGCGTTGGCCAGCAACTCGGCCACCCGCAGCCCGGCCGCCCCGAGCGCCGCCAGCGTGCCCGCCGCGCCGCCGAGCTGCGCCGCCAGGCCCTCCCGCCGCTGGTGTAGCAGCGCGCGCACCTGCCGGGTGGCTAGCGCCAGCCAGCGGGCGGCCTTCAGCCCGAAGGTGATCGGCAGCGCGTGCTGCAGCAGCGTACGCCCCGGCATGAGCGTGCGGCGGTGCTCCTGCGCCAGCGTGGTGCAGCGCTCCGCGATCCCCAGCAGGTCCGCCACCAGCAGGTCCAGCCCGTCGCGCAGTTGCATGGCCAGCGCCGTGTCCAGCGCGTCCTGGCTGGTGGCGCCCCAGTGGACGAAGGCAGCGGCCTCGCCGCCCACCCGCGCCGCCAGCGCCCGCACCAGCGGGATGGCGAGCGTGCCGGCCACGGCCGCCTCACGGTAGAGCGCCTCCACGTCGAACAGCCCGGCGCGGCAGCAGGCCGCGATCGCGTCCGCGGCCTGGGGCGGGATCACGCCGGCCTCGGCCTCGGCGCGCGCCAGGGCGCCCTCGAATACCAGCAGGCGCTCCACGAGGCCCGCCGGCGCGAAGACGGTCGCCATCGCCGGGGTGGTGAGCAGGGCGGGCTGGCTCATCGACGCCTCATGCCTGGCCGGCGTGCGCCCGCGCCGTGCGCGCCTGCAGGTCGCGCAGCACCGCAAGCTCCGCCGCGTCCGGCGGCGGTGTGCGCTCCAGGTCCGTCGCGAAGCGCACCGGCCAGCCGGTGTGCGCGGCAACATCTTCAGGCGTCACGCCGGGGTGCAGCGCCGTCACAGTCAGTTCCTTCGTCTCGGGGTCCGGGCGCATCACGCAGCGGTCGGTGATCACCAGCGTCGGGCCGCGGGTGCGCAGGCCCAGGCGCCGCCGGTGGTCGCCACCCTGGCCGTGACCGAAGGAGGTGATGAAGTCCACCTGCGCCACGAAGCTGCGGCGGCTCTGCGGCATCACCACGTAGGTCTGAGCGCACAGGCTGGCGATCTCTGGCGCGCCGCCGCCGCCCGGCAGCCGCACGCTGGGGCGGGTGTAGCTGCCGATCACGCTCGAGTTGATGTTCGCGAAGCGGTCGATCTGGGCGCCGCCCAGGAAGCCCACCGTGATGCGGCCACCCTGCAGCCAGTACTGGAACATCTCGGGCACCGAGACGGTGCAGCGGGCGGTCTCGCACAGCTCCGGGTCACCGATCGAGAGCGGCAGCACGTCGGGCCGCGCGCCGATCGTGCCGGACTCGTAGATCAGCGTGATGTGCGGCGCGTGGGTGAGGCGCGCCAGGTTGCAGGCCAGCGAGGGCGCGCCGATCCCCACGAAGCAGACGTCGTCGTCCCGCAAGGCTCGCGCCGCCGCCACGGCCATCATCTCGGCGGTGGTGTACTCCATAGCATGCTCCTCGCGGCGAAAGGCTTGCAGACTATAAGTTTCAGGGAGGGCACGCCCTCCCTGGCCCTCCCTTGGCCAGACCCTCCCCCTACCTCGCCAGCACGTGCTGCTCCATCCATGCCCGGAACGTCTCCCGCTCGCGCGAGATGGCATCCCAGGCGGTGTAGAAGGCATTGTCACGCCGGTAGTAGCCGTGGGCGTAGGAGGGGCGGGCGCCGCCCGGCGCCAGCGCCACGGCGGTGATCGTCCAGGAAGGCAGCACAGTGGCGTTCGGGCCGGGGGCGCGCAGGTCGTCCACCACCTCCTCCACCGTGACGATCGCGTGATGCGCGGCCAGCACGGCCTCCTTCTGCACGCCGGTGATGCCCTCGATCAGCACGTTGCCCGCGCGGTCGGCGCGCTGCGCGTGGACGATCGCCACGTCGGGGCGCAGGGCGGGTACCGCCGCCAGTTGCTCGCCGGTGAACGGGCAGGTGACGAAGCGGATGTTCGGGTTGTACTGCACCAGGTCCGAGCCGAGATAGCCGCGGAAGATCGCGCACGGCAGGCCAGCGGCGCCGGCGTGGTAGGCGTTGGCCATGGCGGCGTGGCTGTGCTCCTCGAGTTCCAGCGGCCGCGGCCAGCCGTGCTCCACCGCGTCGCGCAGGCGGTGCAGCGAACCAACGCCGGGATTGCCGCCCCAGGAGAAGACCAGCTTGCGCGCGCAGCCCATGCCGATCATCTGGTCGTAGATCAGGTCGGGCGTCATGCGCACCAGCACCAGGTCACGCCGGCGCTGCCGGATGATCTCGTGGCCGGCGGCGAACGGGATCAGGTGGGTGAAGCCCTCCAGCGCCACGGTCGCCCCGTCCGCGACATAGGCAGCGATCGCCTCGGGCAGCGAGAGAAAGGCAGGCATCGTTGTCCTCACAGGTGGCTGCGGCACGGCGCTATTATAGCGCGCCGGGCGACGGCGCGGCGCCATGTGGTCGGCGCCGGCCCCGTTGGCGGCGGGGCCGATGGCGATCGTATCGCGGGGGCGGTGCGGTCGATGCGCGACGGCATCGCGGCCGTGCGGTTGCCCGGCGGCCCTACTTCTGGTATACTCCGGGCGAACACCTGTGCCGATTTTCTGTGGAGCCTGGAGGCCTTATGCAGCTCCTCTATCTGGATCCGCGCACCCTGGATGCCGACCCGCAGGGCGTGCGCGAGGACCCCGGCGACGTCGAGGGCCTCGCTGCCACCATCGCCGACCACGGCCTGCTCCAGCCGCTCGGCGTGGTGGAGGCCGGCCGCGGCCGCTACCGCGTGGTCTACGGTAACCGCCGCCGCGTGGCCGCGCTCCGCCTGGGCCTCGAGCGCGTGCCCTGCATCCTGCTGGACGCCGATGACCCGCGCACGCTGGTGCAGCAGCTCACCGAGAACCTCCAACGCCGCGACCTGAACGACCTCGAGCAGGCCCAGGCCTTCGCCCGCCTGCGCGACCAGCTCGCCAACGGGCGCACCCCCGGCGACGACAGCGAGGGCGCGCTCGACGAGGCCGTCGGCCGCACGGTCGGCCTCAGCGGGCGCACCGTCCGCCGCTACCTCGGCCTGCTGGACCTGCCGGAGGAGATACAGGCATTCATCCGCCGCGGCGAGCTGAACGTCACCCAGGCCCAGCACCTGCGCCGCATCCCCAACCGCCGCACGCAGATCGAGCTAGCGAAGGCCGCGGTGGACGAGGGGATGTCCGCGGCGGAGCTGAGCCGCCTCTCCAGCTTCTTCGCCGCCAACCCGAACCTCTCGCTGGACGACGCGCTTGCCGCGCTGCAGCAGGGGGTGGACCTGGCGGCCGGCGCGCCAAAGCCCGGCACGCCCGCGCCGGCGCCCGCCGGCCTGGTCAAGGGCGCCGCGGCCGGCGGCTTCGCGATTGAGGAGGACGATAGCGACCTGTGGGACGATGAGGAGCCGGAGGACGCCGGCCAGTTCCTGGGGGTGGAGGACGAGACGATCGAGAACCAGCCCAAGAATAAGGCGCGCGTCTTCCGCATCCGCTCGCTCGACCAGATGCTGGACGAGACGGACCGCCTGTTCCGCGCCCACGCCGAGGGCGACCTGGTGAAGTGGGTCAAGAGCGACGCCGGCGCGCCCATGAAGGTCGGCCTGCTGCTCAAGCAGCTGGACTCGCTCACCCGCGCGCTGCGAGCGCTGGCACGCGAGCAGAACTGGGTCTTCGAGGACGCCTGACCGTAATACGAAAGAGGGATTTTCAGGGAGGGCAAGCCCTCCCTGAAAATCCCCTGACCCCTCCCCGAGGTAATCGGATAGGCTTTTAGTGCTCCCCGCCGGGGTTCGGCGGCGCCGTCTCCCATAGCTGGAGGAAATCCCCCGCGCGCTCGGCGGCGTGCAGGAAGGCGAAGCGCGCCACCTGCCGCCCCAACTCCAGCAGCCGCCCCTCCAGCGCCCGGCTGCTCATCGCCCCGCTCGCGTCGAAGACCTTCCAGACCTCGGGGACCGACACCTGCTGCGGGAGCACCCAGGCGTGCAGCGAGCGGCCGATGGTGCGCAGTGTGTTGAGCGCCTCGGTGGCCCCGAGCGCCCCGCCCGAGACCCCTACCAGCCCGATCATCTTGCCCTCGAACTCCTCGAAACCCATCAGGTCCAGCGCGTTCTTCAGCACGCCGCTCACGCTGCCGTGGTACTCCGGCGTGCCGAGGATGATGCCGTCCGCCCGCTTCACGTCCGCCCGCAGCCGCGCCACGTCCGGCGGCAGCGCCGGCCGGTCCTTCTTGAAGAACGGCAGCTCGTAGTCCCGCAGGTCGATCATCTCCGTCACGGCCCCCGCCTCGGCTGCGCCGCGCAGCGTCACGTCCAACGCCATGCGGGTGTAGCTGGTGTCCCGCAGGCTCCCGCTGATCGCGACGACCCGTACCGGATGCTCTCGTGTGATGTTCATCTTCCCGCTTATGTAAAGCATTTCTCTGGGAGCGCGCATTGCGCCGGATGAATTGACAGTTGTGCGAGGGGAGACCCCTCGCGCTCCCTTCGCGCTGCGCGCCGCCTGCCAGGTGAACGGTTGGGTTTGCGGGGGGGCGCGAGGGCCCCCCGCGTATACTATCAGTTGTTAAAGTTTAGTTTACCACTGTACTAACTTCCCATCAACTGGCCATGCGGGCGGGGCGCACCCACGCGCCGTTCGGGGACCGCGCAGGGCGGGGGTATGGGCGCAGCCGCCACGACCATCTTCTCTCCCTTCTTACGAATCAGGAGAATTGCTCTACAATAGGCGCGCCGCTGTTCGCTGCACGCAAAGGGGGACATCATGATCGTCCTGGTCGTGAAATATTATGTCAATCCGGGCCATGGGGACGCAGTGGCGGAGGCGCTGACGCGCATGGCGCAGCTGGTGCGGGAGCGCGAGCCGGGCTGCCGGATGTACCATGTCTGCCGCGCGACGGACAACCCGGACACCTTCCTGCTGTACGAGCAGTACGACGACGAGGCGGCCCGGGCGGCGCACCGGGCGACGCCGCACTTCCAGGAGATCGTCGAGGGCACGGTGCGCCCGCTGCTGCAGGACAGCGCCCGCGAGCTCTACACCCTCGTGGCGGGGTAGGTCTGTCCAGCCAGCGCGGGACACAAAGACGCGAAGGCACGAGGGCACGAAGCTCTACAAAAGGCTTCGTGTCTTCGTGCCTTCGTGTCTTCGTGGTGCGGCTAGGACGACAGCTCCGCCAGGTAGGCCCGCACCGCCTCCTCGGGCGTCAGCGCGCCCTCCAGCACTGGCGTGCGGAAGCGCTCGACGAAGCGGAACAGGTGCGGCCGCGCGATGAGGAACTCGTCGTACACCAGCGCGGCGATCGGCCCGCTCTCCCGCAGGTAGCCGCTCTCGACGAAGTCGCGCGCCGCGCGCTCGCGGTCGTACGGCACGCGGACGATGCGCGCCTCCCACCCCCCGCGCCACTCCAGTTGGCCATAGGCCGCCCGCACGTCCCCGTCGAATGGCAGCCCGGCCGCGCCCACGTTCACCACCAGCGTGTCGTCCACCCGGCGGATGAGCGGGCGGTGGGTGTGCCCCACCACCATCAGCGGTGGGGCGGGGGCGATCTGCTGGCGCAGCACCTCATCCGGCGTATCCACCAGGATGTTGTCGCGGTTATGGCGCATCGAGGCGTGCACCACGCGCGCCTCACCGCCGTCCGGCGCCAGGAAGCTCAGGAGGTCCGGCAGCGCCTCAAGGTCGGCCACCGCATCCCCGAGCTGGTGGCGCGTCCAGCGCACGTTCTCGCGCACCGCGCCCTCCAGGCCGGGGGGCCGGAGGTGCGGGCGGCGCGCCACGTCGATCACGTAGTCCTCGTGGTTGCCGCGGATCGCGCGCCAGCCGGAGTCGGCGGCGCGGGCCTGCACGAAGCGCAGGCAGTCGAGCGAGCGGGGGCCGCGGTTGACGATATCGCCAGCCACGGCCACGGCATCCGGCCGCCAGCGGGCGATGTGCTCGGCCACCGCCTCGAGCGCGGCCAGGTTGCCGTGGATGTCGGCCAGGACGGCAAGCTTCATAAACGGGCTGAATGCTGCGTGCTGAGCGCTGAGGGGTTCCAACTCAGCGCTCAGCACGCAGCACTCGGGACTTAGTCGTGGTGGGCCGCGCAGGATTCGAACCTGCAACCCTGTCGTTATGAGCGACGTGCTCTGCCATTGAGCTAGCGGCCCAGACGTGTGGATCTTACCACGTCGCTCAGGCGTGAGCAAGCGGGTGAGCCGCTGGCGCCGTCGATGCCGGAGGGCTGAAGGCAGGGCCTCCCTGCGCCTCACCGGGCGTGAACCTGGCGCACCCCGGGTGCGACGTACTGGCGTGCCGCTGCGGCGCCCCGCCCGGCCCATGAGCAGGCGGGCTCTCCCTCACGCAGGCCGCCTGCGCGGCCTGCGACCCAGCCCGCGCAGGCGGGCTTGGCAGGCGATAGCCCGCCGCTTCAGCGGCCGGGCGTGGGACGGCGCCACGGACCCGATTATGTGGTAAAACTTCATCACCGGCCGGGCGCTGCCGGGCGTGGCGAGAACGCATAAACCTCACCCGCGCGGCCGCGCTCGTTTGCGGATTCAGGCACCGGGGTGTATACTATCACGTGGCAGCGCATCCCCGCGCTGTTCGACTCTGTGCGGAAGGGGGTGAGAGTGGTAACCCCAGGTGTTCGGTGCGCGCGGCTGTTTGGCCCGGCGCTCGCACGGGCACGTGGGTGTGACGCAGGCCGATGAGAGTAGATCGACGCGATGGCGAGACGGTTGAGCAACTGCTGCGGCGCTTCAACAAGGTTGTGGTCGCCGAGCGCATCACCAAGACCTACCGCGAGAAGATGCATTTCGTCTCGAAGAGCGAGCAGCGCAAAGAGAAGCGCCGCCGCGCCGAGCGCAACCGCCGTAAGAAGGCGATGCAGCAGCAGCTCGGACACTAGGGCGTATCTGCAACCTGCGTTTGCGGGGGCGTGGGGGAGCAGCCCCAAAAATCTTCTCAAAGGTTCTTTTGGAGGGGCTGCGCCCCTCCAAGCCTCCTGCTTTGCAGATACGCGCTAGGATGCCGGCAGCGGAAAGGCCCCTCGTGCGGCGCGGCTTCGTCGCACTGCGCGGCAGCGCACTCCCAGGGGCCTGTGCCACCACCCCCACGAATCGGCACACACATGGAAGGGCGCCTGGCATGGCTGTGCCGGCGCCCTTCCGTTCCCTACGACGTAACGTCGCCCGCCCGCCGTTCGTGTACAATAGAGCGGGCAGCGATGAGCAGCTGGACTGGATTGAGTATGTTCGACAAGCTTGCCAGTGTTGAAGCGCGCTACGAAGAGCTCCTGGAGTTGATGGCCCGCCCCGACGTGGCCACCGACCACACGCGCCTGCAGCAGATCGCCCGCGAGCAGCGTGAGATCGAGGAGGTGGTGGCCGCCTACCGCGCCTACCGCACCGGCCAACGTCAGCTCGCAGAGGCGCAGGCCATGCTGAGCGAGGCCGACGACCCAGAGCTGCGGGCCCTGGCCCAAGAGGAGATCGATACGCTGCGCCAGCGGCTTGCCGAACTCGCGGAGCGCATCAAGATCCTGCTGCTGCCGCGCGACCCCAACGATAGCAAGAGCGTGATCATCGAGCTGCGCCAGGGCGAGGGCGGCGACGAGGCGGCCCTGTTCGCAGCGGACCTGTTTCGCATGTACACACGCTACGCCGAGCGCCGGGGCTGGAAGGTCGAGGTGGTCAACGCCAACGAGAACGGCATCGGCGGCTACAAGGAGATTATCTTCGAGATCCAGGGCGAAGGCGCCTACAGCCGGCTCAAGTACGAGGGCGGCGTCCACCGGGTACAGCGCGTCCCGGCCACCGAGGCGCGCGGCCGCATCCACACCTCCACCGCCACCGTCGCGGTGCTGCCGAAGGTGGAGGAGACCGACGTGGCGATCAACCCGAACGACTACCGGGTGGATGTCTACCGCTCCGGCGGGCACGGCGGCCAGGGGGTGAACACCACCGACTCGGCGGTGCGCATCACCTATAAGCCGGGCACCCCCGAGGAGATCGTGGTGACTTGCCAGGACAGCCGCTCGCAGCTCAAGAACAAGGCATCGGCGCTGGCGGTGCTGCGCGCCCGGCTCTATGCGCGCGAGGAGGAGAGGCGCCGCAGGGAGTTGGGCGAGTCGCGCCTGGCGCAGGTGGGCACCGGCGAGCGGGCCGAGAAGATCCGCACCTACAATTTCCCGCAGGACCGCGTCACAGACCACCGCATCGGGCAAAACTTCTCCAACCTGCCGGCGCTGCTGGACGGGGACCTGGACCGCCTGATCGACGCGCTGGTGGTCTACGATAACGCTGAGCGGCTGGAGGCGGTCGGCATGGCCTCGTAGTGGTTATGTAGGCCGAGGGTTCACCACAAGAGGCACGGAGGCACAGAGCACAGTACACCTGCCAACCTCCCGTGCCTCTGTGTCTCTGTGGTAGTTGACAACCTGGCGAGGAGGCCCGTGAACACGCACCCGCCACTCCCCCCCGCGCTCGACGCGTTCATCAGCCGCATGCCGAAGGTGGAGCTGCATCTGCACCTGGAGGGGTCGATCGCGCCGCGCACGCTGTTGGAGCTGGCCGAGCGCAACGGCGTGGACATCCCGGCCCGCGACGAGCAGGGCGTCGCGCAGCTCTTCGACTACCGCAACTTCCACGAGTTCCTCACCGTGTTCATGGCGCTGGCGCGCGCGCTGGTGTATCCGCGGGATTTCGAGCAGGTGGCCTACGAGCTTGGGACGTACCTGGCGCAGCAGAACGTGCGCTACGCCGAGGTGATGGTGTCGCCCGGGCTGTACATCAAACGCGGCATGAGCCTGGACGACGTGGTGCAGGGGACGGCGGCCGGCCTGGTGCGCGCCCGGCGCGACTACGGGGTGCGCACGGCGCTGGCCTTCGACTTCGGGCGACAGTTCGGGGTGGAGCTGGCCTGGCAGGTGCTGGAGATCGCCGTGCGCAACATGCCCCACGGCGTGGTGGCGTGGTCGATCGGCGGCGACGAGCTGCGCCACCCGCCCGAGCCGTTCGCCGAGGTCTTCGCCGCCGCACGGCGCGCCGGCCTGCGGGTGATGGCGCACGCCGGCGAGGTGGTGGGGCCGCCGAGCGTGTGGGGGGCGGTGAACACGCTGGAGTGCGAGCGGCTAGGCCACGGCATCCGCAGCGTGGAGGACCCGGCGCTGCTGGCGCACCTGCGCGAGCGGCGCGTGATGCTGGACGTCTGCCCCACCAGCAATGTGCGCACCGGCGCCGCGCCGGGCCTGGAGGCCCACCCGCTGCGGCAGCTGTTCGACGCCGGCGTGCGGATCTCGATCAACAGCGACGATCCGGTGTTCTTCAGTACGACGCTCTGCGACGAGTTGCGGCTGGCGGCGCGCGCCTTCGGCTTCAGCGCCGGCGAGTTGGCGGCCGTGATGCTGGACAGCGTCGAGGCGACCTTCCTGCCGGAGGACGAGAAGCGGACGCTCACGAGCGCGTTCGCAGACGAGATCGCGGCGCTGCGCGCAATGTTGAACGTCTGAGCCTTGGAACGTTGGGACGTCGATCACCGGACACGGTGTGTGTCAGGCTCAAGCTTCTTCCTCGGCCGGGTCGTACAGCTTCACCTGCTCGGCGTCGTCCACATCTTGCAGCAGCTGCGCGACCGTGTAGTACAGCACGGGGTGCATGAGGTCGGGGGACAGCTCGGCCAGCGGCTTGAGCACGAAGGCGCGCTGGGCCAGGCGCGGGTGCGGCAGCGTGAGCTCGAGAGTTTCCATCTGGAACGTGCCGAAGAGGAGGATGTCGAGGTCGATCGGCCGCGGCCCATATTCCACACCGATGCGGCGCCCCATGGCGCGCTCGATCTGTTGCAGCTCGCGCAGCAGCTCCATCGGCTTGAGCGCACACGTGCCCTGGACCACGGCGTTGATGAACGCGTCGTGCCGCACATAGCCGAGCGGCGCGGCGACGTACAGGTTGGAGACCTTCTCCACGGTGATGACGGCGCGCAGGCGCCGCACCGCCTCGCGCAGGTTCGCCACGCGGTCGCCGAGGTTGCTGCCGAGGCCGATGAACGTCCGCTGTGGTTTCATGTGGCGGGGGGTGGCGAGGCTGCGCCTCCCCACCCAGTGTTGTTTTCCCGGGGGTCTCCGCCCCCGCACCTCCGTGGGGCACGGGGGCGGAGCCACCACCTACTCTGGCGATTATAGCACGGGGGGCCGCATGGTCGATCCGCAACTGCGGCCGCTGCGCTTCTGCAGCCGCTGCGGCGGGGAACTGGCCGAGCGCGCGGTGGGCGGGCGTACGCGGCCGGCCTGCCCGGCGTGCGGCTTCGTGGTCTACACCGACCCGAAGGTGGCCTGCGCGGCGCTGGTGGAGCGAGGCGGGCGGGTGCTGCTGGTGCGGCGGCGCCACGAACCGGGCCGCGGCCTGTGGTGCCTGCCATGCGGCTTCGCTGACGCGGACGAGCCGCCAGAGGAGGCCGCCCGCCGCGAGGCGCGCGAGGAAACCGGCCTGGAGGTGGCCGTCGAGCAACTCTTGGACGCCTACCACTACACCGACGACGCGCGCGGCGCGGGGATCCTCCTGGTGTACCAGGCGCGCTGCACGGCGGGCACGCCCCAGGCCGGCGACGACGCCGACGCGGTCGGGTTCTTCGCGCCCGATGCGCTGCCGCCGATCTCGCACCACACCCACGCACGCGCTTTGCAGGAGTGGATCGCGCGCACCACGCAGGTGCGAAGACACGCAGACACGAAGTAACAACAGATCTTCGTGTCTGCGCACCTGCCTGGCTTCGTGTTTTGTGAGGGCGTATGGAAGACGTACACGATGAGAAGAAGCAGCGCATCCGCGACCGGACGCGCCAGCTGATCCTGATGCGCGAGACCGGGCCGAAGAGCCGGGCCTGGCACGCAGCGCGTGTGCGGCTGATCTGGCGCCTGCACGAGGAACTGCGGCAGGCGGAGCGGGCTGCGGATGGGCAGGCAGCGGAGAGGGAGCGGATTGACAGCGGATTAGGAGCGGATAAGCGGAGAGCGGATTGACAGCGAAGGCACAAAACTTTTTCCTGTCTCCGCGCCTTCGTGCTTCGTGAGGTGTGAGTGGGTGTGACGAAACGTCGTGCAGGGCGCCGACCACGCCCGCCCCGTGGGGTGCCCTCTGGGCCGGGCCGGGCGTGGTCGGCGCGCAGGAACGTTCGTCTCACCCGGTGTGAGTGACCCTAGAGAACCCGCCACAAGCCGCCGCACGTGCGTGCGAGCGGTTCGGCGGGTTTCTCGCTGGCTTCAGCCGGAACATTGACCGCATTGAACAGATGTGCTGCAATGGTGCTACTGTCGGGCCTCGGTCTGCACAGTTTCGCCTGCGGGCGACGCACCTTGATAACAGGTTCTGTTGCCGGTTGCCGCGCCGAACCCCCTGCGCGGCGTAAAACAGCACAGGGGTCCTTGAACCGGTGCACCACGTCCCTTCGGGGCTATGGCTCGGACGGAGCCATTGGGCGGTAACGTACCGGGTTGCCGTATGCGGTGCCCAAGCAGCTGCTGGGCTTGAGCCCACGCAGAGCGTCACGGGCTTGACACCATGCCGGCGGCGTGCTAGCATACGGCAGCCTTTAATTCAGCCCCGTGAGGCTGAGAAGGAGCAACCGATGCGACCAGGACGCCGCGGCGCAGCGCGCGCCGCCCTGCTGGACGATGCCACCCCCACCTGCCCAAGCGGCAGGCGCGGGGTTTTTTGTTGTCTCACGCGGGGGCCGGGCCGATGAGCGAAAAGCAGATCCTGTCGAGCGACGACATCCGGCGCGCCGTCACGCGCATCGCCCACGAGGTGGCTGAGCGCAACGAGGGGGTACGCAGCGTGGTGCTGGTGGGCATCAGGCGGCGCGGCGTGCCGCTGGCGCAGCGTATCGCCGCCACCCTGGCCAACATCGAGGGGGTGCGCGTGCCGGTGGGCGTGCTGGACATCACCCTCTACCGGGATGACCTGGGGCTGCGCGGGCCGGCCCCAGTGGTCCACGCCACCAACATCCCCGCCGACATCACTGGCCGCACGGTGGTGCTGGTGGACGACGTGCTCTACACCGGCCGCACGGTGCGCGCCGCGCTGGACGCCCTGGCGGACCTGGGGCGGCCGGCGCGCATCCAACTGGCGGTGCTGATCGACCGTGGCCACCGCGAACTGCCCATCCGCGCCGACTTCGTCGGCAAGAATGTGCCAACCGCCTCCGACGAGCGGATCGAGACGCGCCTGCACGAGGTGGACGGCGGGGAGGACGCGGTGTTTATCGTCCGCCAGGACGAGCGTTGAACGGTGAACATTGGAACGATGAGCGTTCCAACGTTCACCGTGGGGGTTTATGATGGCCACAACACCGACGGCACGCCCGGCGCCTGAGACACGCCGGCGGCACATCCTGGACCTGGACGACTTCAGCCGCGAGGAGATCGCCGAGATACTTGAGACCGCGAGCGGCATGAAGGAGGTCCTCGGCCGGGCGATCAAGCAGGTCCCGGCGCTGCGCGGCAAGACCGTGGTGAACATGTTCTTCGAGGACAGCACCCGCACTCGCATCTCCTTCGAGTTGGCCGCCCGCGCGCTCTCCGCCAACGTGGTGAACTTCAGCGCACGCGGCAGCAGTGTGGAGAAGGGCGAGTCGCTCGTCGACACCGTGCGCACGCTGCAGGCGCTGGGGGCCGACATGCTGGTGGTGCGCCACGGTGAGGCCGGCGCGCCGCACCTGATCGCCCAGCACTTCCGCGGCTCGGTGCTCAACGCCGGCGATGGCCGCCACGCCCACCCGAGCCAGGCGCTGCTGGACCTGTACACCGTCCAGGAGCGACTGGGGCACCTCGAGGGGCTGAAGGTGGTGATCGTCGGCGATATCCTGCACAGCCGCGTGGCGCGCTCCAACCTGTGGGGCTTCAGCACGATGGGCGCGAAGGTCACCCTGGTGGCGCCGCAGACGCTCATCGGCCCGGCGGCGCTCTGGCAGGCCACCTGGCCGGACCTGGCGGTGACCCATGACCTGGACGAGGCGATCGCCGGTGCGGACGTGGTGATGACGCTCAGACTGCAGAAGGAGCGCATGGACGCCGGGCTGCTGCCGTCGCTGCGCGAGTACAGCCGCTTCTTCGGCATCACCGCCGAGCGGGTGAAGCGGGCCGCGCCGCATTGCCTGGTGATGCACCCCGGCCCGATGAACGAGGGCGTGGAGATCATGCCGGACGTGGCGACCTCGGCGCAGTCGGTGATCGAGGCGCAGGTGACGAACGGTGTGGCGGTGCGCATGGCACTGCTCTATCGCCTGGCCGGCGAATAGCCATGAGCCGTTCGTAGAGAGGGACAGGGAGGGCACCCCTCCCTGAAATGCCTCTTTCCTTTTCCACCCATTTTGTCCGACAGGACGACATCTATGCGCTATCTCATCAAAAACGGCAGCATCATCGACCCGGCGCAGCGGGTGGCCACGATCGGCAACGTGCTGATCGAGGACGGCCTGGTGGTGCGGGTGGTGGACCACGCCGAGCTCTCGCTCGAGCCGGGGCCGCTGCCGGAGGGCACCGAGGTGATCAACGCCCGCGGCGCGGTGATCGCCCCGGGCTTTGTGGACCTCCACTGCCATCTGCGCGAGCCGGGCGAGGAGCACAAGGAGACGATCGCCAGCGGCACGCTCGCGGCGGCGCGCGGCGGCTTCACCACGGTGTGCGCGCACCCTACCACCCGCCCGCCGATGGACAGCGCGGGGATTGTGCGCCAGGTGCGGGAGATCGCCGGCCGCCACGCCGTGGTGCGTGTGGAGCCGGTGGGGGCGATCACCCTCGGGCGCGAGGGAAGGGCGCTCACCGAGATGGCGGAGCTGGCGGAGGCGGGCTGCGTCGGCTTCAGCGACGGTGGGCGCCCGGTGAGCGACTCGGCGGTGATGCGCAGCGCGCTGGGCTACGCGGCGATGCTCGGCCTGCCGGTGATGAGCCACTGCGAGGACCTGCACCTGACGCGGGGCTGGGCCATGCACGAGGGCGCCGTCAGCCTGCGCCTCGGCCTGCCGGGGTTTCCCTCCGCCGCTGAGGAAGCCCAGATCGCCCGCGACATCGCGCTGGCCGAGTTGACCGGCGCCCACCTGCATATCTGCCAGGTGAGCACGGCCGGCGGCGTGGCGCTCATCCGCGCCGCCAAGGAGCGCGGCGTCCACGTCACCGCCGAGGTCACGCCCCACCACCTGACGCTCACTGACCGCTGGGTGCTCGGCTGGCTGGGGGGCGCCGAGCCGCGGGCTGCCCCGCCGCCCCGCCGCAGCTCGCGCAGCCGCGCCCGCCGCACCCACGAGACCGGGCTGGGGCTGCCCTCCTGGCTCGACCCCTCCAGGCTGCCGCCGTACGATAGCAGCACGCGCATCTGCCCGCCGCTGCGCACCGAGGAGGACTGCGAGGCGCTGATCGAGGGCCTGCGCGACGGCACGATCGACGCGATCGCCACCGGCCACGCGCCGCATAGCCTGGTGGACAAGGAGTGCGAGTACCGCCTGGCGGCGCCCGGTATCCCCGGCTTCGAGACGGCCCTTGGCCTGGTGCTGACGCTGGTGCACCGCGGCAAGATGGATCTGGTGGATCTGGTGGCGAAGCTGACCGAGGGGCCGGCCACGGTGCTTGGCCGCGCCCCGGCGACGCTGCGCCCCGGCTCGCCGGCCGACATCACGATCTTCGACCCGGACCACCAGTGGACGGTGGACGCGGCGAAGTTCGCCTCGCAGGGGGCCTGCAGCCCACTGCAGGGCCAGCAACTCAAGGGCCAGGTGATGCTGACGATGGTGCAGGGACAGGTGGTGTACCGTCGCGGCAACTTTGGCGTGGGCACCGGCGCGCTGCAGCAGGCGAGCAAGCTCGAGGGGATCCTGGGGGGCGAGTAGTCATGGGGAGGGACAGGGAGGGCCAGGCCCTCCCTGCAACCCACCCTTCCAGGGTTGTCACGATGGCGCGACAGCGCACCCTGAAGGTAGCAGATCAGCGGGCGGTGACGCCCCGCCTGCGCTGGCTGACGCTGGCGGCGCCGGATCTGGCGCGCGAGGTGCGCGCCGGACATTACCTGCTGCTGCGCTGCGACGAGCCAGGCGGCGCGGCGCGGCTGCTGCGCCGGCCGCTGTTCGTGGCGGCTGCCGAGCCGGCGCTTGGGCAGGTGGGGCTGGTGTTCGAGCCGGACGAGCCGGGGCTGGCCTGGCTGGCCCGCGCGCACCCCGGCGACGAACTGGACGCGATCGGCCCGCTCGGGCGGCCGTTCACGCTGGCGCCGCGCACCGGCAGCGTGCTGCTGATCGGGTCGGGCCGCGGCCTGCCGGCGCTGATGCAGCTGGCCCGCGAGGCCGCCGCCCGCCGCGCCGCCGTGACGCTGCTAGCCGGCGCCACACACCGCGAGGCGCTGCCGCCGCCCTTCCTCCTGCCGGGCGAGATCGAGTACCAGGCAGCCCCCGGCGACGCGCTGGACCTGCTATCCGCGCCCGCGGGAGGGCGATCGCCGCCGCCCGGCCAGTCGCTCCTGTGGGCGGATCAGCTCTTCGCCGCGATCCCCAACGAGAGCGTGGCCCGCCTGCGCGACACCGTGCGGGCGGCGAAGCTGCGCTGGGAGCGCGGCTACGCAAACGTGCTGCTCGACGGGCCGCTGGTGTGCGGCGTGGGCGCCTGCGGCGTGTGCGCGGTGGAGCTGCGCCGGGGGCCGCAGCTGCTGTGCAGCGCGGGGCCGGTGTTCGACCTGCGCGATCTGGCGTAGGGTGGGATCTCAGGGGAGGCTGCGCCCTCCCCTGAGATCCCGTGCGGGAGACTGTTCATGGACGCTGTGACGCACCTGCTGGCGGACCTGGTGGCGATCGACTCGGTCAACCCGGATCTGGTGCCCGGTGGCGCGGGCGAGGGCGAGGTCGCACGCTTCATCGCCGGGTGGCTGCGCGCGGCCGGCCTGGAGGCCCACCTGGACGAGGTGCGGCCGGGGCGCCCGAATGTAGTGGCCGTCGCGCGGGGCACGGGCGGGGGGCGGACGCTGCTGCTTAACGGGCACATCGACACAGTTGGCGTGGCGGGCATGCGGGACCCGCACCGGCCGGTGATCGAGGGCGGCCGCATGTACGGCCGCGGCGCCTACGACATGAAGTGCGGCGTGGCGGCGTGCATGATGGCGCTGGTGGAGGCGCGCGGGCGCGGGCTGCGCGGCGACGTGATCTTCACCGCGGTGATGGACGAGGAGTACGCCGGGCTGGGCACGATCGACATCGCGTCCCGCTACCGCGCCGACGCAGCGATCATCGCCGAGCCGACCGAGCTGCAGCTGGTGGTGGCGCACAAGGGCTTCGTCTGGCTGGAGGTGGAGACGCAGGGCGCGGCGGCGCACGGCTCGATCCCGGGCGCGGTGGATGCGATTGTCAAGATGGGCAAAGTGCTGGTGGAGCTGGAGGCGCTGAACCGGCGGTTGCTGGCGCACCCGACCCACCCGGCGCTGGGGAGCGGCTCGCTGCACGCCTCGCTGATCAGCGGCGGGCAGGAGCTCTCGTCCTACCCCGAGCGTTGCGTCCTCTCCGTCGAGCGCCGCACGATCCCCGGCGAGACCCCCGAGGGCGCCGTGGCGGAGGTGCGCGCGATCGTGGAGCGGCTCGCCGCGGACGACCCGGACTTCCGCGCGGTGGTGCGGCGCGGCGTGGACCGCGCGCCGATGGAGACGCACGCGGACGCGCCTGTCCCGTCGCTCATCAGGCGGCACGCGGCCGAGATCACCGGCCAGGCGCCGGAGATCGTGGGCGTGCCGTACTGGACGGACGCGGCCTCGCTGGCGCAGGCCGGCATTCCCACGGTGCTGTTCGGCCCGCGCGGCGCCGGCGCGCACGCGCTGCAGGAGTGGGTGGACCTCGAGAGCGTCCGGCAGTGCGTCGCGATCTACGGGCGGGTGATCGAGGAGTTCTGCGGCTAATATCTTTTTCGGAGGGGTTTCGCCCTTCCGCGCCTCCCCCAAAGAGGGGCTTCACATTCGGAACACATGTGTTATACTGGCGGCACGCTCATCATACAATGGTGCGAGAGACGGAGCCAGCGGTACGAGGAGGCGGCCATGAGCGTGGAGACCGTCGGCATTCCGCAGGCGGACGTGCTGTGGGACGTGGCGCGTGTGCCCGAGGCCATTCTGCGCGGGCGTGACACGCCCGACGCGATCGGGGACTACATCGGGGCCAAGGGGCAGCGTCAGGGGCTGTATTACACGCAGGCCGCGCGCGTGCTCGGCCTGGTGGGGGACACTACGCCGGACGGGAAGGTGGAGCTGACGGCCTACGGGCGTGCGTTCGCCCAGTACGACCGCAGCAGCCAGCGCCAGGCGATGCGCCGCCTGCTGCGCGAGCACGAGCCGACGCGCTCGGTGATCGAGGCGCTCAAGGCCGGTGGCGGGCTGGACTGGGACGATATCGCGCGGGTGCTGCAGCAGCTCGCGCCGCTGGCCGAGAGCACCGCACAGCGCCGCGCCCGCACGGCCGCCGCCTGGCTGGTGGCCGCCGGCCTGGCCCAGTGGCGCGACGGGCGTCTGCACTACCGCTCGCTCCCGCCGGCCAACGGGTTCGCCCGATAGGAATGCTGTGGGGGGGCGCGGTGCCCTCTGGTCCCCCTCCCCACATCCACCGGCACTGTTCAGTACCCCGCGCGCTTGTCCACCACGTTGCGCAGCGGCTCGCCCGCCCGATAGCGCCGCAGGTTGTCGCAGAAGATCGCCATCGCGCGCTCGTTGTACGCCGGGGTGTTGCCGGCGTAGTGCGCCGTGATGATGCAGTTCTCCAGCTCCCACAGCGGCGAGCCGGGCGGCAGCGGCTCCTCGGCGAATACATCCAGCGCCGCGCCGGCGATCCATCCCTCGTGCAGGGCCTCCGCCAGCGCCGCCTCGTCCACCGTGCCGCCGCGCCCGATGTTCACCAGGTAGGCCGTAGACTTCATGGCGCGCAGCTGCGCTGCGCCGATCAGCCCGCGCGTCTCGCGGCTCAGCGGCACCGTCAGCACCACCACGTCGGCATGCGGCAGGCGCGCCGCAAGCTGATCCGGCCCGAACATCGCCGCCACCCCCGCCGCGGCGATGGACGGGTCGCGCCGCACGCCCTCGACCCGCATCCCCAGCGCGCTGGCCAGCTCCGCCGTGCGCTCGCCGATCGCCCCCACGCCCACCAGCAGCATCGTCTTGCCCGCCAGCTCGAACACGCCAGCGCGCCCCGGCCGCCACCACTCGCGCCGCGCCTGGGCGCGCACCGCCAGGTGCAGCCCGCGGGCGAACATGAGCAGCATCCCGATGATCTGCTCGCTGATCGGGACGGCGTGGACGCCCGAGGCGTTCGTCAGCACGAAGTCCATCTCCGCCGCCTGCGGGTGGCGTAGCAGCCAATCGGCGCCGGCGCCCCACTGCTGCAACCAGCGCAGCCGTGGCGCGCGCGCCAGCAGGTGCGGCGGGAACCAGCCGGCCGCCACCTCGACCTCGCCCAGCAGCGCGTCGATCGCCGCCTCGTCGCGCGCCAGCACCACGCGCATGTCCGGCGCCAGCGCCGCGATCCGCGCCACGTCCCCCTGGCCGATCTCCTCCGGTGTGAAACAGAGTAGCAGGACCCCCATCAACTTTCTCCTCTCCAGCGCCCGGCACGGGGCGGCGAGGGCCGCAGCGCGCCGCGCGGTATGGTCTGAAGCGGGCTGCGTCCGAACGCGCCTATTATACGAAGTGCGCTCAAACGCACTCGCCATCTGAGGATAGGGGAGGGCCAGGGAGGGCCTAGACCCTGAGACCCACCCCTTTTCCTTCGACAGTGGGCCCGCAACGCATGGGGGTTTCAGCCGGATGCGGCGGGGCGCCGCCCCAGGCCGCAGGGTGGTGTAGAATAGGCCGGCATGAGCGAGAAAGGCATCCCCGTGTCCACTACAGCCTTCGAGCGGGAGGTGGAGCGCAACTTCCGCTGGAACTTCGCCGTCAACCTCGTCGACATCTCCTTCATCATGTTTGGGCTGAGCATGATCTCGCGCGAGACGGTGCTGCCGCTGCTGGTGAGCAAGCTCACGCCGTCCACGGTGGCGATCGGGCTGGTGCCGGCCATCTACAGCCTGGGGATCTACCTGCCACAGCTGCTAGGCGCCGGCGTGGCCGAGGCGATGCCGCGCAAGAAGCCGTTCCTGGCGCTGGTGGGCGGCCTGGGCGAGCGGGTGCCCTACCTGATCGCCGGCCTGGCTGTGCTGCTGCTGGCGTCCTCCGCGCCGCTCGCGGCGCTGCTGGCGCTCACCGTCTGCTTCGGCGTCGCTGGCGCCTCGGCCGGATTTGCCACGCCGGCCTGGTTCGACATGATCGCCAAGGTCATCCCGGTGCAGCGGCGCGGCCTGTTCACCGGCGTCAGCTTCGGCCTGGGCGCGCTGATGGGCGTGGCGGGCGCGGCGGTGATCGGCGTGGTGCTCGAGCGCTGGCCGTTCCCGCAGAACTTCGCGCTGCTGTTTGCGGTGGCGTTCGTCTCGATGGTGATCTCGTGGGTCGGGCTGGTGCTGAACCGCGAGCCGGCCAGCCCCAGCCTGCACCCGCCCACTCCGCTGCGCACCTACCTGCGCCGCCTGCCGGCCGTGCTGCGCGGCGACCGGAACTTCGCGCGCTACATCGCGGCGATGGCGGTGGCGCGCGCCGGGACGATGGCCGGCGGCTTCTTCCTGGTCTATGGCGCGGGGCGCTTCCAGCTCGGCGGCGCGGAGGTGGGGCTGCTCACGGGGGTGCTGATCGGCTGCCAGGCGGTGCTGAACCCGCTGTGGGGCCTGCTGGGGGACCGGCGCGGCCACAAGGTGGTGCTCGTCGGTGGCGCGGTGGCCCTGGCGCTTGCGGCCGTCACCGTGGCGCTGGCGCCCGCCTGGCCCTGGCTGGTGGCGGCCTTCGCGCTGCTGAGCATCTTCCTCTCGGCCGACTCAGCCTCGTTCCTGACGATCATCCCGGAGTTCTGCGCCGACGAAGACCGCCCGACGTACATCGGGCTGACGAACACGCTGCTGGCGCCGGTGACGTCGCTCGCGCCGCTGCTGGGCGGCTGGCTTGCCGCAGTGCTCGGCTTCCCGCCAATGTTCGCGCTGGCGGCGCTCCTGGCGGGGCTGGGCGCTGCGCTGCTGGCCCTGTGGGTGCGCGAGCCGCGCCGGGCGCGCCGCGCACCGGAGACGGCGACCGCGGCAGCCGCGCCATAGGCACCCCAGCAGGGAGGTGTGGAGAGGCGCAGGCCCCTCCACAAGCCCCTCGAGGATTCGTTGTGGGGGGCTGCGGCCCCCATAGCCCCGCCAGGGACGCCGACTGCGGAGGTCCTGTGAATGAGGCCCGTGCACCGGCGCCCGGCGAGCTGGCACCGGTCCCGACACTGGTGATCACCGGCCCGGTGGGCGTCGGCAAAAGCTCGGTGGCCGTCGCAGTCGGGGAGATCCTCGATGAGGCCGGCCTCTCCCACGCGCTCGTGGATCTCGACTGGCTGCGGTGGTGCACGCCCAGGCCTCCGGACGACCCGTTCCACATCGCGCTCGGCCTGCGCAATCTGGCGGCGGTGTGGGCCAACTACCGGGCCGCCGGCGCCGCGCGGCTGATCCTGGTGGACGTGGTGGAGGCGCGCGCGGATCTGGAGGGGTACCGGACGGCGGTGCCGGGCGCGGCGATCCTGGTGGTGCGGCTGCGCGCCACACTGCCGACGATCCTGCGCCGCCTCGAAGGGCGCGAGACGGGCGCCGCCCTAGAGTGGCACCGGCGCCGCGCCGCCGTGCTCGTCCCACAGATGGACCGCGACCGGGTGGAGGACCTGCTGGTGGACGCCGAGGGGCGCACGCCAGCGGAGATCGCTCGCGAGATCGTGGACCGCACCGGATTCACGGGGCGGCGGGCGGCACCTTAACCAGCACCTGATGCGCGCGAGCCGGCGCACGCTGAGGCGCTGGACGGTGGACCGCCCCCGGCCCTACTCCCCGCTGCGCAACTCGCGCAGCCGCTCCGCCGCGAAGCGGATGTCCGCGAAGCGCACGGCGCAGCCCTCGCCCACCGGCGCCTGCGCCACGAAGCCCACCAGCGGCGACGGCCCGGCGTCCAGCGCGAAGTGGCGGATCAGGTCCCACCAGCGCCCGTCTGCCGAGGCGTGGAACGCCAGCGCCCCGCCCATGCGCGACACCCGCAGCCACACGGCATCGCCGCCCACCGTGACGCCGTTGGCGTCGTCCGACAGGCCGCGGGTGACCACCGAGACAACCATCGGGCGGCGCTGAGGCGAGTACTCGAAGCACAGCTTGGCCCAGGTGCGCTCGTCGCGCCAGAGCAGCAACGCGCCCGCATCGAACGTCCCGGCGAAGGCGACAGTGACGCGCGCGCTGAGCTGGAAGTCCCCGGCGACAGGACCGAGCAGCCGGGGCGCGTTGAGTACGGGCGGGTCCCCCTGCGGGCTGACAAACAGGTCGGTGCGCGGGCCAGCGCTGGCGCGCAGCTCCTCCCCCTCCAGCCCCCAGGCAACCGGCGGGATCTCCCAGCGGAGCGGCACCGGGAAGGGCGGCAGGCGGATCGGATCGGACATGGGGCGGGTCTCCCTGGCATGCTGCGACACGCCGCAGCGGCTCATGAGCTTTAATCTAAAACGGGTACATGGCGCCGCACCACGCCCGGCGACTGATGAACTGTTCCTTCATCATCGGGTCTGTGGCAGCGTGCCAAGCCCGCCGCCGCGGGCTGGAACTGGGGATGGGTGAGGGATGAAACCCCTCACGCTCCCCGTTTCAAACAGGCTCTTAGGGCGACGCGATAGCATTATACCCCATATGCTACGCCGATAGATGAGTGCAGCGCGCAGCATAGGGACGGCCTAACAGGGCATTCAGCGCCACCGCGCTGCTCGGGCCGACGCCCCGCCGCCCGCCCACGCTTCGCGCCATGCCCTGCGGCGGCGCATGCAGGTCCCCCGCTCCGGCCCGTGGCGGCGGGCTAGCTTCTGCCAAGCCCGCCGCTTGAGCGGCCGGGCGTGGTGTGCCGCCAGCGGACCTCGACTCGCCCGGCGGCGACGACCGCGCGATTGACTCCGCCCCCGCCGCCTGCTACGATGTCCGTGTCGCGGCACACGCCTCCCGACCCGACGCCCGCACGAAGGTGAGACATCCCGGCCATGCAACACCTCCTCCTCACGGTGGTCTGCGCCTGCCTCCTGTCGCTCTGGCCGCCCCCGCCGGCGCTCACACCCCGCTTGTCCGTAACGATCGACGACCGCGGCGTGACGCTCGACTTCCCGCACAGCCTGACGTTTGCCGCCCACGTGGCCGCGCCCGCTGGCGTGGAGCGGGTGACGCTGGAATACGGCGTGGACCAGCTCACCTGCGGTGAGGTCACGGCCCGCGCCATCCCGCCGGTGACGCCGGGCGCCGCGGCCGAGGTGGAGTGGACCTGGGATATGCGCCAGTCCGGGGCCCCGCCGCCCGGCGCACAGATCTGGTATCGCTGGCGCGTGCGGGACACCGACGGCGCCGAGCACGTCTCCCCTGAACAGCGCGTCACCTGGCTCGACCAGCAGCACCGCTGGCGGCAGGTCAGCAGCGGCGCGATGACCCTCCACTGGTACGAGGGGCCGCAGGCGTTCGCCGAGGAACTGCTGGCGGCGTCGGCGGGCGCGCTGGCGCGGCTGGAGGACGAGATCGGCCTGCGACCCGGTGCGCCGGTCGACCTCTACATCTACCACTCCATGGAGGATCTGCGCGCGGCGGTGCTCTACGAGCCGGGGTGGACCGGCGGGCTGGCCTACGCATCCCATAACATCGTCATCATGGGGATCCACCCGGACAATGTGGCGTGGGGCAAGCGCATCACCGCCCACGAACTGACGCACGTGCTGGTGGGCCACATGGCGTTCTCCTGCCTCGGCAGCATCCCCACCTGGCTGAACGAGGGCATCGCGGTCTACGGCGAGGGCGGACCGGAGCCGGCCCAGGCGCAGCAGCTTGAGGACGCCATCCGCGCGGACCGGCTGCTCTCGGTGCGTGCGCTGAGCGGCAACTTCGCTGAGGACGCCGACCGCGCCAACCTGTCCTACACGCAGTCCTACAGCCTGGTGCGCTTCCTGATCGACGAGTACGGCCGCGAGCGGCTGCTGGAGGTGTTCGGCAGGCTGCGCCGCGGGGCGACGATCGACGACGCGCTGGAGGATGTCTACGGCTTCGGGGTGGAGGGCCTGGAGGACCGCTGGCGGGCGGCGGTGGGCGCGCGGCTGCGCCAGGAGGCCGGCGCGGCGCTCA
>DATMBA010000590.1:0-6173 GCA_035559635.1 Roseiflexaceae bacterium
GCCGCTCTGGGGCCATCGCCGCCGGCCACGCCGCAGCCGCCAACGCCCGCAAGCCCGGCGCCCGCCAGGCCGAGCGCCGTACCAGAGGAACCTTCGCCGATGCCTACCTTCCCCCCGCCGACCAGGCCCGGCCCGCGCGCGGAGCTGCGGATCGCGATCGACGGCGAGACGCTGGTGCTGGACGGCAGCCCCAGCCGGCCGGACGACACGGACGGGGCACCGATCGTATCGTACGCCTGGGTCACGCGCCCGGACAGCCCCGCGCCGCTCGCGGCCCCATCCGGCGGCCCACTCGAGGGCCAGCGCGCTACCGCCGCGCTCCCCAGCGCCGACGGTGAGTACTACGTGACCCTGCGCGTCCAGGACGCCGCCGGCCGCGCCGATACCGCCAGCTCCTACTTCGTCGTCCAGGGCAGGCGAGCGCGCGTGCCGGCCTACGCCAGCGAGAACCCGGGCTGGGTCGAGCGCGCGGTGGTCTATGGCGTGATCCCGCGGCTGTTCGGCGCGCCGGCCTTCCAGGCGATCGCCGCGCGGCTGGATGACCTGCGCGACCTGGGGGTGAACGCGCTGTGGCTCGCGCCGGTCAACCGCTCGCCCGTGGGCGACTTCGGCTACGCCGTGACCGACTACGTCGACGTCAACCCGGAGTACGGCAGCCGGGAGGACTTCCGGCGGCTGGTGCAGGCGGCGCACGCGCGCGGCATCCGGGTGCTGATGGACTTCGTGCCAAACCACTCGTCGGCCCAGCACCCCTTCTTCCTGGACGCCCAGGCGCGCGGGCGGGAGTCGCCGTACTATGACTTCTACGACCGCGACGAGCAGGGCGGGCCGACGCACTACTTCGGCTGGACGCATCTGCCGAACCTGAACTACGACAACCCGGCGGTCCGGCAGTACATGCTGGACGCCTTCACCTACTGGGTGCGCGAGTTCGACGTGGACGGCTTCCGTGTGGACGTAGCCTGGGGCATCAGGGAGCGCCGGCCGGACTTCTGGCCGCTGTGGCGCCGCGAGCTGCAGCGCATCAAGCCGGACCTGCTGCTGCTGGCCGAGGCCAGCGCCCGCGACCCGTACTACTTCGACAACGGCTTCGACGCCGCCTACGACTGGACGGCGCAGCTGGGCAAGTGGGCTTGGGAGATCGTCTGGGAGTCGAAGACGCTGCTGACCTACAACCTGCACGCCGCGCTGACCAACGCCGGCCGCGGCTTCCACCCGGACGCGCTGATCTTCCGCTTCCTGAACAACAACGACACCGGCACGCGCTTCATCACCGACCACGGCGAGGAGCTGACGCGGCTGGCGGCGGCGCTGCTGCTCACGCTCCCCGGCATCCCCTGTGTCTACACCGGCGACGAGATCGGCGCGGCGTACCACCCGTACCGCGACGCGGCGCCCCTGGCGTGGCAGGAGACGTATCCCCGCCTGCGCGACCACTACCGGCATCTGATCCGGCTGCGCATCGAGACGCCCAGCTTGCACGCGCGGGCCTGGCAGCCGCTCAACGCGGAGCCGTCCAGGCAGGTCTACGCCTACCTGCGCTTCCTCCCACCGGCCGAGGCGCCGCTGCTGGTGCTGCTCAACTTCTCCGGCGCCGACCTGCAGGCCGAGGTCAGGCTGCCGCCGCCCTTCGAGTCCTTCGGGCGCGGGCGGGCGCTGACCAACCTGCTGACCGGCGCGGCCGTGACTCCGAGCATGGGCGCCTCACTCACGCTCGCGCTGCCGGCATGGAGTGCGCTGGTATTATCATAGGACGTATGCAGTGGTGTCGCGAGCGGGGGCTACGGGGGCCGTAGGCCCCCGAAAATCCTCCGAGGATTCTTGTTGGAGGGGCGGCGCCCCTCCAAACCTCCCTACGGAGGTGCGGGGGCGCCGCCTCTGCGTAACGCGTGTTATCAGCGAGTCAGGGAGACACAGCCTCCCTGTTCCTCCCCTGTTTCTTATCAGAAAGGCCCACCAATGCCGATCGTCGACCGACGTGACTTCGGCGGGCGCTTCGACGTGAAGGAGAACGCCCAGCGCCTGGCCAACTACCGCTACCTGGAAGTGCAGCTGATGGAGATGCTCGGCGGCTGGTCGCACACCACGCCGCAGCTGGCCTTCAAGGCCACCTTCGGCTACCATGTCTACGACCACGCCCAGGCGGCCGACCTGCTGGGCGAGCGGCTGGAGCAGCTGCGCTCCGGGCGCTACCGCGAGGAGCCGGCCACCGACGACTTCGCCCGGCTGTGCGAGCACGTCTGGCGCATGGATTCGACACTCGACCGGCTGGTGGCGGTGTACCGCGTGCTGGAGCCGCACCTCGTGAGCACCTACGCCTACCACGCCGACGCCACCGACCCGCTGGCGGACACGCCGACCGTGCGCCTGCTGCGCCAGCTGGCATCCATGGGCCAGTCCCATGTGGCGTGGGGCCAGGCGGTGATCGAGTCCCTGGCGCGCACGCCCGAGGAGCGGCGGCGCGCGCTGGAGGTGCAGGCCGATGTGGAGGGGCGCCTGGTGGCCTGCGGCGGCGTGACCAGCCACGGGATCGAGTCGCACTGGCTGGCCTTCCACAGTGCGCGCGCCGAGGAGAAGCCGGGGCGGCGCACCAAGCGCGGCAAGAGCGGCTACCGCTTCGCCAAGCGCTGCTCCCCGCGCGATCACCCGGCGGTGGAGCCGCCCTTCTGGTTCTCGGACGACCGCGCCGCGTTCCGCGCCGCCTACCGCGCCGAGGACGAGTGGTCGCTGGAGGGCTTCCGCCACAAGTTCCACCAGCTGCTCTACGGCGAGGTGGAGACGACCGACCGCATGGGCAAGATGCTGGCGGAGTTCCCCGAGCTGCCTTGGGAGATGCGCATGGAGCTGGCACACCAGATGTGGGACGAGGCCCGCCACATCGAGATCGTCGCCAAGGCCTGCGAGGACGAGCTGGGCGCCGAGCTGGGCTACGGCCCCTGGCCGCTGATCTGGTGGTGGATGCAGAACGAGCAGGACCCGCTGCGGCGCATCGCCGTGACCAACAGCTGGTCCGAGGCCAACCTGATGCACATGCTGCGCACCTGGCGCATCAACGCCGAGAAACACGGCTACACCCGCATCGCCGAGCTGTGCGACTACCTGCAGGCCGACGAGCTAAGCCACGTGCGTCTGGCAACGCGCTGGATCCGTCGGCTGACCGAGGAGGACCTGGCGCGGCGCGACGAGCTAGTGCGCTGGGGCACGCAGGCGGTCCACCGCATCGAGACCTTCTACAACGACGGCCAGCCGCTGCCCGAGCACGAGATCCGTTTCACCTTCCTCAAGCCGGAGGGCGGTGAGGTGGCGGTGACGCCCAGCAACGTGATCGGCGAGTAACCTATTACAGCGTCCAAGCAATTATGATGGGCATCACCTTTGCTCGCCGCGCGACACGCGGCACTTGCATACTCATCAAATGAGCTTGGACAGTGTACTAGCCGGTGCAAGTGGATCAAAACAGCAGCAATCGAGGCACAGTACCGGCAGTAGGGTCTGGCGCCGCTGCATAAGCGCTGTTCAGGGTGTGGCGACGAGTCGTGCGGGCGCCGAGCACGCCCGCCGGCTGATGGATCTTTCAGCATGAAAACGGGCAGACCACGGCGTCCCACGCCCGGCGGGTCAACCCACGGGCTATCTTTCACGCAGGCCGCCGGCGCGGACTGTGTGGCAGCCCGCGGCGGCGGGCTTGGCGATGGGTAGCCCGCCGCTTCAGCGCCGGGCGTGGTGCGGTGCCAGGATGCCCGATTCAATACGCAACGTTCATCAGCCGCGGGCGAGCCTGTGCCACGCCCGCCGCCGCAGGTTGGGCCGCGCAAAGGATAGCCCGCCCGTTCACGGGCCGGGCGGGGCGCCGCAGCGGCACGACATGACGTCGCACCCCACTGCTCAGGATTGGGTAGCGATGTCAGAACTGTTGTGGTATGCTGTTCAACGAGTAGTGCGCTGGAGGAGCAGCGGGGCACAGGCTCTTGCATTGTCAATCGCACGTCAATCGTGAGTCAACAGCTGATCCGATCCTGTGGTTGGCGATCCTAGATCGGCCCAACGTCCTCTCCAACGGCCGGTCGCTGTCTATCCGCCGCCACGTCGCTCTAATGAGATGAGACTCACGGAATGAGTGTGCTCGATCTCCTTCGGCTGGTCACGCAAGGCGTCTTTGTACTGATCGCCATCGTGACGCTGGTGGATTTCCTGCGCCACCGTGACCCGCCGCGCCTCGACATCGCCCTGATGTTCGGTGCGCTGTCCGCGATCATCGTCATCCAGCAGATCCGCGGCGCCATCGGCCTGGAAGGGCACTGGCTGCGTCTCGCCGGCACCGTGCTGCTACTCGCGCAGCCCGTGCTCTTGCTCCGCCTGGTTCAGCACTTCCGCCCCGTCCCGCGGACAATCCGCGGCATCGCACTGACGAGCATGGTCGTCTCGTGGGGCCTCCTCCTCGCGGTTGGCCTGCCCCTGCCGGCGCCGTTGACCCTGCTGGTCGTCGTCTCCTTCGTCGCCGTCGAAGGCTATTGTGCGTGGGCCTTTGTGCGCGGCGCACAGCGCACCGTCGGCGTCAGCCACTGGCGGCTGGCGCTCGCTGCGGCAGGCTCGGGCCTCCTGGCCGCGGTCATCCTCCTCGCCGGTCTCAGCGCCGCCCTCCCAGCGATCACCAGCGTCACCACCCCGCTCGTAGCGGTGCTCGCCATGCTGGCGGGCATCAGCTACTATGCCGGGTTCGCGCCGCCGCGCTGGCTGCGCCAGGTCTGGCAGCTCATCGAGCTGCGGCGCTTCCTGTACGAGATGGCCGGCCGTTCCGCGAACGAGCGTGCAACCGCAGCACCCGCGCATCTATGCGCGACGGGCATGCGAGTCGCAGGCGGCCTGGCGGCGGTGGCCGCCATGTGGGATGCGACCACGCAGCGGCTGATGATCCAGGCTACGAACGGCCAACCGTCGCTGGTCGGCGCGCTCGGAACTGACGAGGGGGCAGTAGGACGGGCCTGGCGCGAGCGCCGGCCCATCGTCGCGCACACGCCGGCCAACTTCGGACCGGACGAGGCACGGGCCGCCGCGATGCTCAACGCCGGCGCGCTGCTCGCGGTGCCGATCGCGACGCACGAACACCGCTGGGGCCTCCTGGTGGTCTTCCTGTGGCGCCGCCCGTTGTTCGCGGCCGACGACCTCAGCCTGCTGGCTCTGCTCACCGAACAGGGCGCGATCGCCCTGGACTATGCGGCACTCCTGGACGAACAGCGCGCGGTGGTTGCGCAGCTACGCTGGCGCAGCGCCCAGCTCGAAGCCGCCAACCGCGAGCTCGAAGCGTTCAGCTACTCGGTCTCCCACGACTTGCGCGCGCCACTGCGCAGCATCGACGGTTTCAGCCATGCGCTGCTGGAGGACTACGCCGACATGCTCGACGCGGTGGGCGCTGACTACCTTCGACGGGTGCGGGTGGCGGCACAGCGTAAGGGCGAGCTGATCGACGATCTGCTCACCCTGTCGCAGGTGACCCGCCGCGATCTCCGTCGTGAGCCGGTAGACCTGAGCGCGCTCGCCAGCCAGATCGCAGCCACCTTGCGGCAGCACGCGCCACAGCGGCAGGTGGACTTCGCGATCGCCGCTGGCATCGTGGCGCAGGGTGATCCGCAACTGCTGCGGATCCTCCTGGAGAATCTGCTCAGCAACGCCTGGAAGTTCACCAGCACGCACCCGCGCGCCTGCATCACCTTCGGGGCTGCCCAACACGACGGCCAGCCGGTCTACTTCGTCCGCGACGATGGGGTCGGCTTCGATATGCAGTACGCACACAAGCTGTTTGGCGCCTTCCAGCGCCTGCACCCGGCAGCCGTGTTCGACGGGACGGGGATCGGGCTGGCGACGGTGCAGCGGATCGTCCATCGGCATGGCGGGCGGGTGTGGGCCGAAGGAGCGGTGAACCAGGACGCGACCTTCTCCTTCACGCTGGGGGGACCGGCGGGTTCTCCGGGCATAACACCCGGCACATAGGTCTATCCGCAACGCGGGAGGTTTGGAGGGGCACAGCCCCTCCAAAGAACTCTTGATGAGAATTTTGCTGGGGGCTGGCCCCCAAGCCCCCGCGAACGGAGGTTGCGGATACGCCCTAGAGCATCGGTCACGTATCTTGGGGCTGCGCCCCACCCCCCCTTGGGGAGGCGCGGCGGGGCTACGCC
>DATMBA010000591.1:0-1443 GCA_035559635.1 Roseiflexaceae bacterium
GGCGTAGCAGTTGCACCCATAAATCAACGCCGCATCGTTCGGTTACGCACGTTGTAGATCGCCACTGGCGCGATCTATTGTGGCAACTGCTACGCCCCTACAGCGTCGACGTGCCCCGGCGGACGGGCGGCACCCCCACGGCGACGTGCCCCGATGGGCGGGCGGCACCCCCATGGCGGCGGGACCCGGTGGATGGGCGGCACCCCCACGGCGGCGGGACCCGGTGGGCGGGCGGCACCCCCACGGCGTTGCCTCAACGCCTGGTGCATCACGAGCTACCTTCGTGTCTTCGCGTCTTCGTGCCTTCGTGGTGCAAAGGCTAGTACTGCAGCGCGGCGGCGGGCAGCGGCAGGGAGACACTGCTGCCCTCGGCGGCGGCAAGGATGCCGGCCTCCAGCACCTCCTGCGCCATCAGGCCCACCTCCGGGCCGCACAGCCCGTCGATCGGCGCGCCCGAGCGGATGTGGCCGAGGAAGTACTCGGCGCTGGTGCGCGCGCCCTCCGGCAGCTCGGGCACCTCCAGCTGCACCCCCTTCTTCTGCGTGGCGTCCGCGAACCACAGCTCGCGCCCGTGCTCGCGGACGTAGAGCGTGCCCTGCGTGCCATAGATCATCGGCTCGTAGCTGGTCATATCGCCCTGCTGCGTCCAGGAGGCAGTGGCGGTGCTGATCGCGCGGGCGTGCTGCATCACCAGCACGGCGTTGTCCTCCGCCGGCAGGTCCGGCTTCCAGAGGCGGCCACTCACCGCGGTGACGCGCGACGGCAGGCCGAGCAGCGCGCAGGTGAGCGCTGCGCCGTAGCAGCAGTAGTCCATCAGCGCGCCGGCGCCGTTGCGGCGCGGGTCGTAAAGCCACTCGGAGAAGTACGGCGAGCAACCCAACTCGCGCGGGCCGCCGTGGGCCGAGCGGTAGTTGACCTGCCAGACCTGGCCGATGCGGCCGGTCGCCACCAGGCGCAGCGCCTCCTGTAGCGCGGGCCACCACATGATCGGCCAGTTGACCATCAGTTGCACGCCGGCGGCCTTGGCCGCGCCGACCATACGGGCCGCGCCGGCGTAGGTGGAGGCCATGGGCTTCTCCACCATGATGTGCAGCCCCTTCGATGCAGCCAGCTCGGCCAGTTCGGCGCCGCGCAGGTTATCCGAGTAGATGTAGACGGCGTCCAACTCCACCTCGTCCAGCATATTGCTGTAGTCATCGAAGACCTGCTCGACGCCGTAGGAGCGCACCTGCTCGCGCAGGGCCGGATGCGGGTCGGCCGCGGCAACCAACTCGCCGTCCGCGCAGTTCGCCAGATCGTTCAAGTTGCCCCAGACGTGATCGTGGCTCAAGCCGAGCACCCCGACGCGGATCTTGTCTGCCATGATAGTTTGCTCCTGCTGCTAAGAGCCTATCCGGATTACCCGGATAGGGTGGGGTTTCAGGGGAGGGCAAAGCCCTCCCC
>DATMBA010000592.1:0-4890 GCA_035559635.1 Roseiflexaceae bacterium
TCACCCGCCGTGCGCGCCGGCAGGGCGGCCAGCAGGTCGGCGCGCTCCTGCTGTGGCAGGGCGGCCAGCAGGCGGGGCGGCGCCCCGAGGCGCTCCAGCAGCACTGCGTCGAGCGCGCCCACCACCTGGCCGGCTGCATCCACCAGCGGCAGGAGTGGCTGGCGCGAGGCCACCAGTTGCACGGCAGCCGCGGCGAGCGGCGTGCTAGGCGGGACGGCGGCCGCGCCGCGCAGCAGCGCCTCGCCCACCGAGCGGCCACCGAACGGCCCGCCGCTGCGCAACACCGCCCGGTAGACCCGCAGGTCCTCGACGGTGATCAACGCCTCGGGCAGCAGATCGTCGAGGGCCGGCAGCACGCGCGCCACACGGTCGGCGCGGTCCACCCACTCGATCACGATCGGTGCCGCCTGGCTGAGCTCGGCCAGGCCGGCGGTGCGCGTGCGGCGGCCGGCGCCGAAGCCGGCGATGCCGCGCACGGCGGTGGCCCCGGTGGCCCCTTCGCGGCGCAGGCGCTCGAGCGTCAGCAGGTAGAGCGGCTGGCCCTGGGCGGTGTCGCGCTCGCTGAGGTAGATACGGACGCGCTGGACGTGTTCAGTCGCTGCAGTCATAGGCCGATTATAGCATGCCGGCGCCCGGCGACGCGCAGCGCCCCGGCTGCACCAGCGCGGCGCTATGGCTGTGCGAGCGCGGTGCGGAGGGCACGGCGCACGTCGTCGGCGCTGGCGAAGCGCTCCTCGGGCCGCTTGGCGAGGCAGCGGAGCACGACGTCGCTGACGCCGGGGGGCACGCCCACGATCGGCGGCGGCATCTCGTGCAGGTGACGATCGAGCACCTGCTCGCCACTAAAGGGCGGCTGGCCACTGAGCAACTCGTAGCACACCACGCCGAGGGCGTAGATATCCGTGCGGGCGTCGTACTCACGCGCGCCTTGGATCTGCTCGGGAGCGAGATAGTACAGCATCTGGGCAGGACTCCGACCGGTCATGCGGGCCACCGAGGCGTGGATGGTGGCGGCGATCGCGAAGTCCACGATCTTCACCAGGCCGGTGTCGGTCACCAGCAGGTGCTCGGGCGACAGGTTGCGATGGTGGATGTTCTGGCTGTGTGCGTGGGCGAGTCCCTTGCAGATCTGGGAGATGTAGTCCACCGCCTCGCGGAGCGGCAGCGGATGGCCGGGCTGCATGAGCGCGCGCAGTGGGCGCCCCTCGACGTAGTCCGTGACCATGTACGGCACCTCGCCGATCGCGAAATCGTACAGGCGGACGGTGTGGTGGTGGTCCAGCCGGGCCAACAACTTGGCCTCGGTGCTGAGTTGGGCGGTGGCGGCGCGGTCGGTGGTGAGCGCGGCCGGGAGGATCTTCAGCGTCACCGCGCGCCCGAGGCTCCGGTCGTACACCTTGTAGATCTCGCCGAACTCGCTACTGCTGATCGGCCGGATGAGCTCGTAGCGCTCGAAGAACACCTGCCCGGCGGCCGTCTTCGCCAGGCGGTCGCGCGTCTGCGCCACCTCGCGGCGCGCGGTTTCAAGCGCGATGGTGCGCTCGGCGAGTTGCTGGCGCAGTGAGGTCAGTTCATCACTCTGCTGCGCCAGGCGGCCCTCCAGCGCGTCACGCTCGACCCGCAGTCCCAACGCGGTGGCGTCGGCGGTGGTGCGCTCCGCGTTCAACCCCTCGATCGTCGCCTGGTGTTGCGCGATCGTTTCGGCCTGCCGCTGCGCCAGCTCCTGGAGGCGCTTGAGATCCCACTCCAGTTTGCGCGCCCGCTCCTGTTCGAACTCCAGGCTGATCGCCCGCTGGCTGCTCAGGTTCTTGTGATGCTCGCGCTCAGCCTGCAGGCCCTCGATCGTGGTGCTCAGGCTGTCGATCTTGCGTATCGCCTGGTCCCGCTCGGCCTCCAGCGTCTCGGCCCGCTGGACGTAGGCGTTCAGGTCCGCCCGCACGCCGCGCTCGGCCCGGTCGTGCTCGACGATCATCTGCGTGGCGTGGTCGAGCTGGCTTTTGGCGCGTTGGAGCTCATCTTTGAGTACAGTGATCTGGTGCTCGTGGGCGTCGCGGCGCTCCTCGCTCTCCTTCAGCTGGCGCTCGAGCTGCCTGGCCTTGTAGTTCGCGTCGTCCAGCGCCTGGTTGAACTGCGCCTGCTGGTCCTCGCGGAAGCTCATGCGCGCCTCGAGGCCCTTGATCTCGCTCATCAGGTCCTCGACGCGCTGCAGGGCCCGGTCGCGCTCCACGGTGAGTTGGTCAACGAGTTCACGCTGCTGGTTCAGATCGCGGCTCTGCTCAGCCAGCTCGTGGTGCTGCGCCTCGAAGCGGTGCCGCAGATCCGCCGCTTCCTCCTTCAGGTGGCGCAGCGCGTCGTACTGCTCCTGAAGCCGGATGAACTGCTCGTTGCGCGTCGCGAGCTTGTCGTTGAGGGCCCGTATCTCCTCGGCCCTGGCGTCCGCCGTCTCCTGCAGCACCTTGGAGCGCTCGGCGTGCGCCTCGATGCTGCGCTCGCTCCTCGAGAGTTTCTCCTGGAGGTTGACGATATCGAGCTGCAGGTCGGCGATCTTCTTGTCCCGCTCGCGCAGCTCGGCCATCCGCTGCGCCTGGGCGCTCGGCGTCTCGCCGTCGCTGGGGCTCCGACGCTGCGGGCGGCCGCGGTACAGGCGTTTCTCCCGCCGGTTCAGGTCCACGATGCGGAACTCGACGTCCCACTGCACCAGGCCGGCCACCAGCTCGGCGGGCGCCTCCACCTCCAGCGGGCCGATCGGCACCGTGCTGTTGGCCACGATCGCTGGCAGCACGATGGTGTCGGTCAGCGTCCGCAGGGTATCGCTGCCGCTCACGGCGCAGATCTTCCCCAGGCATCCCTCTGGCAGATCGCCAGGCCCCTTCAGCTCAAGCTCCATGCGGTCGATCGTGAGCTGCCCGCGCGCGATGTCCAGCGTACAGCTGATGGTGTGCGGCATGCTGACGCTGATATCGATCTCATCGACGGCGAGCGCTTTACGTGGGGTGTTGCCTGCCATCTGACCGTCCCTCGCTGTGTTGCCAAACGGCCCTCACTCCCAGGGGATGATGTGGAGGACGAAGCGCTCCACATCATCCCGGAGCGGTCGGTGCCCCTCGAGGATTCTCCATGGAGGGGCTGCGCCCCTCCAAACGTTCTCGCGGAGGCGAGGCCACCGCGGAACTCCTGCGATGTGAGAAGTACTGCCCCTAGCCGGCGCTCTCCATCGAGGTCGAGCAGTCGATCAGGAAGGCGTAGTCGATCGGGATCTGCGAGACCTGGTAGATGCGCGAGACCTGCTCCCAGGTCAGGTTGCCGATGTTGATCTGCTGCCCGATGAGCTGCTCGGAGATGCTCAGCGCGATCTGCAGGAACAGGCGCTCGAGCAGCGGGAAGGCCGCGATGGTCATGGCGGGAAAGCGCCCCATCTTGCCGAGCGTGGCCAGGGCGGTGGCGTCGATCTCCTGCCCACTGCCGACCCCGATCAGGAAGGTGAAGTTCGTCGGCTCGTGCATGAAGTTGGTCGCCACGTACTGGCCGATGTTCGCCGGCCGGTTCTTGTACTTGCGGCTCTCGTTATCCTGCCCGTCGGTGATGATCGTCAGCAGCCAGGGGCGCTGGCGATCGCCGTACCTCCAGAAGAGTTGGACCACGTCCTCGATCGAGTCGTACAGCCGCGTCGCGCCGTTCAGCCGCACACTGCGCAGGGCGGTGTAGAGGTGCGCGCTGCTGGAGGTGAAGTTCTGGTTGACGTGCAGCGAGCTGCCGAACGTCGCGATCATCCCACGATCGAAGCCATCCCGGTGCAGGTGGTGGATGAACACGGCCGACGCGGCCACGGCGTAGTCGATCTTCTTCATGGCCCCCTCATTTCGCTCTATGACACGGTTTCGCTGCGCGGCTTCCAGCTCTACAGTCCGGGGAGGCCCGGAGGGGCTTCGCCCCTCCGAAAGAGGGTTTTCTCGGGGGCCGAAGGCCTCCGAACCCCACGTCTATGTGACGATCCAGGGCAGCGGCTCGGGCATGGCGCGCGCCGGCTATCCGGCGCTGTTCATCGAAGTGGAGCGGTCGATCAGGAACGCGTAGTCCAGTGGCACGTGGGCCACCTGCCGCACCCGCGCGATCTCGGCCCAGGAGAGGTTCCCGACGCGCACCTGCTGCCCCACCAGTTGCTCGGTGACCTGCAGGGCGATCTGCACGAACAGCTCTTCGAGCAGCGAGAAGGCCGCGATCGTCGTGGCCGGGAAGCCGCCCATGCGGCCGATCGTCGCCAGCGCGCTCGCGTCGATCTCACGCCCCTCGCCGACGCCGATCAGGAACATGAAGTTCGTCCGGTCGCTCATGAACGTCTGTCCCAGGAACGCCCCGATCAGGTCCGGGCGCTGGCGGTAGTCCTGGCTGGCATTGTCCATGCCGTCGGTGATCACCGTCAGCAGCCAGGGGCGGCGCTTGTCGCCGTGCTGGTAGAAGTAGTAGACGATGTCCTGCATCGAGTCGTACAGGCGCGTCTGCCCGCCGACCGACTGGCTGACGCGGGCCAGCGCTGTCTGGAGTTGGGATGCGCGGCTGGTGAAGCCCTGCGCCAGCCGGCAGTCGTCGCCGAAGGTCGCCACCATGCCGCGGTCGAAGCCATCGCGGTGCAGGTACTGGATGAAGTGCCAGGCGGCGGCGACGGCGTAATCGATCTTGCGCGGCGCATCCTGTTGCTGGACGGCCTGCTGCGAGGTGCGGGTCAGCTGCTGCTGCTGGGCGCGCCGCTGGGCCTCCTCCTGCTCTCTGGCGCGCTTCAGCCCGTCCCTGGCGATCTTGTGGTCCGGCGCGAGCTGCAGCGCGCGCTGCCAGGTCTGGATGGCGGTGGCGTACTCCTTGCGCTGCTCCTCGGCCTGGGCCTGGGCCACCAGC
>DATMBA010000593.1:0-3194 GCA_035559635.1 Roseiflexaceae bacterium
GCGCCCACCGCCAGGTTGATGAGCGCCAGCGCCAGCGCCGCCCGCTGCAGGCCCAGCAGCGGGATCAACGCGAAGCCGGCCGCCGCCGCGCCCAGCATCGCGCCGAGCGTGTTAAGCGCGTACAGGCGGCCCACCCGCTCCGCGACCGTGGACCGGGGACCGGGGACCGGGGACCCACGGCTGCCGTCTGCCCTCTGCGTTCCTTCGTCGGTCGTCGGTCGTCGGTCATCGGTCTGCGGTTCTCCGTCCGCGATGTAGATCCTGGCCGCCAGCGGGAACATCGCGCCCAGCAGCAGCGTGGGCACCAGCATGGTGACGGCGGCAGCGAAGAACTCGGCCCACAGGCTGGCGGCGAAGGTATCCGGCCCGGTGAACAGCTCCAGCAGCGTGGGCATGCGCGCGAAGACGTACAGCACCAGCACGCCGCACAGCCCCACCGCCACCTGCAGCCAGCCGAACAGCGCCAGCGGCCGCGCAGCGCGGTCGGCCCGCGGGGCGGCCAGCGCGCTGCCGAGCGCCAGCCCGGCCAGGAACGTGGCGAGCATGATGGTGAACGAGTAGACCGCGTTCAGGCTGAAGATCGCCAGCAGGCGCGTCCAGACCACCTGGTAGCCGAGCGAGGCGAAGCCGGAGAGCGCGAAGCCCCCGAGCGCCACCTGCGCCGGGGCGAGCCGCAGCAGCGGGCGCGGCTCAACGCGCTCGGCCTCCGGCACCACCGCCAGCGCCGCCGCCCCGCGCCCGCCCGGCACCACCAGCGCACGGCCGCCGCTCCTGCGGCCCGGACGACCGACCGACGACGAAGGACCAGCGCCGGCCTCCAGTTGATCGGCACGCTTCCCAGTTCCACCCCGCTTCCTGGGTCGCTGGCTGTCGGTCCTCGCTCCTCGCTCCTCGCTCCTCGCTCCTCGCTCCTCGATCACCCCCCACCGGCTCAGCGCGAGCGCCGCCGCCGCCACCGCCAGATCGATCACCCCCGCGAGGAAGAGCGTTGCGCTCGTCCCGATCAGCGCGATCAGAAACACCCCGGCGGCCAGCGCGCCCACCACACCGCCGACCGTGTTGACGGCGTAGAGCGCGCCGAGCTCCCGGCCGCGCCCGTGGGCATGCCCGGCCAGCAGGCGGCTGAGCGCCGGGAGCGTACCGCCCATCAGGAAGGTGGGCGGGAGCAGCGCCAGCGTCGCCAGGGCCACCCGCAGCGCCATGAACGCGCCCTCCCCCGGCTGAAACTGCCGGTAGGCCCACACATACGCGCCGGTGAGCTGCGCGAAGAGCGCCGGCGTCAGCAGCGCGTACACCCCGACGCCGAGCTGCAGCAGGGCGAACAGCGCCAGGGGAGATGCTCGATGAGGCGTCCTGATCGCTTCGGCGGCTGAGGTATGTCCGCCACGCTGAGTCTGCCCATCTACAATCTGCAATCGGTCATCTGCAATCCGCCCGAAGGCCCAACTCCCGAGCGCCAGGCCCCCCATGAACGCGGTGAGCACCGCGCTGGCGGCGTACACGCTCACGCCGAGCGTCAGGCTCAGCAGGCGGAACCAGGCAACCTCGTAGACCAGGCCGCTCAGACCGGTGAGGAAGAAGAGGCCGAGCACATAGCCGAAGAGCCGGGAGAAACGCATCAAGATACTCGTTTCCTACGTCCTGCCGGGAGCGCTGCCAAAGGAGCGATTCTAGCGCAGGAGGGGGGATAGCCGCACCGTGGGGTGGCTGCGCGCGAGCGCACAACCACCCCACGTCCCAACCCGTCCGATCCGCTTATCCGCTTATCCGCTTCCTATCCGCTGTCCCACCGCTACTGCCCGGCCTCCTCGCGGATGCGCTGCAGCGCGGCGTTGACGTCCGCCTCGATCTGCGGCAGCACATCGGCCGCCTTGCCCTCCGGGTCGCTCCAGAACGGCCCAAGCAGGTTATCCCACGTCTGGCTCAACTCATCGAACTTCACCAGCAGGTGGTTCGAGGACTCGCGGCCGTGATCGAAGGCGCCCTGGAAGGACTCCTTGGTCTTCTCCGCCGGGACACACTTCTCGTACTGCTTGTAGTAGAC
Organism: Roseiflexaceae bacterium; assembly: GCA_035559635.1. Taxonomy (GTDB): domain Bacteria; phylum Chloroflexota; class Chloroflexia; order Chloroflexales; family Roseiflexaceae; genus CALJIC01. Next base: position 2,045 of record DATMBA010000593.1, read on the forward strand.
ATCCAGCAGGCTCTGGCGCACCGGCGGCGTGCCGGTGGCCTCAGTGTAGGCCTTCTGCTGCTCGGCCGAGGCCAGGAACTTCACGAAGTTCCATGCCAGGTCGGTGTTCTCCTGGTCCATGCCGGCCGTGATCGCCCACGGGTCGGTGAAGATCGTGGCGCGCACGTTGGCGTCCGGCGTGCCCCACGGGAGGGGCGCCGCGCCCCAGCAGAAGCCGTTCGGGTCGTCGATAGCGTCCTTATAGTTCCAGTGGCCCCAGCCGCCGGTCATGAACATCGCCACGCGGCCGGAGAGGAACGCACCACCCAGTTGATCCAGCGCCTGCGAAGCCGCCTGATCCGGCGCCACCTTGTGGACGTACACCAGGTCGTGGATGTTCTGGAACGCCTGGACCGTGGTCTCGTCCGTGATCTTCACCGGATCCGAGAAGCCCTTCTGCAGCGCCTCGGGGGTGAACGGGTCCTTGCCCCACATCATGGGGATGCTGTCGAAGGGCGGCCACAGGCCGTTCACGCCGCCGTAGACCGCCGTGTTCACGTCGTCGTAGTTCTTGGTGAGCTTCTTGGCGGTCTCGAGGAACTTATCCCAGGTCCAGGACTTATCGTTCCAGTCGCTCGGCGGGTAGGGCACACCAGCCTCGTCGAACAGCTTCATGTTGTAGTACACGTAGCTGCCGGTGGTGAGGAACGGGATGCCGTACTGCTTGCCCTCAATGTTGTAGATCTTGAACACCGAGGGGATGAAGTCCGAGGTATCCCAGTTATCGCGCTCGATCAGCGGCGTCATATCCGTCAGCAGGCCGCGGAAGCGGTCGCTGGCGAAGCCGTCACCGCCCCAGTTGGGTGACCAGACGTGGAGCGGCTCCTTGGCGGCGATCATCGCCTCGCGCTTGACAGCGATGTCATCCTGGACGATGTTGAGCACCTTGATGAACACATCGGGGGCGGCCTTCTGGTAGGCCGGGATCACCACTTCCTTCTCCCAGCGGTTCTCGGTCAGGCCGGTGCGGACCATCCAGACCAGCACCTTCTGGCCGGGCTGCGGCTCGGAGGCGAACTCGACCACCGGCGTGGGGGTCGGCCCCTCGGCGGCCGGCGCGGCGGTGGGTTCGGCGGCGGGGGCCTCGGTGGCCGCGGGCTGCTGCGCGGGC
>DATMBA010000594.1:0-4099 GCA_035559635.1 Roseiflexaceae bacterium
CTACGACAGCGCCCGCGCCGTGGCGGCACTCGCGCCGGCGCTCCCGGAGGACCCACCCCCCTACACCGTTCTGCTCGATGGTGCACGGCTGCTGGCCACAGGCCCCGGCGACGCGCAGGTGCACATGGTGGCCGCGCCGCTGGATCCCCGGCCCGCGCACGAACTGACCGCCACAGCCGCCGGGCAGGTGCTCCTCTCCTACCGCCTCACACCGCCGTCGCAGGCAGCTGCGCCAGGCGCGGGCGATGTGGCGCTGTTACGCGAGTACCTCGACCCGCTGAGCGGCCGGCCACTCGACCCCGATGCGCTGCGGGCCGGGCAGCTGGTGCGCGTGCGCCTGACGCTCGTCACCGGCGGCGCGCGCGTGTTCGTGCAGTTGGAGGAGCCGCTGCCGGCCGGCGCGACGCTGATCGACGCGGGGCGCGGCGGATTCGAGCACGTCGCACCCCGCGACGACCATCTGGTGCTCGCCAGCACGCTGCTTGTGCCGGGCGTCTATGAGCACAGCTACCTGGTGCGCGCCTCCCGCCCCGGCCGCTACGCCGCCCCACCCCCAGTGGCGCAACAGGACGGCGGAGCGGTGCTGGGGATGGGGAACACCGGCATGTTCATCGTCATCCAGCGGTGATGCTATAATCCGAATGCGGGATGCGTAATCCGTAATCTTCAATCTTCAACCTTCAATCCTGTGACCACACGCCTCTCGCCCATCCTGCTCATCCTGTGCGTCCTCGCCGTGTGGCTCACGGCCGCGCCGCCGCCCGCTCCCGCCGCGCCGGGCCACGCGGTCGCGCCGCTGGACGACGCCCCCTTCGGCATCAACACCCATCTCGCCACCCGCTACTTCGACCCGGCCAGCGTGCACGTGCCCGCCGAGATCGTGGCGCAGTCCGGTGCCGGCTGGGCGCGCGAGGACATCCACTGGTTCCGCATCCAGCCGGACCCCGACACCTGGGACTGGACGGCCACCGACGCGGCCATGCGCGAGTTGATTCGCCGCGAGATCACTATCGTCGGCGTGCTTGGCCACCCGCCCGGCTGGGCCACGCCCGAGCCTGGCGACGCGCCCGCCGGCGTCTCGTTCTACGCACCCGACCCGCAGCGCTTCGCGGCCTTCGCTGAGGCGGTGGTCGGCCGCTACGGCCGCTACGTCCACCACTGGGAGATCTGGAACGAGCCGGACAACCCGCTGTTCTGGCGGCCCGCGCCAGATCCGCAGGCCTACGCCCACCTGCTGCAGTGGGCCGCCGCCGCCGTCCGCCGCGTGGACCCGCAGGCGAAGGTGCTGCTCGGTGGCGTCAACCCCAACGACACCCACTTCCTGCGCCGGGTGGCCGAACAGGGCGCCTGGGGCAGCTTCGACATCCTCGCCATCCACCCGTACGTCAGCCCATCCTCCCCCGAGGCCGGCAATATCGCCGCCGCCGCCGATGGCCCGCGGGCCGTGGCGGCCCAGTACGGCCAGAAGCCAATCTGGGCTACCGAGGTCGGCTGGTCCAGCGGCCCGGGTGACCGTGACCCGCAGGGGGTGGTGGACGAGCAGGCCCAGGCCGACTTCCTGGTGCGCGCCACGCTGCTGCTGTGGCAGGCCGGCGTCGAACGTATCTTCTGGTACACCCTCAAGGATGACCCCGGCAACCCCTACGGGTTGGTGGCGCTCGGCGGCGGCTACGGCGACTACACGCAGCTCAAGCCGGCCTACCACGCCTTCCGCACGCTGAGCCGCCAGTTGGGTGGCGCGTCGCTCGCCGGCGTGCGCGACCTGTTCCGGCGCACCACGGTGCTGGACTTCGAGCAGTTCGGCGCCTGGCGACGCGGCGACCAGCCCTACGGCACCATGGCGCCCACCGAGGCGCTGCAGCACGGCGGGCGCGCGGCGGCGCAGATCAGCTACAGCTTCCCCAGTGCTGCGAACGAGTACCTGGTGTTCCGGCGCGAGCGCCCGGCGCCCATCCCCGGCCAGCCCTACGCCGTGGGCCTGTGGGTCTACGGCGACGGCTCGGGCAACGCGCTCAAGCTCTGGCTGCGCGACCGCGAGGGGGAGGTGCTGCAATACGCGCTCGGCGCGGTGGGGCCGCCCGGCTGGCGCCTGCTCCAGGCGCAGGTGGGCGGGGCCGTGGCACCGTGGGACCGCATCAGCGAGGGGGGGGACGGCCGGCTGGATTTCCCGGCGCGCCTCGAGGCGATCGTGCTGGACGATGCGCCCGACACCTTCGCCGGCCGCGGGACGATCGTCGTGGACGACCTGGTGGCGCTCAGCGGTCCAGAGGCATACGACATGCAGCTCCAGCGCGGCGGCGAAGCGCTCGACGTGCTCTGGGCACCCACCCCGGTGCGCGCCAGCATCGAGACCGCCGCCCTCAGCGCGCTCGTCGTGAGCCGCGACGGTACGGAGCGCAGCGTGGCGGCCGTCGCCGGCCGGATCGAGCTGGATCTCGGCCCGGCGCCGGTGTACGTGCGGCATAGGCGGTAGGGCTGAGGGCTGAAGATCGATGTCAGGAGGTGGCTCGCCCGACGCCCACGCTGCGCATCGCTCGGCCTATCGTATGCCCCCTTCCACCCTCGTTTGACAACCCCCCGCCGCTGCGCTACACTTCCTGCGTCCACCCCTGAGCCATTCGGAGCGAGCGAAGCGATGGTGCTCTCCTCGATCGACGCCACTGCGCAAGCCCTGGCCCGCGAGGCGTACGTCGCCGATGTCGGCCTGTGCACCAGCCTGTTCCTGGCGCTTAAGATGGGCAAGGCACTCCTGCTGGAGGGCGAGCCGGGCGTCGGTAAGACCGAGGTCGCCAAGGTGCTCAGCCGGGTCTTCGATACGCCGCTCATCCGCCTGCAGTGCTACGAGGGGATCGACATCAGCCAGGCGGTCTATGAGTGGAACTACCCGCGCCAACTGCTTGAGATCCAGGCCCGCCGCCAACAGCCCGCCGGCGATGGCCTGCTGACACAGGATATCTACACTGAGGCCTTCCTGCTCAGGCGCCCGCTGCTCCAGGCGATCGATCGGGCCAACGAGAAGGCGCCGGTGCTGCTGATCGACGAACTGGACCGCGCCGACGAGGAGTTCGAGAGTTTCCTGCTCGAGTTGCTCTCCGACTTCCAGATCACCATCCCCGAGCTTGGTACGCTGAAGGCCCGCCACCGCCCGCTGGTGGTCATCACCTCCAACCGCACCCGCGAGTTGCACGACGCGCTCAAGCGGCGCTGCGTCTACCACTGGATCGACTACCCGACGCGTGAGAAGGAGATCGAGATCGTCCGCCGCAAGGCGCCGGGCCTCGCCGACCACCTGGCCGCCCAGGTGGTGGGCTTCGTCCAGGCGGTGCGCCGCCAGGACCTGGCCAAACATCCCGGCGTCGCCGAGACGCTGGACTGGGCCGAGGCGCTGCAGCACCTCGGCGCCCAGGAACTGCGCCCCGAGGTGGTGCGCGCCACGCTCGGCATCATTCTGAAGTACCAGGACGATGTGGACAAGCTGCGCGGTCCGCTCGTCGAGACGCTGCTGGAGGAGGCGGGGGCGTAGGCCCTCACCCCTCACCCCCTCTCCCGCTGCGGCAGGAGAGGGAGATCACGGTTTCGGGCTGGTCTCCCCTCGCCCGCGCACGGGAGAGGGGCAGGGGTGCGAGCCTTGGACAACCCCTTCCTCACAAACTGCCTGCTCTTCGTGCGGCTGCTGCGCGCGGCCGGGGTGCCGGTGGGGTTCGACCAGGCGCTGGAGTTCGTGCGGGCCCTGGAGTGGGTGGACATCTCCTCGCGCGAGCAGGTCTTCTACGCCGCGCGCTGCCTGCTGGTGCGCCGCCACGAGCATCTGCGCCTGTTCGAGACGATCTTCAACATCTTCTGGCGCGGCGCGGCCCGCCAACCCGCTGCGCCGCGCCGCCGCATGCCGCCCGCGCCACGGGCCGCGCGCCACGCCGAGCCGTTCCTCGTTGCGTTCATGGCCGCCCGCGCCCGTGTGAACGCCCCGGAGGTGGACGTGGCCGACAAGTCCGGCACGGCCAGCGCCGCCGAACTGCTGCAGCGCAAGGATTTCTCTGCTATGACGCCCGATGAGCTGGAGCAGATCCGCCGGTTGATGCAGCGCCTGCACTGGCGGGCG
>DATMBA010000595.1:0-3194 GCA_035559635.1 Roseiflexaceae bacterium
CTGTGGCTGGCGGCGCGGTGGATGGCCGGCGCTGGTCTCCTCGGCCTGACGGGCACCTGCTGGACCGCCGCGGCGCGGGTGGGGCCCGGCCGGCGCCTCGTAGTCCTCGAGGCCCTCCTCGAGCATCGCCAGCGCGTCCAGCACCTCCGGGTTGTCGATCTCCTCGCGCAGCAGGCGGCGCTCCCCGGCCGGCTTCTGCGGTCGGGCCTGGCGCTCGGCGCGCCGCTCCTGGCGCCCCGGCCGCTCGTCCTCCAGCATCCGCAGCAGGTTGCCGCGGGCGGCGGGCGTCACCCCCTCCTCGGTGCGGCCGCGCGCCAGGGCCGCCACGCGCTCGGTGGCCTCGCCGATCTGGGAGGGCGAGAACTCCTCGAGCACGCCCGTGCCGGCCAGCGCCACCGTCACCGTCTCCTTGAGCACGTTGACCGCCACCACCTCGCCGGGGCCCTCGGGCGTCTGCACCCAGGCGCCCTTCTTCGGCAGCGCGGCCTTCGCCTGGACGTACTGGTCGTGCTCGTAGGAGAGGCAGCAGAGCAGGCGGCCGCACACCCCGCTGATCTTCGTCGGGTTGAGCGGCAGGTCCTGGTCCTTGGCCATCTTGATCGAGACGCGGGCGTAGTCCGGCAGGAAGGTGGCGCAGCAGAGCAGGCGGCCGCAGGGCCCGATGCCGCCCAGCAGCTTGGCCTCGTCGCGCGGGCCGATCTGCCGCAGCTCGATGCGCGTGCGGAAGGTGCGCGCCAGGTCTCGCACCAGCATGCGGAAGTCCACCCGCTTCTCGGCGGTGAAGTAGAACGTCAGGCGCGAGCCGTCGAAGCTGTACTCGGCCTTGACGAGCCGCATAGGCAGGCCATGGTCGCCGATCTTCTCGGCGCAGCGGGCCATCACCTCGTCGTGGCGGGCGTTGAGCAGCCGCATACGCTCGAAGTCGGCCGGCTCGGCGCGGCGCAGCACCGGCTTGAGCTCGCCGACAACCTCGTCCGCCAGGATCTCACGCGGCGGGTAGGCCACCTTGGCCAGCTCCGGGCCGCGCACCGTATCCACGATCACGTGGTCGCCCTGCTCGAGCTCCCCGAGGCCGCCAGGGTCGAAGTAGTAGGTCTTGCCGGAGTCTTTGAAGCGAATACCGACGACGGTTGGCATAGGTTATTGCAGATTGCCGATTGCCGATGGCAGCCCGCGGTCGATCTGCCATCTACAATTTACAATCGTTAAAGGGTTCCGGTGGCGTGCTTGGCGCGCCCGAGAACCTTAAAGGTGCGCACGAGCTGGGCCTTGCCCTTGAGCTGGAAGTTCCCCATCTCCTGCACCTGGAAGGTGTCCCCGATCGCCAGGCGGGTGGCCTCGGAGATCAGCACCGTGTTCAGCTCGGCCTTCCCCTCCAGCCGGGCGGCGGTGTTAACGGTATCGCCGATCACGGTGTACTCCAGACGCTGGCGGGTGCCGAAGAACCCGGCGTACACCGGCCCGGTGTTGATGCCGATGCGGAAGTCGAACGCCTTGGAGGGGTCCAGCTTCTCCACCAGGCGGCGGTGGGCCTCGATCATGCCGAGCGCCGCATCCACCGCGCGGACGGCGTAGGCCTGTGGGGGGAGCTGCTCGGCGATCTGCGGCGTGCCGAAGAGCGCCATGATCCCATCGCCGATGTACTTATCCAGCGTGCCGTTGTGGCGGAAGATCACCTCGGTCATCTCGTGCAGGTACTCGTTGAGCAGGTCCTGCACCTCGCGCGGCGAGAGCCGCTCGGACATGCTGGAGAAGCCCTTGACATCCGCGAACAGCACGGTGACGGTGCATTCCTGCGGCTCGCGCAGCCTGCCGTGTTCGGAGAAGTAGCTGGCGACGTCGTGGGCGACGTTGGGCGAGAGGAAGCGCTCGAAGAGTTGGCGCTGCTGCTCCTGGGCCCGCAGCTGCTCGGTGAGGCGGGCGCGCTCGATGTTGAGCGCCGCCTGGTTGGCCACCGCCGCGAGCAGATCCCGCTCGCGCTCGCCGAACTGGTCGCGCCCGGGCGAGTCCACATTGATCAGGCCGATCGCCTTGCCCTCGCTGAGCAGCGGCACACAGATCGCCGAGCGGATGTTGGCGCTGATGATGCTCTGCGAGCCGCCGAAGTCCAGCCGGGCGTCGCGCGTGAGCACCGCCTCGTGCCCCTCCAGCGCGCGCCTCGCGATCGTCGAGCTGATCGCCACGTCCCCCTGGGTGGGCGGGTAGATCACCATCGGCACCAGCTCGGATCCCTTGAACAGCATCAGGATGCCGCGCTGGGCCGGCACCACCCGCAGCACCTCCTCCATCACGGCGTCCAGCAACTCGCGCAGGCCGACCAGGCTGTTGAGGCGGCGGCTGATGCGGTAGAACTCCTTGAGGTCGAGCACCAGCTCGGGCAGTTCGCCGGAGGTGACCTCCTTCGCCTCGGCGGCCAGCGGGAAGTACTTGTTGTCGTCCAGCACCACGCTCTGCGCGGCGCGGTCCTCGAAGCGGATCTCGAACGGGCCGACCTGGATCACGTCGCCGTCGTTGAGCCGGACCTCTTTGACGCGCAGGCGGTTGACGGAGATGCCGTTGCGGCTGCCCAGATCCACCACCCAGGCCTCTCGGCCACGCAGCTGTACCTCGGCATGGCGGCGGGAGACGATGGCGTGGTTGAGGACGATGTCGTTCTCGAGGGCGCGGCCGATGTGCAGCCCGCGCTCGGTGAGCCGGAAGGTCTGCTCCTCGCCGTTGATCTCGACCGCCAGCCGGGCCATGGGTCCGCTCCTTCCGCCGCAGGCGCGGTGGTGTTCAGCAGGGCGTGCGTGCCCGTTAGTATAGCAGACGCATGGGCGTGCGGCAAGGTGTGAGGCGTCCCGGCGTAGGGCTTATGCATCCTGGGCGCGGCACCACGCCCGGCCCGTGGGGTGCCTTCTGGGCCCGGCGGGCTATCCATTCCGAAGGCCGCCTGCGCGGCCTTCGACCCAGCCCGCGCAGGCGGGCTTGGCAAGCGATAGCCCGCAGGTTGACCCGCCGGGCGTGGTCGGCGCGCAGGAACGTTCGTCACACCCGAGACAGCGGGACAGCGGATAGGAAGCGGATATGTGCGATCGCCATCCTCTGCTCCGTAATACGCTGCCCTGCCATCCGCTATCTGCGTGCTCCGCTCCCTATCCCCTATCTGCCTATCCGCTCCCTCTCGGCTGGCATCCGCTCCGCTGCCGGCGTCA
>DATMBA010000596.1:0-2460 GCA_035559635.1 Roseiflexaceae bacterium
CCGCCGCTACTTCCCACAGACGGGGCAGATCGTCCAGTACGGCTTCAAGGAGATCTGGGAGGGACGCGGTGGGCTGGCGATCTTCGGCCTGCCGCTGAGCGGCGAGATCACCGAGGCCACCGACGACGGCGTGGTGCGCACGGTGCAGTATTTCGAGCGCGCGCGCTTCGAGTACCACCCGGACCAGCCGGCGGGGCAGCGGGTGCTGCTGAGCGCGCTCGGCCGGCGGGAAGGGGCGCTCCCCCAACACCTCGCGCCCCAGCAGGCCGAGCTGCACGGTGGTGGAGCTGGGCAGAGCGCGCTCGAAGCGGGCGCGCTCGAAGTACTGCAGGATGCGCCCCGTGCCCGGCTCGACGTACTCCTCGGTGATCGGGTAGCCGAAGTTGGCCAGGCCGCCGTGCTTCTCCCAGAAGTCCCGGAAGACGCCGCGCATATAATGGCCGGTGGCCGGGACGTAGAGCGCCTCGGTGGCCGCGCGCGCCGGCGCCGCCATGCGCCCGCCCACCAACAGCGCCCCGGCGAGAACACAGCAGACCCACAGGGTGGAGAGCCATCCGGCTCGCATGGCGTGCCTCCTCTGCGGGCGCCGCGGCCGTGCGGCGCCCCGCAATACGCCTTGGCATCGTATCATGCGCCAGGATACGCGACTTCGCGTATGTTTGTCAAGAGTTTCGCCGGCGGGTGATGGTGTGGAGATGGGGCGGTTTGGAGGGCTATGCCCCTCCAATAGCCCCTTTACACAGATGCCCGGGCGAAGTTATTCGCCCGGGCATCTGTGTGATGAGGTTGGTGGAGATGGGGGGAGTCGAACCCCCGTCCAGAAAAGTTAGCTGAAGGCGTCTACAAGCATAGTTCGTCGTTTGCTGTCGCTCGCGGCCGCACGGCGAACAGAGCGGCCTTTGAGCCATCCCGCTTGTCTTAGCCCGGCCTAGCGGGTGTGAGCCGGGAGCACCCCGACTGCTGACGCTCGGCCCCTCCCCGTCGGGGTGAGGGAGGGCGAGCGCGCTCCCTAGTTAATTAGGCAGCGAGCGCCATCGCCGGCTTGAAGGCGACAACGCGGTTGTTGGTGTTGGCAGTTATGCCGTTGCCCCTTTAACGAGACTGGGCGGCTCGGCTTGCAACCTGCAGCATCCTTCCCTGTCGAAACCGATCATCCCCGCGACGTGCTGTATTGTACCAGGTTCGCCGCACGGTGTAAAGTAGAAGTATGTTAGCGCTTGTTTGAAAAGCCTCCCGGCTGGGGGCGCGGGGGCCATAGGCCCCCGCATCTCCCCCACCCGCCGCTGCGCGGCGGGTGGGGGATGTGTGAGGGGTGAAACCCCTCACACTCCCCTTTTCAAACAGGCTCTTAGAGTGCAGGGCTAGGTCAAAATCGGGGAGGGTGAGGGGTACAGCCCCTCACCTCCTCCATCCTCTGCGGAGCGGTTCGGGAAGGCTTCGCTTTCCCGAACCCCTCTGAAGCCGTGGTACACTGAGCACTATGAGAACCACACTGCTCTACCTCTCCTGCACCCTCGCCCTCTGCCTCCTCTGCGCGCTGCTGCTGCCGTCCGTCCCAGCGGCCGCCCAGAGCGCCGGCCAGGCGGGCGCCAACCCCTTCGCCGCCGCCCGCGAGCGCACCGCCGGGCTTACCATCTACCGCCTGACCTTCACCGTGCGCGCCCGTGGCACGATGGCCGACCCGCAGACGCGCACGCCGCCGGCCGACCTCGTGACCCTGGAGGAGTTCGCTGGTGTGTTCGTCGGCCAGGACGTCGGCCTGAACTACCGGACGGTGGACGCCATTCCGCTCGGCCTGGATCGGCAGCGCGGCCTGGAGCTGCTGGTGGTCAGAGGCGTGACGTACGCCCTCGGTCCGCTGCCCGTCTCCGGCGCCACCGAGACGCGCTGGTACAACCTGGGAAAGCGGCCCCCACCGATCCAGCCGCCGCTGCAGATCCGCCCGGCCCTCGACCGACTCGCCGGCCAGGTGGACCCGGCCCGCCTGAGGCGCCTGCGCTTCGAGCAACTCGACAGTAAGCGCTGTGCGGTGTACCGCGGCGGCGCCCCGGCGGTGTCCGCGGCGCTGATCGGCGTCGGCCGCTCGATCACCGGCGAGCGGGACCGCTCGGTGGAGCAGCAGCTGCGCGCACTACGGCTGGAACGCGCCGAGTACCTCGCCTGGGTCTGCGACGACGGCTACATCCGCCAGATCCAAGTGACTGCGTCAGGGTTCCAGCCCAGCCGTCCGGCCCGCCGCTTCGGGGTGGAGATCCAGCTGCGCATCCAGGATATCGGCAGCCGCACGCTCAGGATCGGCGCGCCGGGCGACGCGCTGGTGCTGCCACCCACTCCCACGCTCAACGGGATCGTCGCCGCCTCCGGCGACATCCGCCAGGCCCCGGCGGACGACGCGCCGGCGCTGGCCCAGGTGCGCGCGCGGGAGATGGTGCAGCTACTGGACCGCACCGAGGATAGCCG
>DATMBA010000597.1:0-4021 GCA_035559635.1 Roseiflexaceae bacterium
AGCGTGCCGCTGTCGAACGAACTGTCGTCCGCGGTGACGGTGTGCGGCCGGCTGCCGACCCCCTTCCACATCACCGTCGCGCCCACCGGCACGGTGATCTTGTTCGGGCTGAAGGTGTTGTCCCCCATCTCCACCACCACCGGGCCGGCGGCGGCGGGCGGGGCCGGGGCGGGCACGCTCGCCGCCTCGCCGGGCGGCGGGCCAAGCGGCACGCCCGCCATAAGCTGGGCGTGCTGGTAGGCGGTGAGCACACCGCCCTCGCCGGGCACCGGCCCGACCTGCTCGTCCAGGTTCTTGTCCACGCCCTGGATGGCCTGCTGCGCCAGCGCGAGCACCGTCAGCACGTCCCGCTCGGTCTCCGCCAGACCTGGCGCGGCGGCGATCTGTTCCACCAGCGTATGGATCTGCTCGACGCGCTCGCGGGTGTTCTCGCCCGCTATCTGCACGTGCCCGGCGTGGGTCTTGATCTGCTCGCTAGCGTCGGCAGCCTCGGCGGCCAGGCGCGCGTGGTCCACCATGCCCTTGATGTAGCCGTCCTGCCCACCGTTCTCCAGCAGGCCGAAGCCGTCGCCGGGGTTCTGCACCTTGCCGTCGCCGTTCAGGTCGTGCGCGCCGGACCCTTCGATGATGTTGGCGATGTGCTCGGCGTGCACCTTGACCAGCCGCAGATCGCCGGCCACCTGGGCGTCGCGCAGGAACTGGGCGTGCCGCAGCAGTTCGTCCGCCTCCTGGCGCAGCCCGAGCGCGAAGCCGAGCTTGCCGGGCGTGACGTCGATGCCCACGAGCACGTGCCGCACGTGCACCAGCGCCTTGGCCGGCAGCGCGCCGCTGGCGACGATCTGCTCCTCCTCGACCGCGGCGGCGTCGGGCGCGGCCTGCGCGATGTAGACGGTGTCGTACGCGCCGAGCAGGTTCTGGCCGGCGGGCGAGACGTAGGTGAGCGCGAGCGCGCCGCCAGCCTCCGCGAGCGGGCCGAGCGGCAGGCTGCTCTCCGCGCCGGCCAGCCACGCGGCGTACACTTGGCCGCCGCTGGCGGGCGGCAGGCCCTCCACCGAGACCACCACCGCGTCGTTGCGGAGAATCTGGTCGCGCCAGGCGAGCGTCCCGGAGACGGCCGCGGCCGGAGCCTCGGTGGGTGGCGCCGCCGTCGGCTCCGCGCCCACCGTCGGCTCGGCGTCCACCACCGGCTCGAAGGTGGGGGTGGGCGGCGCGGGCGCAGCCGTCGGCTGAGGCGGGTTGGTGGGTTGCGCCGCGGGCGTGCCGCCACAAGCGGCCAGCACCATGGCGGCGATAACGCTCAGCGAGAGAAGATGCCTGCGTACAATCAAGAGAGACTCCTTTCACTGTGGATGCTCAGCGCCCGGCCTGCGCCGCGACCGGCGCTGAGCGCCCCCTGGCCCCGCGGCGCCGCTCGTGTGACACGAAGATAGCAATGATCGGCGCCAGGAACACAGCGTCGAGCGCGATGTAGATCCAGAAGAGCGGGTTCGCTCCGCGCGCCAGCAGGTCGTAGAGCAGGGTGACGAGCACCGCGACGCCGTAGACGATCGCAACGGTGAACAGCACGCGGGCGCCCTCCCACGTCCCCTGGCGCGCCAGCACCACGGCGCCCACGCCATTGCCGAGGATGATCGCGCCGATGAAGCGCATCAGCGCGGGCGGGATCGGCGTCGGCCAGAGCGTGATGCTCAGTTCCGGGCCGAACAGGAACGCCAGCCCGATGGCCAGGTCGATCGCGGCGGTGAGCAGGATCAGCGTGCGCAGCCCGGCGGAGAGCCTGTCACCGCGAGACGGTTCGTCGGCGTACATATGACTCCTCCGTGTCTCGTTGAGCGCGCATGGGCGGCAGAAGGCCTCACCCCTCCGCCGCTCCTATGCGCGGGAGAGGGAAGACCAGCCACGGCGCCCGTTGCCCCCGCTGCGGCAGGAGCGGGAGCAGAAGCAGGGGATATACACCCTATCGCCGCTTGCCGCTCGCCTCTTTGTGCACCGCGCCCGCCACCGCACCCAGCGCCACCTCGGCCTCGGCCAGGATGCGGCGCATGATCTCGGCGGCCGGCAGCACCTCACGGATCATGCCGGCGGTTTGCCCGGTGAAGGGCAGCAACTCGTGCAGCCGGCCCTCGTGCAGCGCACCAAGCACCTCCGCCCGCAGGCGTGGCGCCTCGGCCCCGATCTCGTGCCGCCGCCGGTTCCACTCCTCCACAAAGGGGGTGCGCAGCACGCGCGGCAGCGTGCGGTAGCCCGACTCGCCGGCGGTGGGCAGGATCTCGTCGGCGAACTCGGCCTTCACGGCGTCCTCGGACTCGGCCGCCAAGATCGCCAGCTTCCAATCGTCGCCAACAGACGCCTCGGCGGAGGCCAGGAAGCGCGTGCCGATGTTGATGCCTTGCGCGCCGAGCGCCAGCGCCGCCGCCAGCCCACGCCCATCTGCGATGCCGCCCGAGGCCACCACCGGCAGCGGGCGCACCGCGTCCACCACCTGCGGCACCAGCACCATCGTGCTCACCGCGCCGCCGAACCCGGCCGCCTCGCCGCCTTGGGCGATGATCACATCCGCGCCGCGCTCGGCCGCCTGGTATGCCTGGCGCACGGTGGTGACCATGTGCATGAAGAGCGCGCCGGCGTCGTGCGCGCGCCGCGGCAGGTCGCCGGGGTCGCCGTGGGCGAGCGAGATCACCCTGGGGCGGAACTCGAGCGCGAGCGCGAACAGTTCCTCGTTGAACGGCCGCAGCGAGTGGTTCACCGCGAAGGGCCGGTCGGTGAGCGCGCGCAGCCGCTCAAGGGCCTGGCGCAACGGCTCCGGCTGCCACAGCACCGCGCCGAACGTCCCAAGCCCGCCGGCGTTCGAGACCGCCGCCGCCAGGCCGGGGGCGGACCACGGCCCGAACGAGGCCTGGATGACCGGCGCCTCGATGCCAAACAGGTCGCAGAGCGGAGTCCGTATCATTGTCCCCTCCATACCACTGTACGATGCGCCAGCGCTGCTGAATCTCCGCTCGCTCAGGCCAGGGGCTGCGCCGCACGCAGCCAGCAGAAACAGGTGACGCCCCGGAAGGGCTTCGACCTCCCTGGCCCGCCCCTGGCGCTACGGCAGCGGAAACAGCCCAAAGCCGGCCATAAACTGCGCGTGCTCGTAAGCCACGATACCGCCGCCTTCGCCAGCCACCGGCGCGATCTCGCCGTCGCCGTCGGCGTCCAGGCCACGCTGCACCTGCTGCGCCAGCACCACCAGACGGGCGGCGTCCGCGGCAGCCGTGGCCACATCCGGCGTCTGGGTGAGGCGCAGCGCCAGGTCGCGCGCCTCGCTGGCCCAGCCGAGCATGTTCTCCGCCGAGACGGTGACGTGCCCGGCGTGGACCTGGATGGCGCGCGTGGCGTCCTCCGCCTGAGCCGCGGCGCCAGCGGCCTCGACCACCGCCTGGATATAGCCGGCCTGGTCGCCGTTGGGCAGCAGCCCGAAGCCGTCGCCAGGGTTCTGCGAGCGCCCATCGCCGTCGAGGTCGCCGAAGCGCCCGTCGCGCGAGCCGGCCAGCAGGTTGTAGACGTGCTCAGCGTGCCTTCTCACCCCGGCCAGGTCGCCGGCGGTCTGGGAGGCGGCCACCAGCCGCGCGTGGCGCAGCAGCTCGTCAGTCTGGACGCGCATACCGGCGGCGTAGCCCTGGCGGGCCGGCAACCCCGGGCCGTCGGCCAGCAGGCGCACCAGGTGGCTGAACGCGCCGGGCGGCAGCCGGCCCTCGAACACCAGCGCGCCGCTGGGGCGCTCGGGCGCGCTGCCGGCCGGCGCGCTGGTCACCACGAAGCGGCTGTACAGCCCGGCCAGGTTCTGGCCGTCCGGCGCGCTGTACGCGAGCCGCGCGCGGCCAGCGCCGTCCGGAGCCAGCGGGCCAAGCGGGAGCGCGACACTGCCGTCCCCCGAGGTAAGGAACGCCACCAACGCCTGGCCGTCGGGCGCGGCGGGGAGCGCCACGTCCACCACCACCCGGTCGCTGCGCGCCCGGTCGTCGCGGAAGGCGGCGGT
>DATMBA010000598.1:0-3987 GCA_035559635.1 Roseiflexaceae bacterium
GGGTGGTGGCCGGGGCGCCGCCGCATGCGGCCAGCACAGCCATGCCGGCGCCAGCGGCCGCGGCGCGCAGGAAGGTGCGGCGCGAGAGCATCCTCTTCCGGTCGTCCATAGCGTTCTGTCCTTTCGCGTGCTGCCAGAGCATCTATCTCTCGGCGGCGGACGCCGCGTCGAGCCCGTCCCGGGTGATTGCCCTCCTGGTCCACCACCATGACGAGAGGTGGGGTTTAAGGGAGGGCGTAGCCCTCCCTTAAACCCTCCCCCCATCGGGGGTTCGGGGACCTTCGGCCTCCAAGCCAGAAGATAGGTGGGGAGGCCAAGCCTCCCCACGCCCCTCCAGCGGGAGGAGCGATGGGTAGTCCGCGCGCGCGCCAGGCTGGATGGGCAGGTGGGCCGCCACCGCCTGGCGCAGCCCCGCGATGTCGCGCCCCCTGACCGCGTCCAGCAGGGCGCGGTGGCCGGCGTAGTGGCGGTAGCTGCCCCGCTCGCCACTGGGGTGCACCAGGTCCGGCAGGCTGTCGCCGATGCGCCAGAAGGTGTCCAGCAACGCCGTGCCGATCCGCTCGATCAACGGGTTGCCGGCGGCGCGCAGCAGCCGGTAGTGGAAGGCGCGGTGCAACTCCTCCACCTGCTCGCCGCGCGCCTCGCCGGCGCCTATCAACTCCACCAGCACCGCCAGCTCCGCCAGCTCCACATCGCCGGCGCGCAACATACACAGCTCGACCACTGTGAGGTCGAGCATGGCGCGCGCTTCGCGCACATCGGCGTAGCCAAGTTGCTCGAGATCCAGGCCGAAGGTGATCTGGTCGAAGACACTGATGGCGCTGGCGGCGCGCACGAAGGCGCCGCGCCCCTGTTGGACGTCGATCAGGCCGCTCCCGGCCAGCAGTTGCAGCGCCTCGCGCACCACCAGGCGGCTGACGCCGAGCATCTCCACCCACTCGTGCTCGCTCGGCAGCCGATCGCCCGGACCGAGCCGGTTGCGCAGCACGTGCTGCTTCATGCGCTCGGCGCACTGCTGGGGGAGGCTCAGCCGCTGCGGTCGGGCATCGCTCATGTGGGTGCCTGGCTACCCCGGCGCCGCCGGCCGCGCCGCGCCATCGCCGGGGGCAGCCACGCGCCGGGGGCATGGCTGCCAGGCCGCAACGAGCCAGCCGCGCCGGACTAGGACGCCGGGCGCTTGGTGCTGCGTATGTGGGGCGGATCTGCTGCCGGTCTCGTCGCTCGGGAGCGGTTCAGGATGCGGCGATCATATCATCAGATAAGTTGAATGTCAATAACTTGTTATTTCCTGGAGTTCCGCAGGGGCCGCGGCCCCCGCACCCCCGGGGAGGCCTCGCCTCCCCGCACCCCACCAGCAGTCAACGTAGACCGGTGGGGGAACCTCTGGGCAAAGCGCCCGGGGAGGCCTCGCCTCCCCGCACCCCACCAGCAGGGCCGCGGCCCTCGCACCCCCACCGCGGATGCGGCCTATCAAGACTCCCAGCTGCCGGCCTCCCAGCCAAGCTCGATACCATGACCGCGCAGCAGCGCCTGGAGCTTGGGGTCGTCGTCGATCAACTCGGTGATGCGGCTCACGGCGGCGTTGAGCACATCGGCCATGCGCCCCGGGTCGGACGCCAGCGCGCCGGGCACGTCCAGAATGAGGGTGAAGGTGTGGCGAGTGTATTCCTGGTCCATAGTGAACTCCTTAGAGCCTGGTTGAAAAGGGGAGCGTGAGAGGGCCTATGGCCCCCGCGCCCCCAGCCGGGAGGCGTTTCAAACAAGCTCTTAGACATGGTTTCGCTGCGCGGCCTCCAGCTTGACCGTCTGGGGAGGCGCGGAGGGGCGAAGCCCCTCCGAACAAGATGTTCTGTGGGGGCCATAGGCCCCGCGCCCCCAGCCGGGAGGCGTCTCAAACACGCTCTTAGATCCCAAGAGAAGGAAGGGTGTCGGGGAGGGCGTGGCCCTCTCTGACACCCTTCCTGCCAGGGGCCGGTCACGGCCCGGTAATAGTGAACACGCTCCCCGCGCTCCTGCCGAACACCTCGGGTGCGTAGGTCTGGTAGGCCAGCGCCGGGGCGGCCTGGAAGGCGCCGGGCACCACGGCGCGCGCCAGGAAGGTGTAGGTGTAGCTGCCCTTCGGCAGGTCGGCGGCGAACAGCGCCACCCGGTCGTCGCGCACCTCGCTGCGGCTCCAGTACCACCAGTACGGGTACTCGGCGCCGGCCTCTTCCAACGTGGGGGCCTGCGCGGCGGCGCTCACAGTCTTGAGGCTGCTGTCCAGCGGCTCCAGCCCGGCCGGCAGGAAGTCCTCCACCGTCAGGTAGCGCATGTCCTGCGGCACGCGCAGCGTCAGGCGCACCTGCACCACGTCGCCCACCCTGGCCTCGCTGATGACCTGCCCGGTGGCGGTGAGCGTGCCGGAGGCCACGGCCACGTACTCGCGCGCCACCTGGATGCCGCGGTCCAGCGGCTGGACCGTGCCGGCCTCCTCGTAGCTGCGCAGCCGCAGGGTGTAGTACAGCCGGCCCCGGCCGCTCTGTCCGGCGGCCGCCTGGCGCTGCAGCGTCACCTGGCTGCCGTCCGGCTTCAGATCGCTGAGTGGCACGCTGATGCGCGCGGTCTCGCCCAGGTTCTCACGGGTGACAGCCGTCTCGCGCAGGGTCGTGCCGTCCAGCGCCGCCCGATAGGTGTAGCTGGCCTCCAGGTCGCCGCTGGCGCCGATGTACTCGGCCAGCGCCAGCGCCGCGAAGGCCGTCTCCTGGGTGCTGCCCCACTCCCCGGCGTCGCGCCCGCCCATCAGGTAGCGCACGGCGCCAACCAGGAGGGGCGAAGCGGTCGCTCGCGCTGGCTCGGCCTGCGCCGCAGTGCCACCGGGCGACGGCTGCGCTGCTCCGTCCACCCGCAGCAGCGCCAGCGTGGCCACGGCCGTCGAGCGGGTGTTGCTCGCCATGCTCCAGTAGTCGATCTCCCGCTCCTCCCAGTGGGCCTCGGTGGTCGTGAGGATGGCGTGGCCCATCAACTCGGCCACCAGAGTCTTGACGCGCGCCTCCTCACCGCCGGCCATCTTCAGCGTCATGAGCAGGTAGGCGCGCTCCTCCACCCCCAGCCTCGCCCGCTCCTCGAACAGCGCGATGGTGCGGCCCCGATCCAACCTACCGGCCTCTGCCAGGACATAGAGGATGTAGGCGCGGGAATGCACCATGCACAATGCGCCATTGTTCGCCGCTGTGGCGCCCCTTGTTTCATTTTGCATGGTGCATTCGGCTTCCAGGCTGGCTGCCAGGAAGCCAAGCGCCCGCTGGAGCACCGCCTGGTCCACGTCGTACCCTGCACGGCGGGCCTCGATCAGGCCGTGGACAACGTAGGCGGTGATCTGGGGGTTGCTTCTGTCGGCCTCCCACCAGCCCCAACCGCCGTCCAGGTGCTGCAAGGCGTACAGGCGCTGCAGGGAGCGCGGCAACTGCTCGCTGAGGCTGGCGGCCAGCCGCGGCTCGCTCAGCCCGGCCTGGCGCAGGGCGCGCTGGAGCGCGGCGGCCGGCAGAAACTTGCTCACGCTCTGCTCGGCGCCGTCGTACGGATGAGCCGCCAGCGCCGCCACACTCTGCAGCGCGCCGGCGGTGAGCGAGGGCGCCAACTCCAGGTCCAGCCGCCCGCCCGCCGCGAACTTCCCAGCCGGCAGGCGCACCGTCTCCACCACCTGGTCGATCACCTGGCCGGCGCTCGCCACCACCTCCGGGGTCTGGAAGCGCCTGACCGGCAGGCGCACCTCCAGCGCGTCGCTGTGGCCGCCGCCGCTCACCTGCATGCGCAGCGCCGCCGCCTCGGCCACGCCCACGTCCAGCGGAACGGAGACGTTCCAGCGCACGAGCGCGGTGCCGTTGGCCGGGACGCTCACCATCTGCTGGGCGTCGCCCTCGAACTGCAGTGGCGCGGCGGGCGCGGCCGCGCCGGACTCAGGCCTCTGCTGCGCCCCCACATCCAGCGCGACAGTCGCATTCACCGCGG
>DATMBA010000599.1:0-10306 GCA_035559635.1 Roseiflexaceae bacterium
CGTAGCTCCGCACACACCTTTCGGTTTGGTGGGAGGGCCAGGGAGGGGTGTGCCCTCCCGTGAGAGACACGCCGCGGCGAGCGATGCTCGTCACGGCGTGTTCTTTTATCATCTGTCAAGAGATATTTTGTATTTTATCCCACCTCATAAGGGAATATCTCGCCAAAAACTGCAACATTCTGGTAATGATTTGGTTCGCGCCACAGGGTATGCTACACGTGGCGGTCGGACATTCCGGGCCGCCGGCGCCAGGCCCGCCACGGCCGCTCCTCAACTCGACGACGAGCGGGCGCGGCCGGCCTCGCGTCACCGGCTCGGAGGAGCCGGCGGCGAAGACTCGCCGCTTGCACACACACACTGCCCATACCCCCGATAGCTCCGCCGGCCTTGTGCGTCATCGCCTGTGGCCAGTGGAGATCACCCTTGTGCGGGCGCGTGCCCGCACCTTCTCGTCCAGCGGCGTTTCGCCCGCAGTATGCCCCCCGACTGGCGACCGACGTCGAATAATCAACGAGCTCGTTCTGCCTCGGCTGAACGCAAGCCATGTTGTTCGTCCTTCGTCTTCGGTTCACCGTCTTCCATCGCTTTTCGTCAACCTTTGCGCGATCTTCCGCCCGTCGGGCCGATCACAGCCGTGTTCGCCCGCCCGGGCGCGCTGCGATCAGCTCCGACTGCCCGTGTCTGTTCTGAACTACACAGGAGGAGCCGCTATGCCCTTTCCCTAGGACGCTGAAGCGTCTGTTGTTGCGCTGCGCGCGCCGCGTTCTCGCGGGCGAACGCCCTGCACAACCCATAGGCGGACGTCCGCCGCCATGGACTACATGCTTGCAGGCCAAGCCTGCGTCATACGGAGAGGGATTTTTAGGGAGGGCACGCCCTCCCTGCCCCTCCTATGTCGCATGTTCTCTTTGGAAGCATGTAGCTGCTTGCAGATCCAGCCTGCGGAGAGTGAGCGCGGTTTTCAAGGAGGGTATGCCCTCCCTGACCCTCCCTCGCCGCATGCCCGGCAGCCTTGAAGACACGCTTGACGCACGGTGAGCGCCCGGCCCGCGCCGGCGCCCGCCGCCACAACTGAACTTCCTCCTCGCCCTGAGCAGGGACAACCATTTCACATGGTGTCCCGCTCGGGGCGCGTGCTGATGGTGCGTCCCTGCTCTCCGTTGTTCAGGAGACGCACCATGGCTTCGCAACTGTTCCGCGCCATCTTCGTCCAGACTCTCTATGCGAACCGCATTATCCTCGGCGAAGTCCACCCCGCCCTGGATGTGCTGATGCGGCGCCAGCCGCTCGGGTTGCTTGCGGGGTTCGAGGTCTGCTCTCACGGTGATGAGAAGGGCCCCCTGATGTGGATCGAGGATGGCCCTGTCCACTGTTCCGTAGAGGAGCTCGCCACCATCATCGAGGCCCAGCGCGGCTTCGTCGGCCAGACGGTCTACCTGCGGATGTGTGAGGTCGGCAAAGGCACGGATAGCTTCGCGCAGCGCCTTGCCAACCGGTTGGGCGTTCCGGTAGCCGCACCGACCGCTCGCATCTTTAATGACGACCTCTATACTCTCATCGACGACGGCTGCTGGCACATTTTCGAGCCGCAGCCGAACCCGCATCGCTGATCGTACGGCACGGGAGCGGGTCCAGGGGCAGGTGCTGCCCGTCCTTGGATCCGCTCTCCCCGAGTTTCCCGTAGCAGGGAAGCTTTGGAGGGGGAATATAGGGATGTGGCGAGCCGGACTCGACCACGCGGAAGACCGGAATCGATATCACGAGAGGAGCTTTCACATGACCCCGGACCGCCAACCCCGCCGCTCGAACGCTGCGATGCAGCTGTACCTTCCCGCTGACGGTGATAGCGCAGCGGATGCCGGGCCTGTCACCCGGACGCGGATCATCCTGCTGGACGAGGAGCGCATCCTGGCGGCGAACATCACGGCGCCGCAGCTGGTGGATCACATCAACCTGCTGACGGAGCGGACGGAGCGCATCCTGGCCCCGAGCGCCGCGGTGTACGCACTGCTGCTGGAGGTGACGCTCCATCCGTCGCTCGCGCCCGAGATCGCCATCTTCTCCAGCGGCGGCGCGCCGGGCAGGCTGCTCCAGCAACTCCACGACGAGCTTACCGGCCTGCCGCCGTGCCACACGCGCGAGCAGCCGATCACGTTCCAGATCGAGTTCGCCGTCAACGCCGCGGCGCTGCGGGGCGGGGTGAGCGCATGACCACCGGACGCCAGCCGCTGCGCGCCAGTCCGTGCAGGAGCAACCAGTGTGACTTCCGCATAGGAGTTACGCGATGGTCTCGCCTCCCTACCGGAGCGGAGAGGCGCGGAAGGGCTGCGCCTCTCCAAAATGAACCTTCGAAGATCCTTTCGGGGGCCGCAGACCCTCGGAACCTCTGTACAGTGAGATGGAGGATCGTATGACCTGGTACGCGGATCTGGAGACCTGCACATACTTCCCGCAGCGATCCGACCGGCTGCTCGCCGTCGGGTGGCTGGAGCGCAAGTACCCTTACACGCGCGGAACGACCGACCCGCGTGTCATCGACCGCTTCGCCGAGTTTCTCGTGAATCAGGGGCGGCACGTCCCGGGGGTGTTTCTCGGCGGGCACTCCTGCTCGTTCTGCTTCCCGGACGATGAGCGCTGGGACCAGGATCCAGAAGGCAGATGGCAGTTTGGGGGGGGGAGCTGGCTGCGGATGGAGTTCAAGGGGCAGCGTATCCAGCTCGGCATCGCCAACCTCTTCATCCCCGGCAAGGGTGTCATGTACGTGGCGCCGTCGTTGATGCTGCACTACATGGTGGATCACGGATATACGCCGCCGCAGGTGTTCTCCGATGCGCTCCTCAGCTGCCCGCCGATCGGCTCGGAGGAATACTACGACCTCTTTGAGCAGAACGGGCCGCATTTCTGGCAGGAGTGGGCGCGGCGGCGCGGCAGACAGGATCGATAACAGAAGGACCACGCTACCCGGCCGCTCCCCGCAGCAACTCGCGGGCGCGCTCCGTCTGGCCCTGGGCCACAAGCAATTCGCACAGGCGCACCCGCAGGTGGGACTGGTGGGCCTTGGTGCAGCGCGGCAGCGTGGCCTCGACGCCGGCGGTGGCCAGGCGGGCCTCGGCGCCGCGTCCCTGGCCCACCAGGTGCCACGCCAGCGCGCAGCGCAGCGTGGTCTCCGTCTCTGGGTCCGGCGCGGCGGCCAGCCCGGCGCGCAGCCAGTCCTCGACCGCCGAGGGGAGCGCGCCGCCGTGCTGCTCGGCCTCGGCGAGGTGCAAGTAGGCCGCCGCGCAGCCACCGTTCAGCTCGAGTGCCTGCCGCGCCGCGGCCGCCGCCTCGGTGGGCCGCCCAAGCTCCAGCAGCGCGCCGCTCAGCGCTGCATAGACGGCGGCCCGGCCGGGCAGTAGCCTGGCGGAGCGGCGCAACTGCCGCTCGGCCTCCGCCGGCTCGCCGCTCGCCAGCGCCAGCACCCCTCGCAGCGCCAGCGCATCCGCCGACCAGGGGTGGATCGCCAGCGCCACCCGCGCCAGCGCGTCCGCGTCTCGGTAGCGCGCGGCCAGCAGCAGCCAGCGGGCGAGGAACAGTGCCACGGCGCGCACACTGAAGCTCAGCGCCAGCACGGGGGCGAGCGCCCCCAGCAGCGGCGACCCGCCGAGCGCGAGCGAGCCGCCCCCGAGCAGGAGCAGCAGCGGCGCCTCGGGCACCAGCAGCGCAAGGCGGCCGAGCCGCGACAGGTCGCCGGGCTGGCCGCCATACCACGTCAGGCCGATACGCTCGTTCGTCATGGCCGGGGATCCTTTTGCTCGTCGGTGCTCCTTCACACTATAGCAGCGGCGTGTGACAGTTACTGTCACACGCCGCTACTGAGGTAAAGATTCCTTTGAGATTTGGAGGCGGCGGGGCTACGCCCCGCCGCGCCGCTGATGCAAGTGGCGGGGAGTGCGCCCCACCCCGCTGACCCACTGAGGGATGCGGAAGGACTGCGCCCCTCGCGCGCGGCTGGAGCATGCGGAAGGGTAACTTCTCCGATCCTCCTGGCCGGTGGGCAGGGGCAGGTTGTGCCTCCTGGCTACACCGGCGCCAGACGGGACTGGCGCTGCGGAGAGACCGAATCGATCGCCTCGTGGTAGATCTGCTCGAGGCGCGCGGCGGCGGCATCCCAGCTGTGGCGCCGCTCGACGTAGCGCCGGCCGGCGGCGCCCATGCGCGCCGCCTCGGCCGGGTTGTCCAGCAGCGCGAGGATGGCCTGGGCGTACTCCTCCGGACGCTCGGCGAACAGCATGTCCTCGCCCGCGCGGGCCGCGATGCTGCGCGCCACCTGTCGGGCGGCCACCACCGGCGTGGCGAGCGCCATGGCCTCCAGCACTTTGTTCTGGATGCCCACGCCGTAGCGCAGTGGACAGACGGCCACCGCGGCGCTGGCGATGGCGGGCCGCAGGTCGGGCAAGAAGCCGGTGACTTCCACACGTGCGTCGGCGGCCAGAGCGCGCACTGGCCGGGTGGGGCCACTGCCGGCGATCACCAGGCGCACGTCCGGCCGCACCCGCCACACCAGTGGCATGATCTCGCGCGCCAGAAACAGCGCGGCGGCCTCGTTGGCGTGATAGCTCATCTTGCCGCTGAACACCAGCGTCGCATCGGCGCGCTCCACTGGCTGCGGCGCGAAGTAGTCCAGGTCCACCCCATTTGGAACGACCTCGATCGGGTTGAACGATGAACGGTGAACGGTGAACGGTGAGGCGTCCGGGCCGGCGTTCGACGCGGAACGCTCGATGTTCAACTGGGCCAGCGCCCAGGCGTCCTCCGGCGATGAGACCACCACACGGTCGTAGCGGTCCGGGTAGGTGGCCTCGTAGGCGCGGGTGCGGGCGAGGTCTAGCAGGGCCAAGGCGCGGCTCTTGAGCGAGGGGCTGCCGCGCAGGGCGCGCTCGAACAGCAGGCTGATGCAGTCCACCGAGTCCAGCACGGCCGGCAGGCGCAGCAGCGCGTAGTCCAGCGCCGAGGCGCGCAGGTGCTCGACGTGGGCCACGTCGTAGCGGCCGCCGCGGGCCTCGTTCCGCACGGCCTCGAGCAGGGCGGGCGAGAGGTCGATCGCGGCCTGCAGCGGCAGGGGGCCAGGCAGGGCGCGCAGCGCGTTGCGCAGCATCCCGGCGCGGCGCGTGCGCAGCGGCGCCACCCGCACGCACACCCGGCGCAGCTCATCGAGCGCCTCGGCGTCGCCGGGGGCTGCGCCGCACACCAGGGTGATGTTGTGACCACGCCGGGCCAGCGCGCGGATGAAGCCGTAGGGCCGCACGCGAATCGGCGAGGGCACGTAGGCGGAGACGAACAAGATATTCATTTTTTTCCTGGCGGGGCTGCGGGGGCCATAGGCTCCTACAGATCCCGTTGGATAAGGTGGATGTGGCGGGGCTTAGCCCCTCCGCGCCTCCCCACTGCGGGGCTGCGGGGGCCACAGGCTCCTACAAATCCCGTTGGCTAGGGATGGATGTGGCGGGGCTGTGCCCCCACCCCTCCCCACTGCGGGGCTGCGGGGCCATAGGCTCCTACAGATCCCGTTGGATAAGGTGGATGTGGCGGGGTTGTGCCCCTCCGCGCCTCCCCGCCGCGCTGAGAGCGCCCTAGGCCGGCACGAATGGGGTGGTGGACGATGCGGATGCGCCGGGCACCATCCGCGCGTACACGGCGTCCATCGCCGGGCAGACGGCGCGCCAGTCGTAGCGCTCCAGCAAGCGCCGCCGGCCGGCCTCGGCGATCCGCGCGCCATAGGACGGGTCCCCGAGCAGCCGCGTGACCGCGGCGGCGAACTCGGCCGGCGTGTCGGCCACCAGCAGGTGCTCGCCGGGCGTCAGGTCGATGCCCTCATAGCCGATGGTGGTGGAGACCACGGGGATGCCGCGCGCCAGCGCCTCCAGGATCTTGACGCGCATCCCGCCGCCGCTGCGCAGCGGGACGATCAGGCAGGCCGAGCGCGCGATGTAGGGCGTGGCATCCGGCACGTAGCCGGTGACCTCGATCGACGGGTCCCGCTCCGGCAGGGCGCGCACCTCGGCCACCGGCCGCTGGCCCACCACATAGAAGCGTGAATCGGGGGCCGCCTGCCGCACCAGCGGGTGGATCTCGCGGGCGTACCACAGCACGCCGTCCACGTTCGGCGGCCACATCATGGTGGCCAGGCTGAGGATGCCGCGGGCGCCAGGCTCGCGCGGGACCAGCGGCTGGGCCTCGGCGTCGATCGCGATCGGGATGACCGGCATGTCGCGCTCGCCGCCCATGGCCTCGAAGAGGAACTGGCGGTCCTCGTGGCTCACGGCGGTCACGGCCTCGAACTCGCGGCAGACACGCCCCTCGTAGCGCTTGAGCAGGCGCCACTCGCGCTCGAGGAACAGGCGGGTGGGGCCGCGCGCCTGGAGCGCCATGCGGCGGAAGATCGTCCAGACCGCGTTGTGTTGGTCCAGCAGGCGTGGCAGCGGCAGGCGCTCGGCGAACTGCGCCATGTTGAGTTGGTCGGCATGCACCAAGTCGAACGGGCGGCCGGCCGCGGCCTCCGCGCGCACCAGGCGGGCCAGCGTACGGTGCATAGCACGCAGGTCATCGCGCTCCATGAGCCAGGGGCGGCCGCCGAGCAGGCTGTAGCCGAGCGCGAGGGCGTCCCGGCCGCGCGAGCGGTGGAGGTACACGGTGTGAACCGCGGCGCAGATCTCGCGCAGCGCGGCGGCGGCGTCCTCCTCCTTGCGGTTGCGGGTGAAGGTGACGAGCGTGACGCGGTGGCGCTGGGCGAGGGAGCGCAGCAGGTGGTAGGTCTTGATCTTCGGCCCGCTGTCCGGCGGGAAGGGCACGATCTGAGTGAGGAGCAGAATATGCATGCAAGCCCTCCTGCGCTCACGATACCTGGCGTGAGTGTAGCAGGGGCAGGTGAAAAAGGGGTAACGCGCGGGGGCAGGGGGATGACAGTGTGTTCAGGGGTGTGGGGTTCTTCTACCATGCGTTGCCTGGCGAGCGCGCGCTTCCACACTCCAGCGACCTGGCCGTCGAGCACGATCAGATGCGGGTAGCTCCGCCGCTCGGCGGGCGTGGCGTCGAGGAGGGCGCCGAAGCCATCGTAGCTGGCGTACTCGTCGTAGTTCGGCAGCAGGAAGGCCGAGGGCGCGGGGTCGCGTGGCGGTGGGAGGCCCGGCGCGCACCAGTAGCTGCGGCCGTCGACCACCACGTGCTCCAGCTGATCGCCGGCGATGTCGAGGCCACGCCGCACGTCGGCGAGCGTCAGCCCGGACCACCAAGCGCAATCGTGGGGGGTGGCCGGCCCGTGGCTGTGGATGTAGCGCCGCACCAACTCGGCCAGCGCCGCATCCCGCTCCCCACGGCGATGCCGGCGCGCTCCAGGGCGGCCCACAGCTCCTCACGGGTGAGCTGGTTTCCCCCGCGCAGCGCGCCAGCCAGCGCCGCGTGGCAGCGCGCCAGGAGAGGTTGGTCCAGCTCAAGCGTGCGGTAGTGGAGGGCGTTCAGCGCGTGGACGCGGGGCGCCGTGAGGGCCAGCATCCAGTGGATGTCGGCGGGGGCAACGAAGTGCCAGGTCGGGCGCAGGCGGCAGCATATGGTTAGGCCCACAGGTGGGCGTGCGTGAGGCCGGTGCCGGTGGCGAACAGTACCACCGTCTCGTCCGGCCGGAGCCAGCCCTGCTCCAGGAGGCGCACCTGCGCCGCAAGGCAGGCGCCGCCCTCGGGGGATGTGAAGATGCCGGCCAGCGCGCCGAGCTGCTTCGTCGCTGCCAGCATCGCCGCGTCGCTCACCGCCAACGCCGTGCCGCCACTTGCGCGCAGCGCCCGCAGGATCAGGAAGTCGCCGATCGCCGCCGGCACCCGCAGCCCGTCGGCCAGTGTAGCCGCGCCCTGCCAGGGGTCCGCGTGCTCCGCGCCGGACTCGAAGGCCCGTACGATCGGCGCGCACCCCTCGGCCTGGACGCTCACCATGCGTGGGCGCGCCGGGCCGATCAGCCCAAGCCGCTCCAGCTCGTCGAACGCCTTCCACATGCCCACCAGCCCGGTGCCGCCGCCGGTCGGGTAGATGATCACGTCCGGCAGCCGCCAGCCGAGCTGCTCGACCAGTTCGTAGCCCATGGTCTTCTTACCCTCGACGCGGTACGGCTCGCGGAGGGTGCTGAGGTCGAACCAGGCGCCGCGCGCTGCGCCCTCGCGCACCCGCGCGCCGCAGTCGGTGATCAGCCCGTCCACCAGCATCACCCTGGCGCCGAGCGCCGCACAGGCCGCGCGGAAGGTGTGCGGGGCGTCGGCGGGCATGAAGACGTGGGCCTCGATGCCGGCCGCGGCGGCGTAGGCGCTCAGCGCGGCGGCGGCGTTGCCGGCGCTCGGCACGGCCAGCACGCGGGCGCCAAGCTCGCGGGCGCGGCTGACCGCCACCGCCATGCCGCGGGCCTTAAAACTCCCACTCGGGTTGCGCGACTCGTCCTTGACGTACGTCGCCGGGCAGCCGATGTGTTCGCCGAGGCGGCGGGCGTGGATCAGCGGCGTCCAGCCCTCGCCCAGATCGACGGCCATCGCCCTGTCGCGCACGGGGAGCACCTCGGCGTAGCGCCACATGCCCGCCGGCCGCGCCTGGAGCGCCGCGCGGGTGAGGGTCTGCGCGGCCCGCCCGAGGTCGTAGCGGGCGAGCAGTGGCCGGGCGCAGCAGGGCGAGAGATTGACCAGCTGCTCCGGGTCGTACCGCGCGCCGCACATAGCGCAGTCGAGGTGGGTGAGGGCTGAGGGCGGCATGGAGTGGTTCTCCTCATGCTGCACGGGGTCAGGGAGGACAAGCCCTGCCTGGTGCATTTCCACGCGAGGCGATAGGCGAGTCGACGCCGAAGTCGCGCCGGAAGGCGTCTTTGACGGCGTCCCACAGCCCGCCGGCCCGGTGCAGGTCCTGGCAGCAGGCCGCGGCGTAGGCGACGATCAGCGGGCGGCCGTGCTCGGTGGCCCACATCGCGCGCGGGATGCGCTCGAAGAAGCCGCGGATAAGCCGGTCGTAGCGGAACCAGGCATGCGGGTGGTCGCCCCGGCTGACCGGCAGGACGATGTCGATGCCGGCGGCCCGCATATCGGCCAGCTCGCGTGCGTACCGGTCCCGGTTGCGCGCCGAGTAGAAGAACAGCGCGCCGAGGCGGGTCTGTGGATTGCGGATGGCCTGGCTGGGCGGCGTGGGCGACGGGGCCGAGGGCAGTGTGGGCGGCGTAAGGGCTAGCACACCGGGCGGTGGGGTGGGCGCTGGCGTTGGTTCCGGCAGCGGCGAGCGGTGGCGCATGGCGTAGCTCTGGTCCAGCGATGCGGCGACCTATTCTACCACACGCTCGCGAGAGGTTATCGCCACAGAGGACCCAGAGGACCCAGAGGTAGAGCCATCCCTCTTCCGGTCTCCGTGCCCTCCGTGCCCTCTGTGGCAAGCGAGATCTCGTTGTAGTGCTAACGAAACTTTGAGAATGAAACCGGCTCCTCGGCGGCGTATCACGCGCAGGCTACTGCTACGAAGGCCGCCTGCGCGGCCTGAAGGGCAGCCCGCGTCGGCGGGCTTGGCAAGGGGTAGCCCGCCGCTTCAGCGGCCGGGTGTGGTGCGAAGCGGAGGACTTTGACGTAGCCCTGGCTCTCGCTCCTCGCACTTGACAAGCGCAGCACAGTGTGCTATCGTCACTTTGTAAATTCACTGGACTTTGTACCGTGTTCTGGCACTGCACCGCAGGTGCCAGCCCCTCACGGCCCTGGTCGTCGCCTGCGACTGGCCCGAGTCGTGGTGCTCACGACTCGAAGATGCGGCGGGATCAACGTGGATCATCTGCACGCCAAAGCCACGCGCCAGCATACACGAAACCATAACAGCGCACTCGTCCTGCGGGCGATCTATGACAACAGCCTCGTCAGCCGGGCCGACCTCGCCCGGCTGACGAAGCTAACGCGCACGACGATCTCGGATGTCGTGACCGAGCTGATCGACCGTGGCCTGGTGGCCGAGGTCGGCCCCGGCACATCGACCGGCGGGCGCACGCCGGTGCTCCTGAGCGTGGTCGAGGACTCGCGGCACCTGATCGGCCTCAACCTGAGGAGCGGCGAACTGGCCGGGGCGGCGATCAACCTGCGTGGCGAGATCCGGCGGCGGGCGTGGCGCCCACTCACGCGCCGCAGCGCCGAGAGCGTGCTGCCCTTGATCTGCCAGGTGATCGATGAGTTGATCGCGAGCGCCAGCAGCCCGCTGCTGGGGATCGGCGTCTGCACGCCGGGCCTGATCGACGCGCACGCCGGGGTGGTGCGGCGGGCGGTGAACTTCGGCTGGG
>DATMBA010000600.1:0-9359 GCA_035559635.1 Roseiflexaceae bacterium
GCGCTCGCGGCCGCTGGCTCGCATCCCTCAACCCCGCCTGGGACTATGCCAGTGCTGAGTTGAAAATGCTGCGTGCTGAGCATTCCGGCACAACACGCAGCACGCAGCACGCAGCACGCAGCACTTGGGAGACCTCCCCCCTGCTGGTGGCCGCCGGGGCGCTGGCGCTGCTCTTCGCGCCCCGCCTGGCACCCATGATCCTGGTGGCCGTGGGCGTGGTGGGCCTGCTGGCGCGCGGGATGCTCACGCGGCCCGCGCGCGTGCTGCCGCTGCTGGTGCTCGCCGGCTTCCTGGCGCTGCTCGTCAGCGGCGGCAAGCTGTTCTGGCCGCTGCTGATCGGCTTCTTCGTGCTGCGCGCGATCACCGGCGCCTGCCGGAAGAGCTGGACGTGCTAAGTGCCTATCCGGATTACCCGGATAGGGTGGGGGTTTCAGGGGAGGGCAAAGCCCTCCCCTGACCTCTCCCCGCGGTATGCGGATAGGCTCTAAGTGCCTATCCGGATTACCTGGATAGGGTGAGGTTTCAGGGGAGGGCTTCGCCCTCCCCTGAAACCTCACCGAGGTGTTCGGATAGGCTCTGAGTGCTGAGTTCAGTGATCCTCAGTGCTCAACACCGTCTCTCGCCTGAAGGATCGCCAGTACGGTGTTCGCGTAGGCCTCCTCCGCGCTGCCCCCCGCGCCCTCCCACCACGCCTGGCCCTGCCCGGCGCGGCAGTGGTACCCCTGCGGCGTGCGCTCCAGCGTGAGCGCCGCACCCTCGCCGGCCAGCCGCTCCACCGCCTGGCGCAGCTGCGTCTCGCTCGGCAGCCAGACGGCGTCCGTGGTGAACAGGTAGTCCAGCGCCCACTCGCTGCTGCCGTGGAAGGTCAGCGCCGGCCGGCCCTTCAGCACCTCCACCGTCGTGGTCTGCTGGCTCACCACAAACACCTGCCCGTCAAGCTGGCTGTCCGGAATGGCGAAGCAGTCGCGCTCGGACGGCTGCCAGGCCAGCCCCGCGCGCTTGAGCTGCCGCGCCAGTTCGACCTGTATCATCGTAGGCTCCTTTAGGTGATAGGTCATAGGCGATGGGCCATTAGGAGAGAGGCGCTCAGCTTCAGCAACCCCTAGCACCCATCACCTATCGCCGCTCACCTGCGGGTGCATTGTACCACCGCCCGCCGTGCTATACTGCCCCCGTCCGCCACGCGTACCGCACGAGGCCCGCTATGCCCTTCCCGGCCGACGACTATACGCCCCACGGTTACCTCGGCACGCCGACCCACACACGCAACCTGAGCCCGCGCGGCGTGCTCCGCTCCTGGGGCGCCGGCTTCCGCTGGCACTTCCCGGCCCACGCCGGCATATACGGCGGGCGGCGCGAGATCTACCGCGCCGGTTTCCGCCTGGCGCTCGACGGCGCGCTGGAGATCGCGGACTTCGCCCGCGCGCTGAGCCCCTACCACTCCTGCAACGTCTTCACCTTCGAGTTGGCCCGCGGCGCGGCGCGCTGTCGGGCTACGTTCTTCCTGGCTGGCGAGCACGCGCTGTGCGCCGCGCTCGAGGTGAGCGGCGCGCGCCGGCTCGCCGTACTACTTGAGTACACCCGCCTGCTCGCGGCCAACGGCGAGTGGGGCGAGTCCGGCCTGGTGGGCCGCCTCGCCGAGGGCGAGCTGGCGCTGCAGGGATTCGAGGATGGTGAGGCCTTCGCCCTGTGGGTCTCGCCTCCGCCCCTGGACTTGGGCGTCACGCCGGATGTCGCCGAGGCCGCGCGCTGGGCCGTTGCCACCGCTCCTGGTTTGCCTCCCGAGGGCTTCCGCGCCGTGACCGGCCGGATGGGCGAGACGGTGGCGCTCCACGGCGTGCTCGGCCTGCAGATCCCGGTGGACGGCACGATCCAGGTGGTGCTCGCGCGCGGCCGCACCCTGCGCCAGGCGCAGCACCGCCTGCGCACCGCCCGCCGCACCGCCGAGGCCGAGCGCGAGCGCAAGGTGGCCGAGGATGAGGTGTTCTGGGCGCGCGCCCCCCGCCTGGCCGGCGACTGGCCGGACCACTGGCGGCGCGGCCTGGTGTACGACCTGGAGACGGTGCGCATGATGGTTCGCGCGCCGGTGGGTATCTACCGGCACGTGTGGGACGCCATGCAGATCCAGGCGCCGCGCATGGTGCTGGCCGAGGCGGCCATCGACGCCCTGCTGCTGAGCTACGCCAACGCTCGTGCCGCCCAAGACCTGCTGCTCGGCACCTTCCTGGACGCGCCCGAGCCGAACGTGCCCTGCAGCCGCGAGGACGGCAGCTACAACATGGTTGCCGCCGACGGCACGGTCTGTGGCACCGCGCCGCCCTGGGGCTACCCCTGGCTGGTGCTGCAATGGCTCGCCGCGCTGCGTCCGGATCGGGCTTGGCTCGACCGGATCTACCCGCACCTGGCCGACTACCTGGACTGGTGGCTGGCCAGCCGCCGGGACGCCGAAGGCTGGCTGCACTACGCCTGCAGCTGGGAGTCTGGCCAGGACGACTCGCCGCGCTTCGGCGAGCAGCCGCTCGGCGGCGGGCACCCGGTGTGCCACGTGCGCCCGGTGGATCTGCACGCGGCCTTCGCCCACGCCTGCGCGGCAATGGCGGGCTTTGCGCAGGCGCTCGGGCGCAGCGCGGACATCGCCCGCTGGGAGGATCTGGCGCGCGAGTGCGCCGGGCGGACGGAGGCGCTGTGGACGGGCGACGAACGACCAACGACCAACGACCAACGACCGACGATAGGCGCTGAAGGAGCACACAGCGGCGAAAGCATCCCGGAGGCGTTCGTCGTTCGTCGGTCGTCCTTCGTCGGCGGGCGGTACGCCGACTTCGACGCGCGCGCCGGGCGGCCCACCGATGTGGACGACGTGATGCTGCTCGCGCCGCTCGCGCTCGGCTTGGCACCCGCGGAGCGCGCCGCAGCGCTCATCCCGGCGCTGCAGGCGCTGGACCCCGAGGCGCTCACCTGGCCGATGTTCGTCTGGACGGCGGTGGAGGCCGCCGGGCGCGCCGGGCTGCACGAGCGTGCGGCCGAGTTGGCGGCGGCGGTGGTGGAGCGCGCCTATGGCTTCTGGGACGCGCGCCAGGCGCACCCGGAGCGGACGCTCCCGGGCGTGGCGTGCGAGTACTGGCCGCCGGGCGGGCGCTGCGGCGGCGAGGGGTACGGCTGGGGCGCCTTCACCACCCACCTGGTGCTCCACACGCTGGCGGGAATCGCGCCGGCTGAGGGCGGCCTGCTGCTGCGCCCGAACCTGCCGCCGGCCTGGCGCGTCCCCGGCCGCAGCTACCGGGTGCTCCTCCACTGGGGCAGGATACCGCTGGAGGTGGTGTTGGCGCCGCTGGAGGGCGGGCGGGTGGCGGTGAGCGCCGGCGGGCGGCAGGCCGAGTTAGCCTGGGGCGAGGAGGTGCGCCTCACGCCGGGCGCGGCCGGGGAGTGAGGTGTGCCACAAGCGCCGGGCGCGGCGTTCCCTCGCAACGGGGAGCGCGAGGGGGTTCGCACCGCAACCGCGCGTGCGCGCACCCATAGAGGGCGCGGCGTTCCCTCGCAACGGGGAGCGCGAGGGGTTCCCCTCGCAAAAAACATCCCCCACCAGGATTGTGTGCGCAGCCACTGTCTTCAGGAGGATCTATGCCCGATCAATTTAGCGGGCAGGTGCTCTACGCCAACGGCGTGCCCGCGGCGGGCGTGCGGGTGCGCGTCTTCGACCGGGACCTGCGCGGCGATGACGACGACCTGACACTGAGCGAGGGCCTCTCGGACGCGCAGGGCGCCTTCGGCGTGACCTACGAGCGCGCGCTGGCGGCGGACACCGTCAGCGTCACCACCACCGAGCCGCGCAGCCTGTTCGACTGGACGCTGGTGCAGCGCACGCGCACCTTCGCGGACCCGCTCGACCGCTTCCTGCCCTACCTGCAGTTCCGCTACACGCACCGCGGCCAGGAGCGCACCCACACCGTCCCACTCGCCGCCGGGCAGCGCGAGTTCCGCCTGCCGGATCCGCCGCCGGTGAGCGGGCGCTTCACCCCTTCCGAGCACGGCTTCCGCTTCCTCAACTCCTTCGCCGGCTACCCGCTGCCCTTCACCGTGCCGGCCCTGCCGTTGCTGCCGAACGTCCCCGCCAGCTACGGGCTGTGCGGGGGCATGGCCGCCGCCGCCGCGGACTTCTTCTTCGCCGGGCGGCGGGTGCCGCAGCAGGAGAGCGTGCCGGACCGGCGGACGGCGCTGTACCGCTACCTGTTCCGCCGGCAGGTAGACTCCTTCAGCCCGCTGGGCGAGCCGGTGCTGCGCTTCCACCGCTGGGGGAACATGCCGGAGGACGGGCCGCTCGGCACATGGCAGCGCACCCTGGCCGAGTTCGAGCAACTGCGGGCGCTGTTCGACTCCGGGGTGCCGGCGGCGCCGATCGGGCTGGTGTACGCCGGGCCGGATGCGCCGCTCTGGGAGAACCACCAGGTGCTGGCCTGCGGCTACACGGCCACCCCCGCCGGATACGACATCCGGGTGTACGATCCGAACTACCCGCTGAATGAGCAGGTGGTGGTGCGCTGCGAACGCGTGGCGCTGCAGGGGTTGGGCGGCGCGGGCGGGCTGCGCTGCCGGCGCATCGCGCGGGTGGGGGACGGCCAGGGCGGCGCGCGGGACGACGTGCGGGCGGCGCGCGGCTTCTTCCTCATGCCCTACACCCCCGTCGAGCCCCCGGCGGGTCTCTAGTGGTCGGCCACACTGATGGTGACGGATGCAGGGGAGGGTCCAAGGGAGGGCGAAGCCCTCCCTTGAACACCCACCCATCACCATCACTGTGGTAGACCACTAGCCGAACCACCAAGACACAAAGGGCACCGAGCACTACCTGTATCGGGATCCGTACGGTTTAGCGTTTTGCTCTATAGCACCCGCACCTGGTTGCGCCCGCGGCGCTTGGCTTCGTAGAGCGCCCGGTCGGCCGCGTCCAGCAGGTCCTCCAGCCGCGTGTCCGCCGCCGGCGTCCAGGTGGTCACGCCGAGGCTGGCCGTGACCGCCACCTGGATGCCTTCGGCGTCGATCGGCGTCTGCGCGATCGACAGGCGCAGGCGCTCCGCGGCCTCCAGCGCGCCCACGGGGCCGGTCTCGGGCAGCAGCACCACCAACTCCTCGCCACCGTAGCGCCCCAGCACATCCACTGTACGCAGGGCGCTCTTGCAGCGGGCGGCCACCCCGCGCAGCACCTGGTCCCCCACCAGGTGGCCGTAGGTGTCGTTGATGCGCTTGAACTCGTCGATGTCCAGCATCACAATCGCCAGCGGGTGGTGGTAGCGGCGGGCGCGCTCCAACTCGCCGCGCGCCAACTCGAAGAAGTGGCGGCGGTTGAACACCCCCATCAGCGGGTCGGTGATCGCCAGGCGGCGCGTCTCGGCAAACAGGCGCGCGTTCTCCAGGGCGATAGCGGCGTTGGCGGCCAGTTGCTCGAAGATCTCGATGTCGGTGGGGGAGTAGGCGTGCGGCGCATAGGCCTGCGTCGAGATCACGCCGATGATCCGCTCGCCGACCCGCAGCGGCACCGCCAGGACCGAGCGGACCTGGTGCTCCGGCTGCCCGAAGTACCACGAGCCGAAGTCGCGCATGACCTGCTCGGTGAGGTTGTCGAGGTACAGATTGCGGCGCGTGCGGACCACATGGCCGCAGAAGCCAATGTCCATCGGGTAGCGGCTGCCCGGCCAGCGGCCGGACGGATCGCTCAGGTACACGTCCTCCAACTCGCCGGCCGGCTCGTCCAGCAGGCTGATCAGGAACGCCTGGCAGGGCATCAGCCGGGCGGTGGCATGGTGGATCGTCTCGTAGAGTTGGTCGAGGTTGAGGGAGGCGCCGATCGCCTGGCTCACCTCGTAGAGCACCGTGCGGCGCTCGGCGGCGGCGAGCGCCTCCTGGTACAGGCGGGCGTTCTCCAGCGCCACCGCCACCTGATCGGCGAACGCCGCCACCATGCGCTCGTGGTTGGCGGTGAAGCGCGCCGGCCGGGTGCTGTCCACCGCGATCATCCCGATCAGGCGCTCCTGGAAGATCAGCGGCGCGCCGAGCCAGGACTTGATGCGGTCGTGGGGCGGCTCCTTGAAGGCGCCGAAGGCCGCGGGGGCGTCGTCCAGGCGCAGGGGGGCGCGGCTGGCGAACACCGCGCTGGTCGCGTTGTCGCCATACACCGAGATGCGCAGCCCGATCACCGCCGCCGGGTCCGGGAAGCCGCGCCCGCCGACGATCTCCATCGCGTCGCCGTGCAGCAGCAGCACCGAGGCGCTGTCGTAGGGCACCACCAGGACCAGTTGCTCCAGGATGCGGTCGATGGCCTCATCCTGCCGCAGGGTGGAGGCCACCACGGCCCCCACGCGCCGCAACGTCTCGGCCTCCTCGGCGCGCTGGCGGGCGGCCTCCAGCAGGCGGGCATTCTGGATCGCAACCGTGGCCTGCTGCGCGAACAGGCTGAGCTGGTGCGCGTCCGCGGCGGTGAAGACCCGGTGTGACCCGTGGCGGCCGACGTTGATGACGCCCACCAGTTCCTCGCCGGCCAGCAGCGGCACAGCCAGCGCCGGGCGCGGGCCGGGGCCTTCGCCCGGCGCGGCGTGCCCCTCCCACGTCAGGTAGTCGTCTACCATCTGGGGCTGTTTGGTGGACGCCGCCAACCCGGACAGGCCCTGGTCCAGCCGGATGCGGCTCCCGATCGCGCTCTCCGGGATGTTGTAGGTGGCATACAGCACCAGCTCCCGGCTCTCCGCGTCGTACAGCGCGATCTGGCCATCTGTCGCGTCGAGGAAGCGGGCGGCGCGCTCGACGATCGCGCGGAGCAGCCGCGGCAGTTCCAGCGCGGCGGCGATGTCGGCGAGCGTCGCGCGCAGGGCCTCGATCTCGGCGATCAGCGCCTCGGGATGCGCGGTGCGGTCGGCGTCTGTCACGGCGGGCTCCGAGGGCCGCGAGGGCGGCGCCGGCCGTGCCCGGCGCCGTCGATCATCACGGCAGGGTGGTGACGATCCATTGTAGCATGCGCTCGTACGACGCTGTTACACAGGCGTCACCCCGGCCTCATCCAGCAGCGCCTGCAGCGGCGAATCGGTTACGTCGAGCGGCAGATCTACCCGCGCGCGGCGGCGGCTGGACTCGTAGGTGGCGAAGATCAGCTCGGTGGCGCGCAGCGCGCGGCGGCCAGAGAGTTCCGGCTCGCGCCCCTCCTTGAGTGCCGCGATCAGGTCGAGCACGCCGCGCCTGGTGCACTCGCCGCCGTGCAGTCCCTCGTTCAGCGGCACGCCCTGCCATCCGCTCTGTCCCCGGCCCCAGACCCGTAGCGGCACCTCGTTGTTGTGGCCCAGCTCGATCACACCGTCGCTGCCCACCAGCCGGATGAGCAGCGGGTGGTAGGCGCCGTGGCCGGTCATCAGCACACCGTGGACGCCGTTGCGGCAGCGGAAGTGGCTCAGGCCATGGCCCTCCACCGGCGCGCCGAACACCCGCTGGCTGCCACGCAGGTCCACCTGCCCGATCACCCACTCGGCGGGCGTCTCGTCGTTGAAGAACAGCAGCATGTCGAACCAGTGCGTACCCCAGTCGTACAGGTTGCCGCAGGTGGCCTCCATGCGCTCCAGCGCGCCGATCGCGCCCTCCTGCAGCAGCGCCTTCGCCGCGCGGAAGGGCGCGCCGAAGCGGCGCTGGTGGTTGAAGGTGAGCTGCACGCCGTTGCGCTCGCAGATCTCCACCATCGCCAGCGAGTCGCCGTAGGTCAGCGCCATCGGCTTCTCGCAGTGCACGGCGCGGACGCCGGCCTCGGCACAGGCGATCACCATGGGGGCGTGCAGGTGTGGCCAGGTGCTGATACTGACGATGTCCAGGCGCTCCTGCTCCAGCATGGCGCGGTAGTCGGTGTAGATCGTGTCCCCGCCGTGGCGCTCCTGGAAGGCGCGCGCGTTCTCCTCGCTGATGTCCGCCAACGCGACGATGCGAGCGTCCGGCGATGCCTTGTAGCCCTCGGCGTGCTGGTGGGACATGCCGAAGCCGGTGGCGCCCTCGCTCCTCCAGGGCTTGCCGCAGCCGATGATGCCTACCCTGTACACGTTGTGCTCCTTTGTGGTGCTGTGGTGGGTTCGTAATTCGTAATTCGTGAGCCGCTCACGCACTGCTGTGTCTCACATTTTGCGCCTCACTTCTCACTTCTCACTTCTCACTTCTCATTTCTCACTTCTCGCTTCTCGCTTCTCACTTCTCACTTCTCACTTCTCACGCATTACGTGTTACGCCTTACAGGCCGAGCCCCCGCAGGTACTCCCGGCTCACCGTCGCGCTCTCGAGCGGCGTGGAGAGCTGCGTGACGTCGGTCTCGACGATCAGCCAGCCGCTGAACCCGGCGCCGCGCAGGGTCGCCAGGATGGTCGGGAAGTCGATCGCGCCGCGCCCCAGCTCGGTCCAGATGCCGTGGCGCTGGGCAGCGCCGTAGTCCCACTCCTCGGCCCGGCCGCGCTCGGCCACCGCCGGGTCAATGTCCTTGAGGTGCATGGTCAGGATGCGGCGCGCGTGGTCCCGGCAGAAGGCCACCGGGTCGTCACCGGCCCAGGCCAGGTGCCCGGTGTCGGGTCCCAGGAAGACCAGCGCCGGGTCGGTGAGGGCCAGCAGCGCTTCGGTCTCGGCGCGGGTCTCGATCACGGTGCCGACGTGATTGTGGAAGCAGCTGCGCACCCCCTCGGCCAGCGTGATCTCCCCCACGCGGTTGAGCGTGTCGGCGAACTGGCGCAGCTCGGCGGGGCTCAGCGCGTCCGTGGGGCGCACGTGGCCGGAGGCTTCGCGGCGAGTCCTACCGGAGGGGGCGACGTAGTCGAAGCCGCCGGCGGCGACATACAGCTCGGTGCAGCCGACCTCGTGCATGAAGCGGGCGTACTGGCGGGCCTGGTCGAGGATCTGGTCGCGCCGCTCGGGGCGCCAGAAGTCGGCGCCGAGGTAGCCGGGGGCGGGGCGCAGGCCGAGGCGCCCATAGAGCGCGAGCGTGTCCTGGGCGGTGGCGGCGGGGCGCGGGGCGGCGGGCGCGCCCGCATAGCCGGCGCGCGCGATCTCCGCCAGCACCTGCTCCTCGGGCACGGTACGTGGCCAGGTGATCTGGCCGCAGCCGATCGTGATCGTGTTCATAGAAATGTGTTACGTTCTCAATCACAGGACGTACGCGGTGGCACCGCCCCCGCACCCCCACGGGGCGGTGGGGAGGGGCTGCGCCCTTCCACAGATCTTCGTGCCCTTCGTGGATCACGGATGATACCGCTACTCGCCGCGATCGCGGTGGCGCCGGCGGCGGCGGGGGAGATGGCTGGCGGGGCGCTCGGCGGGCGGCTGGTGTGGGTGGGGCGCGCGTCCGGCGGCCTCGG
>DATMBA010000601.1:0-3059 GCA_035559635.1 Roseiflexaceae bacterium
AGGGCACGCTCGCGCTCACCGCCCGGCAGGAGCCGGCGCGCATGGGGCGCGCGGCGCTGGACCTGGCGCTGCGGGCGCTGGCGGGCGAGCATCCGCAGCGCCAGGTGGTCACGGCGGTGACGCCGATCACCGCCGAGAACCTGCTCGACGTGGCGCTGGAGATCGTCGACCTGCTGCCGGGGGCGCTGGAGGAGTTGAGTGCGAGCACCAGGGCCCAGCAACAGCTCCAGCAGGAGGTCATCGTCTCCCAGCGGCGGCTGATCGGCGAGTTGGAGCGCTCGGAGGCGGCGCTGCGCGAGAGCGAAGAGCGCTACCGCCTGATCACCGACCACGCCAGCGACCTGATCGCCGTGTTCGACGCGGATGGGCGCTTCGTCTATGCCAGCCCCGCCCACCGGCGGCTGCTCGGCCACGAGCCGGCCGACCTGCTGGGGGTGCGCGGCCTCGACCTGGTACACCCGGACGACCTCGAGGCGATCGCCCGCGCCACAGAGGAGCTGCGGGCGCGCGGTGAGGCGCGCAGCACCTTCCGCTACGCCCACGCCGACGGCTCATGGCGCTGGCTGGAGGCCTCGGCCGTGCAGCGCAGTCGCGAGGGCGCCCCGTATGTCGTCAGCGTCGCCCGCGACGTGACCGAGCGGAGGCGGCTGGAGGCGCAGCTGCTGCACGCCCAGCGCATGGAGAGCATCGGGCGGCTGGCGGGCGGCGTGGCCCACGACTTCAACAACCTGCTGACGGCGATCACCGGCTACAGCGAGCTAGCGCTCGCGGATCTCCCGCCGCACCACCCGGTGGCCGCCGAGCTGGCCGAGATCCAGCGGGCCGCCGAGCGCGCTACGCGCCTGACTCGCCAGCTGCTGGCGTTCGGGCGCCGGCAGATCATGGAGCCGCGCACGCTGAACCTCAACGACCTCATCCTGGAGACCGACCGCCTGCTGCGCCGCCTGATCGGCGAGCACATCGAGCTCGCCACCCTGCCGGCGCCGGACCTGTGGCTGGTGCGGGCCGACCCCGGCCAGATCGAGCAGGTGCTGATCAACCTGGCGGTCAACGCGCGCGACGCGATGCCGGCCGGTGGGAAGCTCACGGTCGAGACCCAGAACGTCGTGCTGGACGATGCCTACGCGCGCCGGCACGCCGGCGTCGTGCCCGGCCCCTACGTGATGCTGGCGGTGAGCGACACCGGGGCGGGGATGCCGCCGGAGGTGCTGGCGCACGCCTTCGAGCCGTTCTTCACCACCAAGGAGGCCGGCAGGGGCACCGGGCTAGGGCTGGCCACCTGCTACGGGATCGTCAAGCAGCACAGCGGCAACATCTGGGTGTACAGTGAGGCCGGCCGCGGCGCCACCTTCAAGATCTACCTGCCGCGCGCGGACACCGCGGCGGCCGAGCTGGCGCTGGCGGCCGAGCCGGCGCTGGCCCCAGGCGGCAGCGAGACAGTGCTGCTGGTGGAGGACGAACCGGCGGTGCGCGAGCTGGCGGCGCGCGTGCTGCGCGCCCACGGCTACACTGTCTTGGAGGCAGCCCACGGCGATGAGGCGCTGCGGGTGGCCGCGGCCTACGACGGCCACATCCACCTGCTGCTGACCGACATAGTGATGCCACAGTTGGGTGGCACCGCGCTCGCCGCCCAGCTCCTGGGCAGCTACCCGCACATGCGTGTGCTCTACATGTCCGGCTACACCGACCGGGCGATGTGGCGCAGCGGCGAGTTGGAGGCCGGCGCGGCGCTGCTGCAGAAGCCCTTCACGCCCACCGCGCTGGCCCGCAAGGTGCGCGACGTGCTGGACGCGCCAGTCAGACCCTGACAGGGTGCCGAGCAGTACTGCTTCGATCGCGCCCTGCTACGTTCAGCCTTCAGCCTTCACCGTTCGAACACCGCCCACAGCGCCCCGAGCTGCGCGGCGCCGGGGGAGGAGCCGCCGAGGATAGTGGTGGCATGGCCGGTCTCGCGCTCGTAGCGCGCCGCGATCTCCTGGACGGCCGGGAGCGCGCCGCGGCGGGCCAGCACGGCCACCGTGCCGCCGCTGCCGCCGCCGGTGATCTTGGCGCCGTACAGCCCCACCGGCGGCCCGGCCGCGCGCACCAACTCCACCAGCCGGTCGGTGCCGTCGCTGCCAAGCCCGCAGGCCGAGTAGCTGGCATGGCTCTGGAACATCAGCTCGCCGAGGAGGGCGAGCCGCTCCTCGGCGAGCGCACGTGCGCGGGGCGGTGCGGAGGGGCTACGCCCCCCCGCCTGGGAGGGCGAGAGCGAATCCAGCATGGCACGGAAGAGGCGCACGCGGTGGTGCTCGTAGATCGGGTGGGCGGTGGGCTGGCGCACCGCGTAGACTCGCCCCGGCTCGACGCGCGTCACCGGGTCGGTGGTGCCGCCGTAGCGCGCCAGGAACTCGTCGCCGCGCACGGACTTGGGCAGGCGCGCGCGGTAGGCGCTCTCCCACAGCGAAGGCGGGATGTTCGCCAGGTAGCCGCGCCACAGCGGGTCGTCGACCTGGACCTGGCGGCGAAGATCACGATCTGCTCCAGCCCCTTCGTGCCCTTCGTGGACCATCAGGCCCGCCAGATCGGCGATCATGCGGTAGCCCATGAAGGCCCCCACCCGCACCGAGCCGTAGTCGGCGCCGGAGACGGCGTGGCGGATGCCGGAGTCCACCCCCCAAACCTCCACGTCCTCCGGCAGCGGCACGCTCCCCTGCGGCTCGGCCGGCTGGCACAGCAGCGCAAGGAGCCGGTCGCGCTCGCCGAGCGCGGCCGTCATCTGGTCCATCACGCCGCAGGGCGCGCCCACCACCAGGTTCTCCACCCGCTGGCAGAGGATGGCCGTCGCGCGCCCATCGATCGCCAGGCCGTAGAGCGCGCTCAGGGCGCTCATCGTCGCCACCTCGATCGCCGCCGAGGAACTGACCCCCTTGCCGGCGGGGACGTCCGAGGCGACGAGGATGCGCAGGCCGCGGCGAGGGCGCAGGCCGCGCTCGCGCGCCAGCACCGGGAGCACGCCGGCGACGTAGGCCGCCCAAGCGCCACGCGGGTTCGCGGCCAGCAGCGCGCGGGCGGCGGCG
>DATMBA010000602.1:0-7010 GCA_035559635.1 Roseiflexaceae bacterium
GGTCTGAGGGGCGGGCTTCGCCCGCCCCTCAGACCTCGCCCCAGCTTGAGCTTTCAGCGCGGCGCACGGTAGTGCCCAGAGTTGGGAGGAACGAAGTGACTGACAAGCCCCCCGCCTATCCGCTGTTCGACTCGCCGCACGCCGAAGGTGTTCCCGCCGGGTTCGTGCGGCGGGCGGCGGTGGATGCCGTCAAGAAGCTCGACCCGCGCCTCCAGATCAAGAACCCGGTGATGTTCGTCGTGCTGGCGGGCGCGGTGCTCACCACCGTGCTCTGGGTGCAGGCCCTGTTCGGCCAGGGCGAGGCGCCGGCCAGCTTCATCTTCGCCATCACCGTCTGGCTCTGGTTCACCGTGCTGTTCGCCAACTTCGCCGAGGCGCTGGCCGAGGGGCGTGGCAAGGCCCAGGCCGATACGTTGCGTAAGGCGCGCGCCGACGTCACCGCCAAGAAGCTGGCCGAGCCGCGCTACGGCGCGCGCTTCACCTCCGTCTCCTCCGGTACGCTGCGCGCCGGCGACGTGGTGCTGGTGGAGGCCGGCGACACCATCCCCTCCGACGGCGAGGTGATCGAGGGCGTGGCCTCGGTCAACGAGAGCGCCATCACCGGCGAGAGCGCGCCGGTCATCCGCGAGAGCGGCGGCGACCGCTCCAGCGTCACCGGCGGCACCCAAGTGCTCTCCGACTGGCTCGTCGTGCGCGTCACCGCCAACCCCGGCGAGACGTTCCTGGACCGGATGATCGGCATGGTCGAGGGCGCCAGGCGCCAGAAGACGCCCAACGAAATCGCGCTGAGCATCCTGCTGGCGGCCCTTACGATCGTCTTCCTGCTGGCCTGCGCCACGCTGCTGCCCTTCTCGCTCTTCGCGGTGGAGGCCAACGGCGGCCGGGGCCAGCCCGTCACCATCACGGCGCTGGTGGCGCTGCTGGTGTGCCTGATTCCCACCACGATCGGCGGGCTGCTCTCGGCGATCGGCATCGCCGGCATGGACCGCATGATCCAGGCGAACGTGATCGCCATGAGCGGCCGGGCGGTGGAGGCCGCCGGCGACGTGGACGTGCTGCTGCTGGACAAGACCGGCACGATCACGCTCGGCAACCGCCAGGCGACGGCTTTCATCAGCGCCGAGGGCGTCAGCACAGCGCAACTTGCCGACGCGGCGCAGCTCGCCAGCCTGGCGGACGAGACCCCCGAGGGGCGCAGCATCGTGGTGCTGGCGAAGGAGCGCTACGGCATCCGCGAGCGCAACGTCCACGAGTTGTGCGCCCAGTTCGTGCCGTTCACGGCGCAGACGCGCATGAGCGGCGTGGACCTGAATGGCAGCCACATCCGCAAGGGCGCCGCCGACGCGGTCGAGCGCTATGTCGCGGGCAACGGCGGGCGCTTTCCGAGCGAGATCCGCACGGTGGTGGAGACGATCGCCAAGCAGGGCGGCACGCCGCTGGTGGTGGCCGACGGCGCGCGCGTGCTGGGCGTCGTGCAGCTCAAGGACATCGTCAAGGGCGGCATCAAGGAGCGCTTCGGCGAGCTGCGGCGCATGGGTATCAAGACGGTGATGATCAC
The DNA here is from genome assembly GCA_035559635.1 of Roseiflexaceae bacterium. Lineage (GTDB taxonomy): Bacteria > Chloroflexota > Chloroflexia > Chloroflexales > Roseiflexaceae > CALJIC01. The sequence continues at coordinate 1,559 of DATMBA010000602.1, forward strand.
CGGCGACAACCCGCTCACCGCGGCGGCGATCGCCGCCGAGGCCGGCGTGGACGACTTCCTGGCCGAGGCGACGCCCGAGGCCAAGCTGCGGCTGATCCGCGATTACCAGACGGGCGGGCGGCTGGTGGCGATGACCGGCGATGGGACGAACGACGCGCCGGCGCTGGCGCAGGCCGACGTGGCGCTGGCGATGAACAGCGGCACCCAGGCGGCCAAAGAGGCCGGCAACCTGGTGGACCTGGACTCCAACCCCACCAAGCTGATCGAGGTGGTGGAGATCGGCAAGCAGCTCCTGATGACGCGCGGCGCGCTGACGACCTTCTCGATCGCCTCGGACCTCGCGAAGTACTTTGCCATCATCCCGGCGGCCTTCGTGGTGACCTACCCGCAGCTGGAGGCGTTGAACGTGATGCGGCTGACCTCGCCGGAGAGCGCGATCCTCTCCGCCGTGATCTTCAACGCCGTGATTATCGTCGCCCTGATCCCGCTGGCGCTGCGCGGCATCCGCTACCGGGCGGTGGGCGCCGCCACGTTGCTGCGCGACCACCTGCTCCTGTACGGCGTCGGCGGGGTCGTCGCGCCGTTTGTGGGGATCAAGCTCATTGATGTCGCTCTGACGGCGCTCGGGCTTGGGTGACAGGGTGACAGGGCTACCCGCACCTGAAGCGTATCGACCGGAAGGACATGCTGAGTATGAATACATCCCTCGCGAGCCAGCTCCGCCCCGCGCTCGTCGCGCTGGTGTTGCTCACGCTGATCACCGGGGTGGCGTACCCGCTGCTGGTGACCGGCATCGTCCAGGTGGCCTTTCCATGGCAGGCGGACGGCAGTATCATCCGAGATGCCCGCGGCCAGGCGCGCGGCTCGGCGCTGATCGGCCAGCCGTTCGACGACCCGCGATACTTCTGGGGCCGGCTCTCGGCGACGGGCACATTCGCCTACAATAGCTTCAACGCCGAGAACCTGACGGCGTCCTCCGGCTCGAACCTGGGGCCGCTCAACCCGGCGCTGATCGATGTGGCGCAGGCGCGTATCGACGCGCTGCGCGCCGCCGACCCGCAGGCCAGCGGCCCGGTGCCGGTGGACCTGGTGACCGCGTCGGGCAGCGGGCTGGACCCGCACATCAGCCCGGCGGCGGCCGAGTTTCAGGTGCGGCGGGTGGCGCAGGCGCGCGGCATGCCCGAGGACCAGGTGCGAGCGCTCGTGGCGCGGTATACCGAGGGGCGCGACCTGGGCGTGCTGGGCGAGCCGCGTGTCAACGTGCTCCGGCTGAACCTGGCCCTGGACGGTATCACAACCCACTAACACAGGGTGGCGGAACTACACCACTCGGTGGAGGAGTAAGATACGATGCGCCCGCACCGGATAACGATGATACAGGCCTCGTCGGCCGCCGATCGCCACAGCGATCGAAGCTTGCAGATGGTCCTCTGGACGCTCTGGACCGCAGTTGTTGTGGCGGTGGCCGTACGCGAATGGCGCCTGGACGTGGCCCTGCACCGGCTCGTGGGCCTCGTCGGCTTGGCGACGCACTGTGCCGTGGCCGGCGTGATCGGACTCGTGATCCTGACGCTGGTCGAGATGCGGATGGAACCCTGGCGGTTCGTCGATGAGGCGCCGCGCTGATGCTGGTAGTATCTGTTGATGCCTGGCGGACCGCTGCCAGATGCGCATGGTTGTAGAATAGCAGCGCAGCATCGATCCGGGCTGTAGACGCCGATGCCCACGAACGGCTATGGAACAACGACCCGACCCCGATGCGCTCCTCGCCCGTGTGAAACAGGACGAGGCCAGGCAGCAGCGTGGCACGCTGAAGGTCTTCTTCGGCATGGCCGCTGGCGTCGGCAAGACCTACGCCATGCTCGAGGCCGCCCGCGAGCGCAAGGCCGAGGGCGTCGACGTGGTGGCCGGCTACGTCGAGCCGCACGGCCGCACGGAGACCGAGGCGCTGCTGGAGGGCCTGGAGCAGCTGGCGCCCCGCGCCGTTGAGTATCGTGGCACGGTGCTGCGCGCGTTCGACCTGGACGCGGCGCTCGCCAGGCGGCCGCAGCTCATCCTGGTGGACGAGCTGGCGCACAGCAACGCCCCCGGCTCGCGCCACCCCAAGCGCTACCAGGATATCGAGGAGCTGCTTGCCGCCGGGATCGATGTCTACACCACCGTCAATGTCCAGCACCTCGAGAGCCTGAACGATGTGATCGCCCAGATCACCGGGGTGATCGTGCGCGAGACGGTGCCCGACCGGCTGATCGAGCAGGCCGACGAGGTCGAGTTGGTCGACCTGACGCCCGACGACCTGCTGGCGCGCCTCAAGGAGGGCAAGGTCTATGTGCCGCAGCAGGCGGAGCGCGCCGCCCACAACTTCTTCCGCAAGGGCAACCTGCACGCCCTGCGCGAGCTGGCGCTGCGCACGACGGCCGACCGGGTGGACGCGCAGATGGAGGCCTACCGGCGCGACAAGGCCATCCGCGACCCGTGGCCGGCGACGGTGCGCCTGCTGGTCGGCGTCAGCTCCGGTCCCGCCGCCGCCCGGCTGGTGCGCGCCGCCCGCCGCATGGCGGTTGGCCTGCGCGCGGCGTGGGTCGTCGCCTATGTCGAGACGCCCTCCGAGCTGCGGCGGCCGGAGCCGGAGCGCGACCAGGCGGTGCAGACGCTGCGGCTTGCGGAGAGCCTGGGGGCCGAGACGGTCACGCTGAGCGGCCCGGACGCCGCCGACGCGCTGCTCGCCTATGCGCGCGAGCGCAATATCAGCAAGGTCGTGATCGGCAAGCCCGAGCGCTCGCGCTGGCAGGATGTCCTCTTCGGCTCGGTGGCCGACGACCTCATCCGCAAGAGCGGCGTGATCGACGTGTACGTGCTGAGCGGCGACTTCGCCGACGCCGAGCGCCCGCTGCGCGCCGTGCTGGAGCCGACGAGCGATGTCCTGTCGTACCTCTGGGCGCCGGTGGTAGTGGCGATCACCAGCGCGGTCACGCTCCTGCTGGACCGGGCCGCGATCGGTGAGGCGAACCTGATCATGGTGTTCCTGCTAGGAGTCCTGGCGGTCGCGCTCAGCGGCGGGCGCGGGCCGTCGGTCCTGGCGACGATCATGAGCGTGCTGGCGTTCAACTTCCTGTTCGTCGAGCCGCGCCTCAGCTTCGCCGTGACCGACACCCGCTACCTGATCACCTTTTCGGTGATGCTGGTGGTGGGCCTGACGGTGAGCACGCTGGTGGCGCGCTTCCGCTGGCAGGCGGAGGCCGCGCAGGCCCGCGAGCGACGCACCGCCGCGCTCTACGCCTTGAGCCGCGAGCTCGCGAGCGTGCGCGGCCTCGACAACCTCGTGCGCGCAGCGGTGCGCCACGTCTCCGAGGTGTTCGGCAGCCGGGTCGTCCTGCTCATGCCCACCGGGCGCGGCAGGCTCCAGCCGTGGGGATCGATCTCGGGTTGGGCGCGCGATCTCGACCCGCAGCAGGTGTTCTCCCCCGACGCCAGTGATCAGGGTGTGGCGCAGTGGGTCTTCGATCGCAACGAGATGGCCGGCCTGGGGACCAGCACCCTCTCGGCAGCCGAGGCGGTCTATCTGCCCTTGGCCGGGGCGCAGCGCACCGTCGGGGTGCTGGGGGTGCGGCCGGATCACCCGCGGCGCGTCCGCGCGCCGGAGCAGATCCACCTGCTCGAGACCTTCGCCAACCAGATCGCGCTCGCGGTCGAGCGCGCGACCCTGGCCCAGGAGGCCGAGCGCGCTCAGGTCACGGCCGAGACCGAGCGCATGCGGGCCGCCTTGCTATCCTCCGTCTCTCACGATCTGCGTACGCCGCTGGCGGTGATCACCGGGGCCACGAGCAGCTTGCTCCAGGACGGTGACGCACTGGACGAACCCACGCGTCGCGAGCTGCTCCAGACCGCCTATGGTGAGGCCGAGTGGCTCAACCGCCTGGTGGGTAACCTGCTGAACATGACCCGCCTTGAGGCGGGGGTGATCCAGGTGCGAAAGGAGTGGCAGCCGCTGGAGGAGGTGGTGGGCGCGGCGCTCGCGCGGCTGGCGGCGAGCCGGGATGCGGCGGCGGCGCTGCGCGAGCGGCCGCTGTCGATCGACCTGCCGCCCACACTACCGCTCGTGCCGCTGGACGGCGTGTTGATCGAGCAGGTGCTGGTGAATCTGCTGCACAACGCACTGACGCATACGCCGCCCGGAACGCCGGTCGCTGTGCGCGCCTGGGAAGCCGCCGGTGAGGTGGTGGTGGAGGTGGCCGACCGCGGCCCGGGGCTGCCGCCGGGGAGCGAGGGGCAGGTGTTCGACAAGTTCTACCACGGTCAGACGGCCGGGCGCGGCGTCGGACTCGGCCTGGCGATCTGCCGCGGCATGGTCGAGGCGCACGGCGGACGCATCTGGGCCGAACAGCGGCCGGACGGCGGCGTGGGGTTCCGCTTCAGCCTGCCGCTCACCGGCCTAGCGCCAGTGCCGAGGATGGAGGATCCAGGACAGCGAGCTGAGGGCTGAGCGCTGCGGCTGAAGCCTCGTGGCCCCGAGGACGCGATCCTCAGCACTCACCGTGTGAGACGATGACAGATACCGGACCTCTCATCCTGGTGATCGACGACGAGGCGCCGATCCGTCGCTTCCTGCGCGCGACGCTCACGAGCCACGGCTACCGGTTGCTGGAGGCTGGCACGGCGCAGGAAGGATTGCGGCTTGCGGCCAGCAAGCGCCCTGACCTGGTGTTGCTCGACCTGGGGCTGCCGGACCTGGATGGGCTGGAGGTGACGGCGCGCGTGCGCGAATGGAGCCAGACCCCGCTCGTCGTGCTCTCGGCGCGCGGCCAGGAGCGCGACAAAGTGGCGGCGCTCGATGCCGGCGCCGACGACTACCTCACCAAGCCGTTCGGCGTGGACGAGCTGCTGGCGCGCATCCGCGTCGCGCTGCGGCACGCCGAGCGCATGCGGGATCCGGCGGCTGCGCCGGTGGTCGAGATCGACGATCTCCGCATCGATCTGGCGGCGCGCCGGGTGTTGCTGGGCGGCGAAGCGATCCACCTCACCCCGATCCAGTACTCCCTGCTCGCGGTGCTGGCGCGCCACGCCGGCAAGGTCGTGACGCACACGCAGCTGCTGAAGGAGGTCTGGGGACCGCACTACGGGCGCGAGACGCACTACCTGCGCGTCTACATGGGGCAGCTGCGCCAGAAGCTGGAGGCCGACCCGGCGCGGCCGCGCTACCTCCTCACCGAGCCAGGTGTGGGATACCGGCTCATCAGCCCATAGCCGGGAGGTCTCACACCACCCGTCGCCCTCCGACCAGCACCGCCGCCGGGCGGGCCAGCGCCGCGGGAACGCGTCGTGGATCCTCGGCGAAGATGACGACGTCCGCCGGGGCGCCGGCGCGCAGGCCCGGCAGCCCGAGCGCCTCCCGCGGCGCGCTCGAGGCGGCGGCGATCGCCGCGGCGGGCGAGAGGCCCAGCTCGCGCAGCCA
>DATMBA010000603.1:0-9483 GCA_035559635.1 Roseiflexaceae bacterium
GCGCTCGCGGCCGCTGGCTCGCATCCCTCAACCCCGCCTGGGACTATGCCAGTGCTGAGTTGAAAATGCTGCGTGCTGAGCATTCCGGCACAACACGCAGCACGCAGCACGCAGCACGCAGCACTTGGGAGACCTCCCCCCGCCCCACCCGCCTGGCGCTCCTGCGCGCCGTGCGCGCCGCCGACCCTGTGGCGGGCCGCGAGTTGCTGCGCTCCACCTGGGCCAGCGAGAAGGCCGACGACCGCGCCGCCTTCCTGGCTGAGCTGCGCGCCGGGCTGGGGCCGGGAGACGAGCCATTCCTCGAGGCCGCACTTGACGACCGCAGCAAGGAGGTGCGCGCCACTGCCGCCGACCTCCTCAGCCGCCTGCCGGGGTCGCAGCTCAGCCAGCGCATGTGCGAGCGGCTGCGCCCGCTGCTGAGCTGGTGGCCTGGCGAGCCGGCAAAGCTGCTCGGGCTGCGCCTCGGGCGCGGGCCGCGCCTGGAGGCCGTGCTGCCCGCCGCCTACGACAAGGGGATGGCGCGCGATGGCGTGGAGCAGCGGCCGCGCTCCACCGCCCTTGGAGAGCGCGCCTGGTGGCTGGCCCAGATGCTCGCGGCGGTCCCGCCGGCGGAGTGGAGCGCGGCGTGGCACACCGCGCCGGAGGAGTTGGTGCAGGCCGCGCTGCAGCACGAGCTGGCCGACGCACTGCTGAGCGGCTGGTGGGCGGCCACAGCCCGCCACCCGGACGCGGCGTGGGCCGAGGCGCTGCTCATCCACGCCACGCGCCGTACGCTCGCCGCGATAGCCGCCGGCGGCAGCACAGCGCAGGCCCTGGTCGAGCAGCTACCTCCGGAGCACTTCGAGCGCTTCGCCCTGGCGCAACTCGGTGTCCCCGGCGGGCTTGAACTGATCGCCGCCGCCCAGCGCCCCTGGAGCCTCACGCTCGCCCGCGCCGCTGTGGCCGCGCTGCAGGCCGAGCTGCGCAAGGGCGCCCGCAGCGTCTGGCGCGATGGCTACCTGCTCCAGGCTATCGGGCAGCGCGCCCCCGCCGCCCTGTACGCCGAGTTCGACCGCGGCTGGCCGACCGATGCGCCCGCCTGGCCCCAGTGGGCCGGCTACGTCGCCCAGGCACGCGAGCTGCTCGAGTTTCGTTATGTCATGCTAAAAGAGATCTGATCTACCTGCCGCAAGGCTATTGCACAACACCGAGGGTACAGAGGTGATCACGCCTGCGTCCGAATCATCGGTGCGCCCTCGGCGACCGCTGTGACAGGCGAACGCTGGTCAGGTGTCATCCACCCTGTATCCGCTTATCCGTTCCCTATCCGCTTATCCGTTCCCTATCCGCTGTCCCCCGCCACACCCGTGAGGATCCAGCCATGACAAACGTCCTACGTGCCCATGCCGAGCAGCAGTACGCCGAGGAACTGAACGCTCTGGTCCGAAACGACGACCGCCCGCGCCCGCCGGGCTGGAAGCTCTCGCCCTGGGCGGCGGTCACCTACCTTATGGGTGGGAAGTTGCGCGACGGCGTCGAGATCAGCCCCAAGTACATCGGCAGCCGCCGCCTGATCGAGATCGCGGTGGCCACACTGGCCACCGACCGCGGCCTGCTGCTGCTGGGGGTGCCGGGCACCGCGAAATGTGTAAAGCACGACACACTTGTGGTTGATACGCGGACTGGTAGCCGCATCCCTATCGCCGAAGTGTATAGTCGCCGCGATGTAGCGGTGGCATCGCTGCAGTCCGATTACAAACTACGTGCCGCGCAGCCCACCGACTACCTCGATAGTGGCATCCAGCACTGCTATCGCGTCACCACCCACCTTGGTAGAAGGATTGAAGTGACAATCAGTCACCCCTTCCTGACATTCGATGGATGGAAGCCGCTGAGTAGCCTCAAGCCAGGGGATCGAATTGCTGTACCACGCATCATGCCCTTCTTTGGCAAGGCGGAGTTGAGCGATGCTCATGTCAAGCTTCTCGGGCACCTCATCAGGGGCAAGAAGTCCGCGGATAAGTTCGTGCCGGACATTGTATTCCGCCTCCCGCGCCGCCAGATCGCCCTGTTTCTCAATCGCCTCTTCAGTGGCGCTGGCTTTCTCCAGGTCAGACCGGAGGGTCAGGTCGCTGTTGATTACTCAAGTACGTCGGAACGTCTGATCCATGACGTTCAACATCTCCTTCTACGTTTTGGAATCAACGCTCGCACACACCAGATCGCCTCGGGCCATTTTCGGCTCTTCATCCTCGGGAGGGAAGCATGCCTGACATTTCTGCAGGAGATCGGTATGTTGGGGCGCGGAGGGATCAGCGGCGCGCTCGACACACTTCTATCAACGAGAACGGCTACAAATCCCGATCTCGATACAGTTCCGGCGCAAGTTTGGGGTCATATTGAGGCCAGCGCCCTGGTTGCCGGTTACTCAAGTCTCGGCAAACTTATCGCGGCTGATCGGATTCAGACGTCTAAAGTGTTCGTATCACGCACACATACACAAAGTATCTCGCGTGCGCGTCTGCTCCGATCGGATGGCACCATTGATGCTGACAACTTACGGAATATGGCGCAAAGTGATATTTTCTGGGACTCTATCGAGTCAATCGAGCCCATCGGCGAGCACCAGGTCTACGATCTCAGCATCGCCGAAACTCATAACTTCGTCGCTAACGACATCATCGTGCATAATAGCTGGGTCTCCGAGCACCTAGCCGCAGCGATCGCCGGCGACTCGACCATGCTCATCCAGGGCACCGCCGGCACCTCCGAGGAGTCCATCCGCTACGGCTGGAACTACGCCCGCCTGCTGGCGGACGGCCCCTCGCCGGCGGCGCTGGTGGCCAGCCCGCTCATGCGCGCCATGGCCGAGGGCAAGATCGCCCGCATCGAGGAGCTGACCCGCATCCCGGCCGACGTGCAGGACACCCTGATCACCGTGCTCTCCGAGAAGACTATGCCGATCCCCGAGCTGAACATGGAGGTCCAGGCGGTCAAGGGCTTCAACCTGATCGCCACCGCCAACGACCGCGACAAGGGGGTGAATGACCTCTCGAGCGCGCTCAAGCGCCGCTTCAACACGGTGGTGCTGCCGCTGCCGGAGACACTGGAGCAGGAGGTGGAGATCGTGCAGCGGCGGGTGGCGAGCCTGGGCCGCGCGCTGGAGCTGCCGGCCGAGCCGCCGGCGCTCGAGGAGATCCGCCGCATCGTCACGGTGTTCCGCGAGCTGCGCACTGGCACCACGCTGGACGGGCGGACGAAGCTCAAGTCGCCGAGCGGCACGCTCAGCACCGGCGAGGCGATCTCGGTGGTGAACAGCGGCCTGGCGCTCGCCGCCCACTTCGGCGACGGCCGGCTGCGCGCCGGGGACGTGGCCGCGAGCCTGGTGGGCGCGGTGGTGAAGGACCCCGTGCAGGACCGTGTGGCCTGGCAGGAGTACCTCGAGACGGTGGTCAAGGAGCGCGATGGCTGGAAGGACCTGTACCGCGCCTGTCGCGACGTTTCATAAGTTTTGCATGGGGAGGGCTCGGGAGGGCTGCGCTCTTCCTGGCCCTCCCCAGAGAACTTCGTGATGCGCACACACATCTTCGGGATCCGCCACCACGGCCCCGGCTCGGCGCGCAGCCTGCTCCGCGCGCTCGAGCAGCTGCGGCCGGACGCCATCCTGGTCGAGGGCCCGCCCGACGCCCAGGAGGTGCTGCCGCTGCTGGCCCACCCCGCGATGCGCCCGCCGGTGGCGCTGTTGGTCTACATGCCGGACGAGCCGCAGCACGCGGCCTACTTCCCGCTCGCGGCCTTCTCGCCCGAGTGGCAGGCCATCCGCTTCGGCCTCGCGCACGGCATCCCGGTGCGCTTCATGGACCTGCCGCAGGCACACCAGCTGAACGCGAAAGGCCAAACGCGAAACGCTAAACCGGAGGAGCCCGAAGCGCCGGATGCCAACTTCGGCCCCGCCGCAGCCGCCGACCAGCATCCCAATATCGCAGAGGCGCCGGATCTTCAGCCTTCAGCCTTCAGCCTTCAGCCTGCGGAGGACCCGCTCGGCTTCCTCGCGGCGGCCGCCGGCTACAGCGACGGCGAGCGCTGGTGGGAGCACATGGTCGAGCAGCGGCGCGACGGCGCGGATATGTTCGCGGCGATCCTGGAGGCGATGAGAGCGCTGCGCGAGGAGTTCCCGCAGGAGCGCGGCCCGCTGGAGGCGCAGCGCGAGGCGTGGATGCGCCAGACCATCCGCACCGCGCTCTCCGAGGGCTACGAACGCGTCGCGGTGGTCTGCGGCGCCTGGCACAGCCCGGCCCTGCTGGACCTGGCAGGGGCCAGGGAGGACGCGGCGCTGCTGAAGGGCCTGCCACGGGTGAAGACCGCCGCCACCTGGGTGCCCTGGACCTACGCGCGCCTCAGCTTCGCCAGCGGCTACGGCGCTGGCGTCGAGTCGCCGGGGTGGTACGACCACCTGTGGCGCCACCCGGAGGATACCGTGGTGCGCTGGATGGCGCGCGTCGCCCACCTGCTGCGCGACGAGGGGCTGGATGTCTCGTCGGCGCATGTGATCGAGGCGGTGCGCCTGGCCGAGGCGCTCGCCGCACTGCGCGACCGGCCACTGCCCGGCCTGCCGGAGTTAAACGAGGCCTGCCTGGCGGTGCTCTGCCACGGCGCCGACACACCGATGCAGCTGATCACCGGGCGTCTGATCGTCGGCGAGCGACTCGGCGCGGTGCCGGACGAGACGCCGATGGTGCCGCTGCAGCAGGACCTGCGCCGTACGCAGAAGCGCCTGCGCCTGCCACCTGAGGCCGCCTGGAAGGATTACGACCTCGACCTGCGCCGGCCGATCGACCTGGAGCGCAGCCAGCTGCTGCGGCGTCTCGCCCTGCTCGGGGTGCCCTGGGGCCAGCTGCGCGGCAGCGCCGGCACGGGCACCTTCCGCGAGATCTGGCGCCTGCAGTGGGAGCCGGAGCTGGATGTGGCACTGATCGAGGCCGGTGTGTGGGGCACGACCATCTCCGATGCGGCCGGTGCTCGCGCGCTCGACACCGCCACGCGCGCCGCTGACCTCCCGGCGCTGGTGACGGTGGTCAACCAGGTGCTGCTCGCCGGCCTGCCGGACGTAGTGGGGCCGCTGATGGCGCAGCTCGCCGGGCGCGCGGCGCTCACCGGGGATGTGGGGCAGCTCATGGACGCGCTGGTGCGCGAGGACGACGTCACCCGTGCCAGCCTGGTGGGCAGCCTGCGCTACGGCGGTGTGCGCCAGACCGATGTGCAGGCGATCACGCGGGTGGTGGACGGGCTGGCGGCACGCATCTGCATCGGGCTGCCGGGCGCATGCGCGTCCCTGGACGACGACGCGGCCCAGGTGATGTTCGACCGTATCGTGGGAGTGGACGGTGCGCTCCGGCTGCTTCAGAATGGCGAGCACCTGGCGGCCTGGCATGCCGCCCTGCGCCGTGTGGCGGACATGGCCGGCGCGCACGGGCTGGTGGCCGGGCGCTGCTGCCGCATCCTGCTGGATGCTGGCGCCCTGGGGGCGGACGAGGCCGGCCGGCGGCTGAGCCTGGCCCTCTCCCCCGCCGCGCCGCCGCTCCAGGCCGGCGCCTGGGTCGAAGGGCTGCTGCGCAGCAGCGCCGCCCTGCTGCTGTACGACGAGACGCTGTGGCCCATCCTGGACCGCTGGGTGGCCGGGCTGAGTGCCGACGCGTTCCAGCAGGCGCTCCCGCTGTTGCGCCGCACCTTCGCCACCTTCACCGCGCCCGAGCGCCGCATGATGGGCGAGCGTGCGCGCCAGGCCGACCGGCGACCGACGAGCGGCGACCGGCGGGACGGCGGAGCCTTCGACCCCGAGCGCGCCACGGCGGTGCTCCCGCTCGTGGCACGGCTGCTAGGAGTCAACGTGTCACTCACGGGGCCTGATGCCGCTGGCGAACCGATGCGGTAGCGGCGGCAACGCCAACCTAAACACGCTGAGGGGATTGGGGGCCGCAGGCCCCGAAAAAGAATCCTCGACGGGTTATTTGGAGGGCTTCGCCCCTCCAAGCAACCCCGCCGGGGTATGGGGATGCACCACCGCGTAGGTCCTGATGCGTTTTGACACCCGACATCGGTCGCTGGATTCGCGGCGTTCGCCGGGCAAGGCCGCCTGAAGGCTCGCATCCGGAGAGGGTACTACCGAACGTGATTGTCAAAACTCATGAGGTGGCTGGAAAGGCATAGGGATGACGCAGCACACAGCACGCAACTCTCAGCACACAGATAGCGAGCGATTGCGCCGCTGGCGCCTCATCCTGGGCGGCGGCGAGGCCGACGGCACCGGCATCACTCTGGGCGGGCTGGACACTGCGATCGACGGCGCGCTCGAGGCGCTCTACGATCGCAGCGGTGACGTTGGCCGGGGCGCGTCCATGCCGAACGTCGCCCGCTGGCTGGGCGACATTCGCACCTATTTCCCGGCCCCGGTGGTGCAGGTGATGCAGAAAGATGCGCTGGAACGCCTCAACCTCAAGCGTATGCTGCTGGAGCCAGAGTTGCTCGCGCTCGTCACCCCGGACGTGCATCTGGTGGCGAGCCTGCTGGCGCTCAAGAATGTGATGCCGGCCAAGACGAAGGACACCGCACGCCAGGTGGTGCAGCGCGTTGTGGAGGAGCTGCAGCGCAGGCTGGCCAATCCCACGCGGCAGGCGGTGGCCGGCAGCCTCCACCGCGCCACACGCAACCGTCGCCCGCGCCACAACGAGATCGACTGGCACCGCACCATCCGCGCCAACCTCAAGCACTACCAGCCCAAGTACCGCACTATCATCCCTGAGACGCGCATCGGCTACGGGCGCCGGCGCAGCGCCCTGCGCGACGTCATCCTGTGCGTGGACCAGAGCGGCTCGATGGGCACATCCGTGGTCTACAGCGGGATCTTCGGCGCGGTGCTGGCCTCGCTGCCCGCCCTCCAGACCCGCATGGTGGTCTACGACACCGCGGTGGTGGACCTGACCGACGAGTTGCACGACCCGGTGGACCTGCTGTTCGGCGTGCAACTCGGCGGCGGCAACGACACGCCGCGCGCGCTGGCCTACTGCCAGGGGCTGGTGCGCCGGCCGCAGGAGACTATCCTGGTGCTGATCAGCGACCTGTACGAGGGAGCGCTGAGCGCCGAGATGCTCCGGCACATCCAGGCCCTGGTGGCCTCCGGCGTGCAGGTGATCGTGCTGCTGGCGCTCAGTGACCGCGGTGCGCCGAGCTTCGACGCCAACAATGCGGCAGCGATGGCAGCTATGGGTGTGCCGGTCTTCGCCTGCACGCCTGACCTCTTCCCGGATATGATGGCCGCGGCGATCGGCCGGCAGGACCTGGGGCAGTGGGCCGCCGCGCACGGTATCGTCGTGGCGCGCGCACCGCACTAACGGGAGGGCCAGGGAGGGCAAAACCCTCCCTGAAATCCTCCCACCAAAACCCGTCTCACTCGGCGCATCACCCTATGCGCCTCATCCTCGAGACGGCACGCCTGCGGCTGCGCGAGATGGCCCCCGGCGACCTGGAGTTCGTCGCGGCGATGCTCGCGCACCCGGAGGTGATGCGCTTCTACCCAAGGCCCTCCACGGGGTGTAACGAAACGTCGTGCGGGCGCGCCACCACGCCCGGCCCGTGGGGTGCCCTCTGGGCCCGGCGGGCTATCGGTCGCGCAGGCCGCCGGCACGACCTGCACCCCCGCCCGCGCCGGCGGGCTTGGCAGGGGAGAGCCCGCGGGTTGACCCGCCGGGCGTGGTCGGCGCGCAGGAACGTTCGTCACACCCCCCTCCACGCGCGCTGAGACCGAGGGCCGGTGGTCTGGTATACTGATGATCGCTGTGGAAAGGTGGCCCGCGATGACGATCCGGCCGGCGACGCGCTTCCTCCGGCTGGCCTTACGTCGGGCGGCGCGCGGAACAGGGTCCTCGTCCACCCTGTACGATCGGAGGACCGCTGTGCAGCCGCTCCCGGATCTTGGCCGCATCCTTGGCCCGCTCCGCTGGGTGATCGTGGGGGGGATCGCGCTGCGGGCCTATATGCCGGAGCGCATGACGCTCGACGTGGATATCCTGGTTCATGAGCACGATTCGGCTGCGGCGCGCCAGGCGTTCATAGCGGCTGGCTACCAGGTTACAGGGCAGCTCACCATCGGCGGGTTCACCGTCCAGCGCCCTGCGGCGGACGAGCCGCCGGTGGATGTGCTCACACGCAGCGATAGCTGGCTCCCCGATGCGCTCGACCACCCGGCGCGCGACCCCGCCGGCTACCCTGTGCTGGCCCGCCCCTATCTGATCTTGATGAAGCTGCAGGCCGGCCGCACCCAGGACCTGGCCGACATCCAGCGCCTGCTGGCCCGGACGCTGGAGGCTGAGCGCCTGCAAATCCGCACCCTTATCGAGCAGCACAGCCCGGAGCTCGTCGAAGATTTCGACTCGCTCCGCACCCTCGCGGATCTCGAGTTCGGCCCGCCGCCGGACGCAGCATCCTGATCAGGGTTCCTAAAGCTCGTGGTCCACCACCGTGATGGGGGCGGGTGGGTTTTCACGGGAGGGCGCAACCCTCCCGTGGACTCTCCCCCTGCATCCATCCCGACCACCAGGCGGCGCGCTTCTTGCTGCTTGCGAACACCGGGTCTTTCTCGGCAGCAAAGGAGGCGACGAAGGGTATGATTCGACGGTTTGTTCTGTTCGGGCTGCTCGCGCTGACATGGGCGCTCTGGCTCCCGGCCGCGCCCGCCGCGGCGCAGGAGTCGGTGGCGGCGCTTCCGGCGGTGGCGAGCTTCCGCTCGGCGCGCTTCGATATCCTGACGACGGTGGAGACCGGAGGCGCCAGGCAGGTGGCCTACGGCAAGGGGGCCGTGGTCCTGCCGGACCGGGCGCAGGTCTGGCTCGTCCCCCCGCCGAACAACCAGATCATCTCGGTGGTCCAGATCGGCGGCACCATCTACATCAACACCGGCAGCGGCTGGCAGCGCAGCGAGGGTCTGCCGCTGGCCAACCTGCAGAGCCAGCCGGTGGCCGAGCAGTTCGCGCAGCTGCAGCGCGGCGCCAACGGCATCCTGCGCATGGGGGACGCCCAGGTGCGCGGGGTGCCGGTCACCCACTACCAGCTCTGGCTCGGCGGCGACGCGGTGCTGGCGGCCGGCGGGGAGGCGCTGCAGGGGCTGGACAGCCAGCTGCGCGACCTGATCGCAGCTTCGACCTACAAATACGACCTGTGGATCGGGCGTGACGGGCGGCTGCACCAGCAGAACACGGTGGCCATGGTCCCGGCCTCGGAGATCAACGGCACGCCGGTCCCCGCCAGCACCACGAGCACCCTGATCACCTACTACGACTTCGACGACGCAGGGATCGCGATCACGGCGCCGCAGTAGCGGGGCGGGCAAGCGGCGAGCCGTCAGGCTCTCACTGCTCGCCCCTGCACGCGCACGTAGGTGTGGCCCCCGTTTGCGTGGAGAACGGGGCCTGTGGCCCTTGAGGGGTGCAGCCCCTCCAGCTCCCCGCTTTA
>DATMBA010000604.1:0-13551 GCA_035559635.1 Roseiflexaceae bacterium
GGCAGCGGCAGCGGTGCCGGGTCCGGCGAGAACGCCGGCTCCTCGTGGGGCGTCATCAGGCGCTGAGCCTCGCGGCGGTCCAACTCGCGCGCCGTGCTGGCCCGGCGCCGTGCGGCGCGCGCCAGCGGCCCCTGCACCAGCAGCGCCACCTCGGACGTCAGCCGCGCCACCTGGTTTCCCACGCCGCGCACCACCAGCCAGGCCCGCTCGCTCACGCCGGCCCTGCTGAGCGGCGCGGCGCGGGCCGCCGGGCTGAGCGCCGCGTACGCGCCCACCACCAGGCCGTGCGCCTCATCGACGCCGTGCTCGCGGCAGAGCGCCACCAGCCGCTCGGACACTTCGCCCGGCTCGGGGGCACGCAACAGGCGCGTCACCGCGTCGCGGCTCAGCAGCGGCGCCAGGTTGCTGGTGCAGAGCAGCAGCCCGTCGCCGGGGCGCATCACCGCCCGGAAGAACTCCGGCTCCACCGTCAGGCTCTTGCCGAGCGCGTTGGGTTTGAAGTAGGCGGTGGCGCGCTCCGGCCCCTGACGCCAGCCGGCCCCGGGGGGCAGCGCCCGCAGCCGGCCCTCGGCCATCAGGTAGGCCTGCGCCGGCTTCACCTGCGCCACGTAGACATCCTCGCCCTTCACCACCGCGCATGTCACGCCCACGAACCCCCGCTTCTGCGGTGGCGCGCCGACGTTCTGCTGGTACAGCGCCTGGTTGGCCGCCACCAGCGCCTTGCGCAGCGAGGCCGTCACACTGAACGACGTGTCGCCGTAGAACTGCCGGCGGATCACGCGGCAGACGAGCTGGCACGCGTCCCGCCCGCGCGCCACGTCTTGGTCGGTCTCGGCCACGATGTACAGGCGGCCCTTGCGCGCCTCCGGCGTGAAGAGGCCGGCTGGCTCCGCCACCAGCACCATGTCGCTCGCCGGCTGCGGGATGCCGCTCACCAGGCCGAACTGTCTCGACCGTGTCTCGTACCTTGGCATGTTCGCTACATCTGTTCGGACCTGCGTCGAGTGATTATAACACTGAACGCCGAGGCGCTGCGGGCGCTGAGAGGGCCGCCATCGCAGTGGCGTCACCTGCGCTCAGCGCTTCAGCGATCCCGGATCTGTGACCGCTCACAAAGGCACCCCGATCGGCTGGAAAAATATGATATACTGCACGCCGGTTAGTGACCCGCCCGAGGACAGAGGACTATGAATGTTCGCGCTCTCCCGACGGCCCTGTTCGTGGCCGTGCTGATGGCGCTCACCGCCTGCTCCGCCGCGCCGCAGGCGCAGAGCGGCGAGCCGACCCCCACCCCGCGCCCGGTCCAGGCGCAGCTCGAGAAGCCCACCTACACCGTGCAGCGCGGCACGGTGGTGGACGAGATCAAGGTCAGCGGCTTCGTGGCCGCCGTCAAGCAGCAGGAGCTCTCCTTCACCCAGAGCGGGTTCCTCAAGGTGCTCTACGTGGACCGCACCGACGTGGTGACCGAGGGGCAGCTGCTGGCCGAGCTGGACCTGGGCGACCTGCCCAACCAGCTGCGTCAGGCCGAGGTGGCGCTCGAGCAGGCCCAGTTGCAGCTGGACCGCAACAAGGCCCAGCGCGCGTTCGACCAGCGCCGCGCCCAGTTGGACCTGGAGGATGCCCAGGCGCGCCTGCGCGAGTTGCAGGCCCCGCCGGACCCGCGCGAATTGGCGGCGGCCCAGCGCGCCGTAGCCGACGCCCAGACCGCCCTCGAGGAGACGCGCGTCAACACCTCGGCCGCCAAGACCCAGGCCGAGATCGCGCTGCGCGAGGCATCTAACCGCATCCCGCCGCTGCAGGTGGCCTACCTGCGGGCGCTCGAGGAGTGGAACGACCTCAAGGATAAGCCGAACGACTGGCGCCACGACCAGGTGAAGGAGGCGTACCTGCGCGCCGAGGCCGAGCTGCGCAGCGCCGAGAACGCCGTGACGCAGGCGCAGGTGGCCTATGACACGGCCCGCCAGAACGAGGCGACGGCCGTGCGCAAGGCCGAGTCCGCGCTGGCCGAGGCCCAGGCCCACCTCGAGGACCTGACCGACGGCCCGGACCCGGATGAGCTGGCGGCGGCGCGGCGCGCCGTGGAGCGGGCCCAGGTGGCGGTGGAGGAGGCCTCCCAGCAGGGCGGCGACTCCGAGCTGGAGGGGCGCGTCGCCGCCGCCAGGCTGGAGGTCGAGCGCATCCAGAGCCAGATCGACGCCGGCCGCCTGTACGCCGCCTTCGCCGGCCGGGTCTCCGAGATCGGCGCCCGCCCCGGCGACTCGGTCGAGGCCTACAAGGCCGTGGTGACCGTGATCGACGACAGCGAGCTCGAGCTGCTGGTCGAGGGCGTCAACAGCCAGGATGCCAACCGCATCGGGCTGGGCCAGCAGGTGGTGATCAGCTTCTCCCGCGCGCCGGGCCAGACCTATCAGGGCGTGGTCACTAAGCTACCCACGGCCGCCACCAGCAGCGCCGCGACGATCAACCCGGACCGCGCTTACCACATCGACTTCAACGCCCCCGGCCTGGAGTTGGAGGTCGGCGACCTGGCGCAGGTGATCGTGACACTCAAGAAGGTGGAGAACGCCCTCTGGCTGCCGCCGCAGGCCGTGCGCGCCTTCGAGGGCCGCCGCTTCGTGGTAGTGAAGGACGGCGACCGGCAGCGCCGCCAGGACGTGCGCGTCGGCATCGTCAGTCTGGAGCGCGTCGAGATCCTGGAAGGCCTGAAAGAGGGCGACGTCGTCGTCGGACAGTAGCCCGCCGTGCTCAGTTGTGCGTTGTGAGGTATCGCAACGCAACACGCAACACTTCGATATGGCACCCACACCAACCACGCGCATCGAGGCCCCAAGTGGCGCTGCGTTCGGCCGCCGCCGCTTCGGGGTATGGTCGCCCGGCATCCTGATCGGCCTGCTGCGGGTCGTCGGCCAGCGGTTGTGGAGCCACCTGGCGCTGATGCTGGCGATCGCCGCCGGGTTCACCGTGGCGATCGCGCTGGTGGTGAGCATCCCGGTGTACGCTGAGGCGGTGGGCTACCGCATCCTGCGCGACGAGCTCTCGCGCGATGAGTCCGGCGCTCGCCGGCCGCCGTTCGCCTTCATG
The DNA here is from genome assembly GCA_035559635.1 of Roseiflexaceae bacterium. Taxonomy (GTDB): domain Bacteria; phylum Chloroflexota; class Chloroflexia; order Chloroflexales; family Roseiflexaceae; genus CALJIC01. Next base: position 3,082 of record DATMBA010000604.1, read on the forward strand.
TACCGCTACCTCGGCTCGCAGACCGGGGTGATCGGTGTGGGGGACTACGCCAGGCTGGACGAGTACCTGCAGGGGCCGGTCGACCGGTTGCTCGGCCTGCCGGTGCGCCAGCGGGTGCGCTACGTCTCCTCGGACAAGCTGCCGATGCTGCCGGCCGGCGGCGTAGGCGACCCGCTGATCTGGGTCAACATGGCCTTCGCCAGCGACTTCGAGCAGCACATCGAGGTGGTGGACGGCGCGCTGCCGCAGGTGGCCGCGGAAGGGCCGGTGGAGGTGCTGATCGCCGAGGAGTTGGCGGCCCGCCTCGGCCTGCAGGTGGGCGAGGAGTACACGCTGCTCGGCCCGCGCACCATCCAGGCCCAGGGGCAGCAGCCTGGCGAGGAGACCACCCAGAGCGCGCGCGAGCAGGCCGCCATGAGCCTGCCGATCCGCATCGCCGGCGTCTGGCGCGCCAAGAACCCCGAGGAGGACTACTGGTTCTACCAGCCGGAGACGCTCAACGAGGCGCTGTTCGTCCCCGAGCGCAGCTTCACCGAGCGGCTGGCGGCGAAGAACCCGAAGTCGGTCTACGTGGCGCTCTGGTACCTGCTGGCCGACGGCAGCCGCATCCGCTCGGCGGATGTGCAATCGGTGAGCGCGCGCATCGCCCGCTCGGCCACCGAGGTGAGCACGCTGCTGAGCGGCACGCGGCTGGACATCTCGCCGGCCCGCGCGCTCAGCCGCCACCAGGAGCAGGTGCAGCGCCTCACGCTCATTCTGACGGTGTTCAGCATCCCGGTGCTGGGCCTGATCGCCTACTTCATCATCCTGGTGGCCGGGCTGGTGGTGCAGCGCCAGAGCAACGAGATCTCGGTGCTGCGCAGCCGCGGCGCCTCGCGCGCCCAGGTGCTCGGCATCTATCTGCTGGAGTGGCTGCTGCTCGGTGCGCTCGCACTGGGCCTGGGCGTGGCGCTCGGCCAGTTGGCGGCCTTCCTGATGACCTGGACGCGCTCGTTCCTGGACGTGGAAGTGCGCGAATGGCTGCCGATCGGTATGACACCCGACGCCTGGCAGCGCGCATGGCAGGTGCTCGGCCTGCTGCTCGTCGCCAGCCTGCTGCCGGCCTTCGCCGCCGCCCGCTACACGATCGTCTCGTTCAAGGCCGAGCGCGCCCGCGCCACCCGCAAGCCCTGGTGGCAGCGCGCCTACCTGGACGTGCTGCTGCTGGTGCCGGTGTTCTACGGCTACTCGCAGCTCAGCCAACGTGGCACGATCGCCTTCCTCGGCTTCGGCGTGGCCGCCGGCGACCCGTTCGGCAACCCGCTGCTGCTGCTGGCGCCCAGCCTGTTCATCTTCTCGCTGGCGCTGGTGGCCAACCGCATCTTCCCGCTGCTGATGGCGCTGCTGGCCTGGGTCACCAACCGCCTGCCCGGCGTCGCCACCGTCACCGCGCTGCGCTACCTGGCGCGCACCCCGGCCGCCTACACCGGCCCGGTGCTGCTGCTGGTGCTGACGCTCAGCCTGGCCACCTTCACCGCCTCCATGGCCCGCACGCTCGATAACCACCTCTACGACCAGATCTACTACGAGCACGGCGGCGATATGCGCCTCTACGACCTCGGCTGGAGCACCGAGGCGCCCGGCGGTCCGATGGGAGCCATCGGCCAGCCGGCCGCGGGCGCCACGCAGGAGCCGGATAAGCTCGACGAGGCGCGCTTCGTCTTCCTGCCGGTGACCGACTATCTGCTGGTGCCGGGCGTCACCGCCGCCACGCGCGTCTCCACCAGCCAGGTGGACATCAGCGCCGGCGGGCGCTCCACCGCCGGGCGCTTCGTGGGCGTGGACCGGGTGGACCTGCTGCAGGTGATCCACTGGCGCAGCGACTACGCCCGCGAGTCGCTCGGCGCCCTGATGAACCGCCTGGCGGACGACCCCTCCAGTGTGCTGGTGAGCAGCAACTTCGCCGCCCAGACCGGGCTGCGGGTGGGCGACCGCTTCGTGGCGCGCATGAATGACCTGGACGTGAGCCGCGAGGTGCCCTTCACGGTGGCCGGCTACGTGCGCCTGTTCCCGACGATCTACCCCGGCGACGGGCCGTTCATCATCGGCAACCTGGACTACGTCCACGAGCAGCAGGGCGGCCAGTACCCATACGACGTCTGGCTGCGGCTGGCGCCGGATGCGGACCGCAAGCAGATCAGCGTGGGGCTGGCCGAGCTGGGCCTCAAGACCTTCGAGCGTGGCTTCGCGCCCGAGGAGATCGCGGCCGAGCGTGAGCGCCCCGAGCGCCAGGGCTTCTACGGCCTGCTCTCGGTCGGCTTCATCGCTTCGGCCTTCCTGACCGTGCTGGGGTTCCTGTTCTACTCGGTGCTCTCCTTCCAGCGGCGCTTCGTCGAGCTGGGCATGCTGCGGGCCATCGGCCTCAGCACTCGCCAGCTCGGCGCGTTGCTGGCCTGGGAGCAGGCGCTGATCATCGGCACCGGCATGATCGCCGGCACGCTGATCGGTGTGAGCGCCAGCCAGCTGTTCATCCCGTTCCTCCAGGTGCGGCGCGGCGAGCACTCGCAGATTCCGCCGTTCCTGGTGGAGATCGCCTGGAACCAGATCGGTATCATCTACGCCACCTTCGGCGCCATGCTGGTGATCGCTGTGGTGGTGATGGTCTTCCTGCTGCGCCGCATGAAGCTGTTCCAGGCGGTCAAGCTCGGCGAGGCGATCTGATATGCCAGGGGAAAGGTCAGGGCGGGCGAAACCCGCCCTGAAACCCGCCCCTTTTCCACGGCGTGGAGGGCGGAGGGGCGAACCCCCGCCAACCCTCCCCGCTGAGCCGGGGCCCGGGGCCTGCGGCCCCTGGAGCAATTCTTTCTGCCTGGAGGGCCTGCCCCTCCAGCCCTCTCCGCGAGGGGAACAGAGGCTATGACCACAGAACCCATCATCGTCTGCGACAACGTCGTCAAGATCTATAAGCTCGACGAGATCGAGGTGGTGGCGCTCCAGGGCCTGGACCTGACGGTCCGCCAGGGTGAGGTGATGTCGCTCGTGGGCGCTAGCGGCTCGGGCAAGACCACCCTGCTCAACGTGCTCGGTGGGCTGGACCGCATCTCGGCCGGGCGTGTGATGGTGGCCGGCAACGACCTGCTCAAGCTCTCGGAGCAGCAACTCGACCAGTACCGCCGCCGCTATGTCGGCTTCGTCTGGCAGCAGAAGGCGCGCAACCTCATCCCGTACCTGGACATCCAGCAGAACATCGAGCTGCCGATGATCATGAGCGGGGTGGGGGCGAAGGCCCGCCGCGCCTGGGCGAACGAGTTGATCGACGCCGTGGGGCTCACCCACCGGCGCAACCACCGCCTGGCGCAGCTCTCCGGTGGCGAGCAGCAGCGCGTGGCGATCGCTGTTGCGCTCGCCAACCGCCCGGCGCTGCTGCTGGGGGACGAGCCGACCGGCGAGCTGGACTCGGCCACCGCCGAGACGATCTTCGAGATCTTCCACCACCTCAACCGCACCTACGGCCTCACCGTGGTGATCGTCTCGCACGACCCGAACATCGCCCGCCACGTGGACCGGGTGGTGCAGATCCGTGACGGCAAGACCAGCAGCGAGACCAAGCGCCGCGCGGTGGACGCGGGCGGCGGCAACGGCGCGGCAGGGGATGGCGGGAAGGAGCAGCACGTCTTCGAGGAACTGGTGATGCTCGACCAGGCCGGGCGGCTGCAGGTGCCCAAGGAGATCCGCGAGAAGTACGGCATCGGCAACCGCATCCGCATGGAGGAGACGCCCGAGGGTCTGCTGCTGCGCCCGGTGGACGGCGTCGAGGAACACCAGTTCAGGCACCTCGTCGAGCCGGACGCGCCGCCGGAGGAGAAGCCCAAAGGCATCAAAAAGATCCTGAGCGCACTTCAAAAGCGGCGGTAATTGCGGATGAAAAATTGAAGATTGAAGATCAGCCCGCGCCATTCGTCGCCTGCAACGTTCAATCTTCAATCTTCAATCTTCAATCATATGACAACAGCTACTCCAGCAGTCAATGTAACCGGGGTCACCCGCGCCTACACCGTGAACAGCGAGCGGGTGGTGGCCCTGCGCGGCGTCGACCTGACGGTGCCCGAGGGGGTGTTCGTGGCGCTGATGGGCCGCTCCGGCTCCGGCAAGACCACCCTGCTCAACATGATCGGCGGCCTGGACCAGCCGACCGAGGGCGATGTGGCGCTGTACGGCCAGTCGCTCCGCGGCCTGAGCCAGGAGCAGCTGACGCTGCTGCGGCGCGATAAGATCGGCTTCATCTTCCAGTCCTTCGCGCTGCTGCCGATCCTCTCGGCCTGGGAGAACGTGGAGATGCCGCTGCGGATCGCCGGCGTGCGCAGCGGCAAGGAGCGCCGCCAGCGCGCCGAGGCTGCCCTCGCCCTGGTGGGACTCGAGAAGTGGGCCGACCACCGCCCGGCCGAGATGTCCGGCGGCCAGCAGCAGCGCGTCGCCATCGCCCGCGCGCTCGTCTCCCGCCCGCGCTTGCTGCTGGCCGATGAGCCCACCGGCGAACTCGACTCGACCACCGGCCGCAACCTGCTCACTCTGCTGCGCGAGATCGTCCGTACCGAGCAGGTGACGCTGGTGATGGCCACGCATGACCGCACCGTCCACGAGTTCGCGGATACGGTCTATCAGATCAGCGACGGGCAGATCGTGGCATAATGTGCCGCAGATATACAGGCAGGGCAGCTTACCAGCCGCCCTGCCCGTATATCTGCGGCACAGTTGCTCATTCTTAACTATACGATGAGGCATGACAACTTTGTGAAGTTTGACACAGATAATGTGTCGTGGTATATTCGGGCTCGCAACTGCTGAGCATGTGAACATGGGCGCCTTTCGCGCAACGACTGGCCACGTACCCGCCCGTATCTGGTAAGGCATCGCCATGCGTAGCTTGAAAGTCTCTGGCACGCTGTTGGCCCTCGCCCGCTCGCGCCCACGCGTCCTTGGCATCGCCGGCCTGGCCTACGCCCTGGCGCTGCTGAGCCTCAGCGTGGGGCCGCTGGCCGGCGCCGCGCTGAGTGCCGTAGCGATGGCCGCCCTCGGCGGCGCGCTCTACCTGCACACCGCGGCGCGCACGCCTATCGCCGGGGCGCCGCGGCTCGGCGGCCGGACGCAGGCGGCCCGGCGCCGCTACGAGCGCCTGGCGCTCGCGAGCGTCGCTGCGCTCTATCTGGCGCTGGTGGGGGGCGCACTGGTGACCGAGGGCGGCGCGCTGTGGGCCTGCACCAGCTGGCCGCTCTGCACCCCGCGCGACGAGCTGGCCTGGCTGGCCCTCGCCCACCGTGGCCTGGCTGGCCTGGCCACGCTGCTGGTCGTCGCGCTCGGCGCGCTGACGTGGCGGCGGCGCCCGGATCCTGCGCTGCGCCGGGCGTTCGCCTGGGCCGTCGGGTTGCTGCTGCTGCAGAACGGGATCGGCTTTGTGCAGGTGCTCGCGGCCCAATCCAGCGACGGCCTGCCGACGGACATGGCGCGTCTGGCGCACCTGGCGGTGGGGATGGTCGCGTGGGGCGCGCTGGTGGTGGCCGCTACCCTCGGCGTGCGCCTGCCCTGGCCGATTGCAGATTCAAGCTTGAAGATTGAAGATTCTTTGCTGACGTTCGGCGCAGCCAATATGCGATCTTCCATCTTGAATCTGCAAGCTCCAACGAGCTCACAAGGAGCTTCAGACACGATCCTCCTCTCGGGCCGCCCCTCGCTGCTGAAGGACTACATCAGCCTCACCAAGCCGGGCGTGATCTCGCTGCTGATCCTGACCACCATCACGGCGATGTACATCACGCCGGCCGGCGCGCCGGACCTGGGGTTGGTGCTCTGGACGGCGCTGGGCGGCTGGCTGATGGCCTCCGGCTCGCACGCGCTCAATTGCTACTTCGACCGGGACATCGACGTCAACATGGGGCGCACCAGCCGCCGCCCGATCCCCAGCGGCCGCATCCCGGCCTGGCACGCGGCGGCGCTCGGCACAGCGCTCGGCACCCTGGCCTTCGCGCAGCTCTGGCTCACGGTGAACCTGGCGGCGGCGCTGCTGGCGCTGGCCGGGCTGGTGTACTACGTGTTCGTCTACACGCTGTGGCTCAAGCGCACGTCGCCCAACAACATCGTGATCGGCGGCGGCGCGGGCGCCTTCCCGCCGCTGGTGGGTTGGGCCGCCGTCACCGGGGGCGTCACGCCCGCCGCGCTGCTGCTGTGGCTGATCATCTTCTACTGGACGCCGCCGCACTTCTGGGCGCTGGCGCTCATCCGCCAGAAGGACTACGCGCGCGCCGGGGTGCCGATGCTGCCGGTGGTGGCCGGGGACGGGGAGACGAGGAAGCAGATCGTGCTCTACAGCATTCAGATGCTGGCGCTCACGGTGCTGCCCACGCCGTTCGGCATGCTCGGCCTGCCCTACCTGGCCATGGCGCTGGCGCTCGGTGCGCTCTTCCTGTACTACGCGCTGCGCCTGTGGCGCCAGGGCACCACCGCCAGCGCCTGGGGCCTCTACAAGTACTCGCTGCTGTACCTGGCGCTGCTGTTCGTGGCGATGGTGGTGGACCGCGCGCTCCACACCTGAGGCGCGGAGCGCGCGCGCGCAGCATATGGGGCCTGCGGCCCCTGACCCCTGGAACGCATGACACGGAGGGGCTATGCCCCTCCGCACTGCCCCTCCCTAGCGCCCGAACACGACCGGCACGATCACCTGCTTGAGCTCCAGCGAGCCCTTGGCGGTCTCCACCGCCACGTTGCCGGCCTTGTCGTGCGCCTCGACGATCAGGAACAGGTGGCTCGGGCCGCCCGGCAGCGGGAAGTCCGCCGAGTACACGCCGCCCGGCCCCGCCGTGAGCGACGTGGTCTCCCAGTTCTCGCCGTCGGTGGTGTAGGTCACCGTCACCTGCTGGATTCCGGCGCCGTCCCCGTCGCTCACCGTGGCGCTCACCTGCCCGCCGAGCCCGCCGCCCTTCGCAGCAGCGGCGCCCGGCGGGGCGAATGTCACAAGGATGTCCTGCACCAGCGGCGGCAGGTCGTCCTGCTCCAGCGCATCCGGCATCCCGAACGGGTCCATGTAGGACACCTCGAACACCAGCGTCTTGAAGCGGCGCAGCTCGCCGCGCTCGGGGCCGTTGGGGCGGAACTGGGCTAGCGTCACGCTCAGGATGTCCGCCGGCAGGTCGGCGCCCGCCGTGCGGCGCACCAGGCGCTGATGGGTGTAGGGCACCTCCGGCAGCCAGACGCCCGCCTCAAACAGGTCGGTGTCATCCGCCTGGGCGGCGTACACCTCGTCGGTCACGATCGTGGTGACGTGCGGGTTGAAGTGCGGCTCCGGCGCGTCGCTGACGGCCTCCACCAGCCGCACGCCGCGCGGCACCGGCGGTTTGCCCGAGGGGTCGGTCCGGCTGTCGCGCGGGTCGAGCGTCAGGTCGTAGAGCGTCGTCGGCAGCACCGGCCCGGCCACCGAGGTCTGGTCGAATGTCCGCAGCGGGATGGGGTTGGTGAGCGAGCCGGGCCTGAAGCTGTCGCGCACCCTGCTGACGACGCGTGGCACGCGCCCGCCGCCGAAGGTCTCCTCGGCGAAGGTGCTCTCGATCGTGATGATGCGGGTGAAGGTGCCGGCGTTGTTGAGCAGCGTCGGCGGGATCGGCAGGGTCTGGCGCTCGAAGGTGCGCCCGAGCGGTGGGTTGGCCGGGTTGAAGGGATTCGGCACCTGGACGCGGATGAACGGCAGGCCGTAGAGCGTCATCTCCAGCAGCGCCTTCTCGTCGTACACACTGAACCCACCCGGCCCAGTCACCTCCAGATAGCGGCGCTTGGCGGCGGCGAGCGAGTCGCCGATCGTCGGGCCGATGTAGCGCCCCTGGGCGTCGCGTACGTCTCGCCCGAGCGCCTCGGTGAACAGCAGCGACAGGCGCTCGCTGTAGCCCACCACGTCGCTGTCGCCGTAGCCGAAGCCGGTGTTGCCCACCCAGTTGCCGCCCTGCTTCAGCATCGCCCCCGCGAAGTAGGCCGAATAGATGCCCGACTGGTCGTTGATGATCGCCGTGGGGCTGAGCGGCAGCGTCAGGCCGGCGTGGCAGCCCACCGAGTAGGCCAGCGTGGTGGTGTCCGCCGGCGCGCCCTCGTCGTAGTTCTTGAAGAACGCGTCGAAGGGTTGGGTCTGCGCCGAGCCGTAGTAGAGCTGCGCGGCGCGGAAGGTGCCGCCCTGCGTGTCGGCCGGGATGGCCTCGAAATGGCTAAAGTGGGCGTTGACCGACATCAGGTGGTAGTTGATCTGCGCGCCGGTGTAGCTCAACGGCAGCGTGTTGTTCGGCGCGAACGGCGGCTTCAGCTGGTCGCTGAACCAGGTCTGCTGCAGCTCGGCGGCGTTCCAGGTGTCGCTCACCAGCTTGCTCACCGTGGGCAGCGTGCCCAGGGCGCCGGGGGACTGAAAGCCGAAGCCCTGGAAGAGCTGGCCGGTGCGCAGCGCCTGGTCAGTCAGAAAGTCGTAACCGGTGACGTACGCGCCGGGGGTGAGGCCGGGGAAGGTCAGGTTGGCGGTGATGCTGTAGGCGGGCGTGAAAGTAGGGAAGGACTGCAGGTACAGGTTGATGTCGCGCGGGTCCGCACCGAGGCGTCCCACCGCCTGGTCCGGGATCAGCAGGTCGCGCCCGCGCCAGCGGGTCGGCTCGCGGTCGCCGTACAGGTTGTCGGTCTTGATGAAGCCGTAGCGCAGGTCGGCGGCGAAGTCGCTGGCGCCGTTCAGCACGCCCAGGCTCGCCAGCTCCTCGAAGTATTCGCGCTCGTTGGCGATCGCCGTCTCGTCCACCACGCGGTAGAACGGGATGATATCGTCGTTGCCGACGAGGACGATATTCTCGACGTTCGGCAGGTAGACCGGATCGTTGCCCCCCGGCGCCGGGTCAAGCGCGCGGTTGATGATGAACCAGATCTGCTTCGCCACCTCGTTGGCGAACAGCGGCTGGCCGGGGTTGGCGTCCCACTGGGCGTAGAGGTCATCCAGCAGGATCTGATCGGGTGAGTTGAGCGGGCAACCGCCGAGTCCGCCAAGGTCCATGAGGAACGACCCACCGGCGGCGGCAAAGAACGCCGACGAGTTGATCGCCGACATATTGAGCCCGGTGGCTTCGCGGGCGTTGAAGCGCTGGCTGTTGTGGATGACGAGCGTCTTCGCGGGGGACTGGATAGGCACGCACGTCCCCAATCCACCCGCCAGCGGCTGGGCCCGGAGCGGCGGGCTGAGCAACTCGCCCGGCTCCACCTGCACGTCCAGCCGGTACGAGTCGGCATCGTCGTAGTCGCCCATCAGGCTGTAGACCAGGATGAAGTAGCGGCCGGGGTCGGGGAGCACAGCGACGATCTGCTCGTCCGCGGCGTCGAGGTTGGCGGAGATCGCCTTGATACCGCCGATGGCCTTGATGCCGCCGATGGCCTTGATGCCGCCGATCGCCTTGATACCGCCGATGGCCTTGATGCCGCCGATGTCGGCGATCGAGCCAAGCTCGACCTCATCGCTGATCGGCAGGGTGGGCGCGAGGGGATCGACCGCCAGAGCGATGTCGTAGTCGCCCGGCAGGTCCGAGAGGGTGATCGTCACCACCGCCCCGCCGGTGGCGCCGGCGTCGAAGGCGTACCAGTCGCCACGCCCGCCGCCCGCGTCGTGGGTGCTGTCGATGTGGCCGAGCGCCGCGCCGGTGCGCCGCCCATCCGAGGTGAGGATGAGGCCGAGCTGATTGAGCTCGCCCTGGCCCTCGATGATGTTGTTCGGCTCGCGCTCGTTCTGCGGCGTGACCGTCTCGGGTGGCTGCAGCGTCGGCGTGAGCTGGATGGTGATCGGCCCGGCGCGGCCGGGGCCAGGCATGGCGCTGGCGAGGGCGATCATAGCGGCTGGGACGAGCGCGAAGAGCAGGCGGGCGAGCAGGTGGGACATGGGGCCTCCTTGAGAATCGAGATGACGCGGCCGAATGGAACGGAGCCTTGTCAACGGAGGGGGAGCGGAGGGAGCGGAGGGATCCGCCCCGGCCAACCTGGGCACCCGGTGATACCGTGCTGTTCAGCGAGGGGAGCGGAGGGAGCGGAGGGATCCGCCCCGGCCAACCCCGTTCTCTGCGTTCCTCCTCCCTTGACAAGGCTCCGTTCTCGCTGCGGCCTGCGTGCTACGGCGCGTCCTCGTAGCCGGCGGCGATGGCGCGCGCCTCAGCCAGGTCCCGCCGGGCGCCGAGCGACTCCAGGGTGGGCAGGGCCTCGGCGAGCGCGGCGCGCCCGGCGGCGTGGTGGCCGAGGGCCGGAGCCAGCGCGGCGAGCGCGGCGAGCGTGCGAGCCAGCTCCAGCGGATTGCCGGCCTCGCGCAGGATGGCCAGGCTGTGTTCCAGCGACCCCCAGGCGCCCGCCGCGTCGCCGCGGGCTGCCAGGATGCGCCCCAGGACGCGGCGGGTCAACCCTTCCTCCAGGCGGGCCTCCAGCCGTGCCGCGGTAGCGAGCGCCTGG
>DATMBA010000605.1:0-1492 GCA_035559635.1 Roseiflexaceae bacterium
CGACGCGCTATCACGACGCGGCGCGCCAGGTCGAGGTGTGGGCGGATTTGCGGCTGGCCAATGACCAGAAGCTGCGCAGCCGGGTCACGCGCGACCAGCTGGGGCGCGCGGTGCTCAGCGAGACCAGCGAGAACGGCAGCAGCTATACCCTCTTCACGCAGACGGTCTACGAGCAGCTGGGGCGCATCACCTACACGCGCAACCCGTCGCGCAGCATCGCGGCGAGCACCGACGGCTGGACGCGGACGGCGCGGGATGAGATCGGCCGGGTGGTCGAGGTGGCGACGTTTGCCGGGGCGGCCAAACCGAGCGTGACGGCGACGAACTGGAACGGGCGGGTGACGACCGCCTACAACGCCGAGCAGACGACCGTCACCGACCAGGCGGGCAAGACGCGGCGCAGCGACGTGGACGGGCTGGGGCGGCTGGTGAAGGTGGTCGAGGACCCCGGCGGCCTGCATTATGAGACGACTTACAGCTATGACGCGCTGGACAGCCTGACGGGGGTGAGTCAGGGCAGCCAGGCGCGCACCTTCAGCTATGACAGCCTGAGTCGGCTGCGCAGCGCGACCAACCCGGAGAGCGGCACGGTGAGTTACGGCTACGACGCGGCGGGCAACCTGGCGAGCCGGGGCGACGGGCGCGGGGTGGTGACGAGTTACACCTACGACGGGCTGCACCGGGTGAAGACGCGGAGTTACAGCGACGGCACGCCGGCGGTCACCTACAGCTATGATTCGCCGGGGGCGAACGCCCGGGGGCGGCTGGTGCAGGTGGCGTCGAGCGTGTCGCGGACGGAGTACCTGGGGTATGACGCGGCGGGGCGGGTGAGCGCCAGCCGGCAGACGACGGCGGGGGTGGGCTATGACCTCAGCTACGGCTACGACGTGGCGGGCCACCTCACCAGCCAGACGTATCCGTCGGGGCGGCGGGTGCTTACCAACTTCGACGATGCGGCACGCATTAGTCAGGTGCGCGGCACGAAGAGCGGCGAGGCCAATAAGACTTACGCCTCCGGGTTGAGCTACGCGGCGCACGGCGGGGTGGCCGCCATGGCACTGGGCAACGGGTTGGGCGAGAGCATGCAATACAACGCGCGCTTGCAGCCGACGCAGGTGCGGCTGGCGCAGGGGGCGGCCGAGGTGCTGCGGCTGGACTACAGCTACGGCAGCACCACCAACAACGGCAACGTGCTGAGCCAGCGGATTGTCGGGCCGGGGCTGGATCGGACGCAGAGCTACGGCTACGACGCGCTGAACCGCCTGGCCTCGGCCAGCGAGGCGGGGGCGTGGTCGCGCACGTTCGCTTACGACCGCTATGGCAACGGCTGGGTGAGCAGCTTCACCGGCATCACGCCGGGCCTGTTGACGCCGCGCGCCGCGACGGACTTCAGCACGAGCAGCAACCGCATCACGCTGGCGGGGTTCTTCTATGACGCGGCGGGCAACCTGACGAACGACAACACGGGCGCGGCGCTGGCCTACGACGGCGA
>DATMBA010000606.1:0-6379 GCA_035559635.1 Roseiflexaceae bacterium
CCCCGCCGACGCCTACTGCGACACCGCCGGCCGAGCCGCCGCCGGCCACAGCTGAGCCGCCGCCGGCTACGCCTGAGCCACCCGCGGCCACGCCTGAGCCGCCGCCGGCCACGCCTGAGCCGCCACCGGCCACGCCTGAGCCACCCACGGCCACACCTGAGCCGCCGGCAGATGCACCGGCGGATGGCCAGACGGAGGGCCAGCAGGAAGCGCCGCCTCCCCCCCCAACACCGCCCGAGCCGCCGGCGCCGCCGCCCACCGCACCCACCTACACGATCTTCGCCACCCGCCAGGGCATGGTCGGCCGGCGCACCGCCAACGGCCACCGCATCCGCCCGCGCGACCGCTTCGTGGCACTGCCCTCCTGGAGCGTACTCGCCAGCCGCGGCGGCTACGAGTTCCAGGTGCGCGTCACCTACCGCGGCCGCAGCGTCGTGCTGCCGGTGTGGGACGTGGGGCCGTGGAACACGCGCGACGACTACTGGAACCCGAGCCGGCGCTACAGCGACCTGCCGGTGGGCCTGCCGATGGCGCAGGCCGCCCGCCAGCACGGCTACAACCGCGGCCGCGACGAGTTCGGCCGGCGCATCCGCCTGCCCAACGGTATCGACATCGCCGACGGCGCGTTCTGGGACGACCTGGGCATGACCCAGTCCGACTGGGTCGAGGTCACCTTCCTGTGGCTCGGCGCGGACCCGCACGCCGCCGGAGGTACGCTGGAGGCCGCGGGCGACGAGCGTGCGGTGATCGAGCCGGAGGCGGTGGTGGTGGACGACGGCGCGCAGGGCTATGAGGCCCAGGACGGCAAGTGGTACGACGCGCCCTGCGGCCTGAACGGGCGCCACGCCTGGACCTTCGGCACGCCCGACCCGCAGGAGAGCGACACGCGAGCCACCTGGCGGCCGGCGCTCCCCGGCGAGGGGCTGTACGAGCTGTTCGCCTTCATCCCGGCCTGCGGCGAGGCGCCCACCGAGAGCGCACACTACCGCGTGACGCACAACGGCGCCATCACTGAGGTGACGGTCAACCAGGCGGCAGCATCCGGCGGCTGGGCCTCGCTCGGCGTCTACCACGCGGGCGCGGGCGCGCAGGTGGAGCTTTCCGACCTCACCGGCGACGAGGGGCGCGCGGTGCGCTTCGACGCGCTCAAGTGGCTGCCGCGCGGCGACGCGACCCCGCCGGACGCGCGCGTGACCGAGGCGACACCACAGTCCGGCGGCGTGCTGGTGCGCTGGAGCGGGACAGACGACGTGAGCGGTGTCGCGTCTTACGACGTGCAGGTGCGCCAGCTGCCGGACGGCGGCTGGACCGACTGGCAACGGGACGCGACGAGCAGCGAGGCGTTGTTCGTGCCGCCAGCGCCCGGCGAGTACGCCTTCCGCGCCCGCGCCCGCGACTGGCTCGGCCACGAGCAGCCCTGGCGCGACGCGCCCGACGTGACAGTGCGGATGGGGGAATAAGCGCGAACTGATAGAGGGGTGTGGGGAGGCACAGCCTCCCCACGCGTTTTTGTCTCCCGGGATCTTTGGCCCCCAGGTAGGGCGCCGTCACCGTCCCCGGCTCCGCACCACGCCCGGCCGCTGAAGCGGCGGGCGAGCTGCTGCAAAGCCCGCCGCTGCGGGCTGCAGGCCGCGCAGGCGGCCTTGGCAACAGCTCGCCCGCGGGGCCCAGCGGGCACCCCACGCGCCGGGCGTGGGACGCCACAATGGACGTTGACGTGGCCCTAGGCCCCCGGCCTCCATCGAGGGCAGCCTGCCAGCGGCACGCTATAATGTCAGTATGAACCTGCTGGTGGACGGCCACAACCTGATCGGGCAGATGCCAGGGCTGAGCCTGGCCGACGAGGACGACGAGGCGCGGCTGGTGCAGCTGCTGCGCGGCTACGCGGCCCGCAAGCGCGGCCGCACCGTCGTCGTCGTCTTCGACCACGGCGTGTACGGGCACCCGGCGCAGCTGAACGGCTACGGCGTGAGCTGCCACTTCGCGCGCTCGCCGCAGGATGCCGACGCGCAGATCATCCGGCGGCTCCGCTCCATCCGCGGCCGGCGGGACTGGGCGGTGGTCACGGCGGATCGGGAGATCGCGCGCGCGGCCGCCGAGCAGCAGGTGCGGGTGATCGACTCGCGCGCCTTCGCCCGGCAGCTGAGCGCGCCGCCCGAGCGACGCCCCACGCCGCCCCCGGACAAGCGCGAGACCCCGCTCACCCCAGCCGAGGTGGAGGAGTGGCTGCGGCTATTCGGCGAGCGCGGCGAGGAGTAGCGCAAACGGACGCGCTCTTCGCCCGCGTGCTATAATGGGCAGAAGTTACGCGGGGCCAGGCCCCCGCACCTCCATTGTTGTGGGGCCGGCGACCCACATGCCGCAGGGAGGAAGAGAAGACATGGAACCGGGCGGCCTCGAGCACCCCAGCGCAGAGCTGGAGCGGCTCGCCGAGGAGCAGATCAACGACCTGGACAGCGAGGGCGAGGATCGCGTGCGGCGCGGGAAGATCCGGCGCGAGCGCGTCGTCGCACTCTACGCGCAGGGCGCCGTCGAGTCAGCGCAGGACAACTACCACGCCGCGTTGGTGATGCTCTACGGGGATGACAGCGCGCACTACGACATGGCGCGCACCTTCGCGCGGCGCGCCGCAGCGCTTGGTGAGCAGCGCGCGTGGTCGGTGGTGGCCGCGGCCTGGGATCGCTCACTGCTCGCGCGTGGGGCGCCGCAGCGCTTCGGCACCCAGTTCATCCGCGAGAACGGCCGCTGGTCGCTGGGCGAGGTGGACCCGCGCGTGAGCGACGCCGAGCGGGCGATGTACGGTGTGCCGCCGCTGTGGGTGCAGCAGCAGAGCGTGGAACAACTCCAGCGCCGCGAGGACGCCGAGTAGCGCTCAGTCGTAGTTGCGCGCCTCGGCGTAGATGTAGAAGGCAGCCGGCTCACCGCTGAAGCTGACGAAGTCCAGCCGGAATGGCGCGGCGCCCCCCGGCGCGATCCGATCCCCCTCACCGTCATCGGCGTAGGTGCTGCCAACCCCCACCACCATCCCGTCCGCGTCGTAGAACACCACCACCACCTCGGCGTACTGCGCATCGCGCGCAGCCTCGTTGTGCACGCTCCCGCGCAGCACGACCGACGAACTGTACTCGCGCCGGCCCACCTGCAGGTCATCCACCCGGACCTCGCGCACCGCCACGCGCGCCTCGAAGTCCGCCGGGCGGCTGCGCACCTCCGCGCGGTAGCGTGCGAAGCGCGGTACCCTTGAGAGCTTGTTTGAAACGCCTCCCGGCTGGGGCGCGGGGGCCATAGGCCCCCGCATCTCCCCCGCCCGCCTGCCGCTGCGCGGCGGGCGGGCGGGGGATGGGTGAAGGGTTTCACCCCCTCACGCTCCCCGTTTCAAACAGGCTCTGAGAAGTATAGCGCGCCGAACAGCCCCTATCTGCGAGCGCCGGTCGTAGCGGGATCGGGTAGTGACCGCAGAAGGTACCAAAAGGTGAATGCGAAGTAAAGCGGCTGGCGCTACAATGACGCTGGCAGTTGTTTCTGTCTGCGTGCCTGTTTCGGAGAACAGACGATGGTGAAGAGCGTGCCGATGCGCGACTCGGTTGTGGTCAAGCCGAGGCGCAAGCGTGGCGCCGGGGCCATGGCACTGCTGGTGCTGCTGCTGCTGCTGGCCGGGGTCAGCGCCCTTGGCGCCGCCGCCTTCGCGCCCATCAGCCTGGGGTTCGTGCAGGAGCACGTGCTGGGCCTGGTCCACGGCGGCGTCGTGGCCACCGAGGAGCGGACGTTCGTGGATGCCTGCGCGCAGTTGCCCGACGCCGAGGGGCCACAGGCGGTGACCCGCACGGTCCGGACCACCACTTTCCGGGATGGCACGCAGCTCTCGGTGACCTTCACGAGCGGGCCGATGCCGACGATCACGAAGTGCTGAGTGCTGCGATTCGGGACCCAGCGCTTCGTGGCCCATCCGGTACGTCCCTTGACAGAAGGGGGAGGGCGTGGGAGGGCTTCGCGCTCCCACACCCACCCATCCGGCAGGTGCGTGTCAACACACGTGCCGGATGGGTGGGTGTGGGGGCCTACGGCCCCCACAGAACATCTTTTTCGGAGGGGCGAAGCCCTCCGAGCCTCCCCAAACGGTACAACTGGAGGCCGCGCAGCGAACCTCTGTCTTAGCGCTCACGAGGCCGGCTCCTCCCGCAGAATGTAGCCAACACCGCGGACGGTGTGGATCAGACGCGGCTCGCCGCGGGCCTCGAGCTTCTGGCGCAGGTAGCGCACATACACCTCGATGATGTTGCTCTCGCCGCCGAAGTCGTAGCCCCACACCCGGTCGTAGATCACTTCGCGGGTGAGCACCTGCTGCGGGTGGCGCATGAACAGCTCCAGCAGGTCGTACTCCTTGGCAGTGAGGTCCACTCGCCGCTCGCCGATGCTGGTCTCGTGTGCGGCGGTATCCATCACCAGCGGACCGTAGCGCAGGACGCCGGGCTGCTCCTCGCGTTGGCGGCGGCGGAGTTGCACGCGGATGCGCGCCAGCAACTCCTCGAAAGCGAACGGCTTGATCAGGTAGTCGTCCGCGCCGGCCTCGAGGCCCGCCACCCGGTCCGGCACCGCATCGCGCGCGGTGAGCATGATGATCGGCACGTCGGAGGCGCTGCGGATGCGCCGCGCCACCTCCAGGCCGTCCATGCCGGGGAGCATCAGGTCGAGCACGACGAGGTCCGGCGGCCGCTCGCGCGCCGCGCTGATAGCGGCCGGACCATCGGCGGCCACCTCGACGCTGTAGCCTTCGAAGGTCAGCCCGCGGCGCAGGTAGCCGGCGATCTCGGCTTCGTCTTCGACAATCAACAGGTGCGCCATAGCAGTAGGTTCATTCGGCTGGCGTGGCCATTGTAGCAGCCTCACGCCGCCGCTGCAAGGCGGGGTGGGGGCCTGTTAGGGCATATGCGTTCTGGGCGCGGTACCACGCCCGGCCCGTGAACGGGCGGGCTCTCGGCCGCACAGGCGGCCGGCGCGGCCTGAACGGCAGCCCACACCGGCGGGCATGGCCGGGGAGCGCCCGTGGCTTCAGCCGCCGGGCGTGGGACGGCGCCCGCTGCCCGCGGCGTGCGGAACCGTGCATCACCACAACTCGTGGCTCACTAGCATATCCAGCAGAACTGCTCGATCGAGAGGGGCTAAGATGTGCTCGCTCGCAGGTCAGGTTGCAATCGTCACGGGCGCCTCGCGCGGCATCGGCCGTGCCGTGGCGGTGGCCCTCGCGCGCGCGGGGGCGCGGGTGCTGGTCAACTACCAGCGCAACGCCGAGGCCGCCACGGAGGTGGCGCGGGCGATCACCGACGAGGGCGGTGAGGCGATGATGTTCGCCGCGGATGTGTCGGACGAGGCGTCGGTGGTGGCGATGGTCGAGGCCTGCCTGGCGCGTTGGGACCGGCTGGACCTGCTGGTGAACAACGCGGGCATCACCGCCGATGCGCCGTTCGCCCGTATGCGCGAGGAGCAGTGGCGGGCGGTGATCGAGACCAACTTGACCGGCGTGTTCCTGTGCTGCAGGGCGGCGCTGGAGCCGATGCGCGCGCGCCACTACGGGCGGATCGTGAACATTGGCTCGCTCGCCGGCCTGGCCGGCAACCTGGGCCAGGCGAACTACGCCGCGGCCAAGGCCGGGCTGGTGGGCTTCACCCGTGCGCTGGCCCGCGAGGTAGCCCCCCAGGGTATCACGGCCAACATCGTCGCGCCGGGGTACATCGAGACCGACATGCTGGCGGGGCTCTCGCCATCCCAGCGCGCCTGGGCGCTGGACGCTATCGCGATGCACCGCTTCGGCACGCCGGAGGAGGTAGCGCCAGCAGTGCTCTTCCTGCTCTCCCCTGAGGCCTCCTACATCACCGGCCAGGTGCTGACGATCGACGGCGGCTGGGTCATGCCATAGCGCCTGCGGCGCAGGGGGCGGTGTGGAGGGGCTGTCCTCCTCCACCCGAAAGAGGCACGGTTGTAAGCGACCTGTCATGCACGCAGCCCCGCGCGCGGTGTATGCTCCTCAGCGGGTCCTCATCGCAGCTTCATCCGGACATCATCTATGCTCACCATCCAGGCCCTCCGTCGCAGCCGCGGCATCACGCTCATCGATCTGGCCCTGCTCAGCGGCATCCCCGCGCGGACGATCGCGGCCATCGAGTGCGGTCTGCACCACCTCGACCAGCGTACCCGCGAGCAGCTCGCCCATGTCTTCGCCGTCCCGCCCGAGTCGCTCCAGCCGGGCGCGCTCCCCGCCCTGCAGCTCGCCGTGCGGGAGCGCGTGCTGGCCGAGGCACGCCTGCTGGCGCCGGTGGCCGGCGCTGCGCTCGCCACGGCGCTCGTGCTGGCGCCTGCGCTGGCCGCCCTCCAGCCTGGACCG
>DATMBA010000607.1:0-1973 GCA_035559635.1 Roseiflexaceae bacterium
GCCAACCGCCCCCCGGCCACGGCACCCCGGCCGGCATGGCCTGGCCAACCGCCCCCCGGCCACGGCCCTCGGCGCAGCATCGTAGGCGCGGCCTTGTGGGGTATTGTGGAGGAGGGCGTTCCGCTGCGGCCTGCCGGCAGCCGCCCGGAACGTGGTAGGATAGTGCAGCAACCCCAGCGGCAGCTGAAGCAGGTTGACCGGCGTGTGGGATCACCGAAGGCGTTCTGATACCCCAGCTGTTCAGCCTTCAGCGTTCAGCCTTCAGCGGGAGGAGTTGACCGATGACCAGGACCGACGCCCCGCTGTACGGCGGGATCGAGGGCGGCGGCACCAAGTTCGTGTGCGCCGTCGGCACCGGCCCGGACGACATCCGGGCCGAGGCGCGCTTCCCCACCACCACGCCTGAGGAGACCATCGGGCGCGCCATCTCGTTCTTCCAGGAACAGCAGCGTATTGCGCCGCTGGCCGCCGTCGGCATCGCCTCGTTCGGCCCGGTGGATGTGGACCCCACCTCGCCGACCTTCGGCTATATCACCACCACGCCCAAGCCCGGCTGGGCGCACACCGACTTCGGTGGCGCCATCGGCCGGGCGCTTGGTGTGCCGATGGGCTTCGACACCGACACCAACGGCGCGGCGCTCGGCGAGCACCGCTGGGGCGCGGCCCAGGGGCTGCACACCTTCCTCTACCTCACGATCGGCACCGGCATCGGCGGCGGGGGCATGGTAAGCGGCCGCATCATCCACGGGCTCGTCCACCCCGAGGTGGGCCACATGCGCATCCCGCACGACAGAGCGCGCGACCCGTACATGGGCTGGTGCCCGTACCACGGGGACTGCTGGGAGGGGCTGGCGGCTGGTCCGGCCATCGAGCGCCGTTGGGGGGCGCGCGCCGAGACCCTGCCGCCCGACCACCCGGCCTGGGCGCTCGAGGCCGAGTACCTGGCGGCCGCGCTGGTGAACCTGATATTGACGGTCTCGCCGCAGCGCATCATCATGGGCGGCGGCGTGATGGCGCAGCCCCAACTCTTCCCGCTCGTGCGGCGGCGCGTGCAGGAGTTGCTCAACGGCTACGTCGCCGCGCCGGCCATCCTGGAGCGCATCGACGAGTACATCGTCCCGCCGGCCCTCGGTGCACGCGCAGGGGTGCTCGGCGCCATCGCCCTGGCGCAGGATGCGGTGCGCTGACCACAAAGACACGAAGATGTGAAGGGTCGGAGCGACGGCGGCATGGTGTGCTGCGCTTCAACCCTTCGTGTCTTCGCGTTTTTGTGTCTTCGTGCCCGGTGCGCTACTCGCGTGCGCGTACGAGGATGAGCGGTGTGGTGCTGGTGTGCAGCACCTTGTCCGCCGTGCTGCCTAGCGCCCAGCGCTTCAGCCCGCTGTAGCCGTGCGTCGCCATCACGATCAGGTCGGCGTGGTGCGCGGCGGCCTCGTCCACAATCACCTCGGCCGCCGGGCCGATAGGCGCCAGCGAGACGACCTGCGGCACCTCGGCGCGCAACTGCTCCGCCAGCTCGTTCAGCTCCTGCTGCGCGAAAGCCCGCATCGGCTCGGTCAGGTCCTCGTACTGGACCGGCATGCGGGCGGAGGGCGGCATGCCCGCCATG
Organism: Roseiflexaceae bacterium; assembly: GCA_035559635.1. Classification (GTDB taxonomy): domain Bacteria; phylum Chloroflexota; class Chloroflexia; order Chloroflexales; family Roseiflexaceae; genus CALJIC01. The sequence continues at coordinate 1,610 of DATMBA010000607.1, forward strand.
ATCTCGAGCGTCGGGACAATCGCGCGCAGCAGGAGCAGCTCGCCGCGGGCGCGCACCGCAAGCTCAGCCGCCAGCGGCAGCGCCTGCCGCGCGAGCCGCGATCCGTCCAGCGGCAGCAGGATGCGGCGGATGCGTACCTCCTGCGGCGCCGGGGCCTCGCCGCGCACCAGCAGCACCGGGGTGCCGGTGGCGTGTACCACCTTGTCCGCCGTGCTGCCCAGCGCCCAGCGCTTCAGCCCGCTGTAGCCGTGCGTCGCCATAGCGATCAGCGCCACGTGCTCACCCTCGGCCGTCTCCACGATCACCTCGGCGGGCGGCCCGCAGCGCACCTCCGTGCCCACCTCCACGCCTTGCTCCGCCAGTG
>DATMBA010000608.1:0-4773 GCA_035559635.1 Roseiflexaceae bacterium
GCCGGCCCGGCCAGCTCCACCCGCGGCCGCCCCGGCGCGCCGTGGGCCACAGCCAGCACCTGGCCGAAGGTCAGCGAGGCGCCGTCGAGGAGAATGGTGGGATCGTCTGTCATCGTTTCGTTCCATCAACTCAGCCCGCGCCCGTCCAGCGTGCCGCGCAGCGAGAGTGGCTGCGCTTGATACGCTCCCCTTGGGAAGCGGCTGCCGGGCACGTTGACAGCGCCGGGCGCCGACCAGCGGAACTGCTGGCGAATGCCCTGGGATTTCCAGCGCCAGCAGCATGGCAACCGCCATGTGCACCACCGAATCGTGATACCACCGGAGGGACCCGCCGCACCTGCCTCCGTCAGTTTGTCACCCTGTCACCCGTAGCCACCACCCGTCCGCGCTTGATCACCGTGCCCACCACGTTCCCGCCGAACGTATAGGCGAAGTGCCGGTAATCGGGCGCGTCCAGCAGCAGGATATCGGCCTGCTTGCCGGCCTCGAGCGAGCCGGTGCGCGCACCCATGCCGATGGCGTGAGCGGCGTTGATAGTGCAGGCGGTGAGCGCCTCGGCGGGCAGCAGGCGCTGGTAGCGGCAGGCGATCGCGGCGGCCAGCTGCATCGAGGGGCAGGGCGAGGAGCCGGGGTTGATGTCGGTGGTGAGCGCGAGCGCCGCGCCGGCGTCCACCATGGCGCGCGCGTCGGCGAAGTGGGTGCCACCCAGGTTGAAGGTGACGGTGGGGATCACCACCGCCACCGCCGGCGACCGTGCCAGCAGCGGGATGTCCTCCGCCGCTGTCACGTCGAGGTGGTCCACCGAGACCGCGCCCAGCTCGAGGGCCATGCGCAGGCCGCCGAGCGCACTGAACTCGTCCACGTGAGCCTTGAGCGGCAACCCCAGGGCGCGCGCGGCCTCCAGCACCCGCCGCGCCTGCGCCAGGTCGAAGGCGCCCTGCTCGCAGAACACATCCACGAACATGGGCCGCCCGTCCTGGGCGAAGCGCGAGGCGCGGTGCCAGGCGGCGGCGGCCGGCAGCATCTCCTCCACCACCAGCGCCACGTAGTCGTCCGGCCGGGCGCGGTGCTCCGGCGGTACGGCGTGGGCCGCGAGGAAGGTGGGCACCAACTCCACGGGCTGCGCCGCATCCAGGGCCGCGATGGCCGCCAGTTGGCGTAGCTCGGCGGCCATCTCCAGGCCGTAGCCGGTCTTGGCCTCGGCGGTGGTGGTGCCGAGCCGCAGCATGGCCGCCAGGCGCGGGCGGGTCTCCTCGGCCAGCCGCTCAACGCTTGCGGCGCGGGTGGCGCGCACAGTGGCGAGGATACCGCCACCCTCGGCGGCGATCTGCTGGTAGGTGGCCCCGGCGATGCGCCGCTCGAACTCGCCGATGCGGTCGCCGCAGTACACCATATGGGTGTGCGGGTCCACGAAGCCGGGGCAGACCGCCCGGCCGCTGGCGTCGATCTCCTGGTCCGCCGTGAAGCGAGCGCGCAGATCCGCGCTCCGCCCCACGGCCACGATCGTCCCGCCGGCCACGGCCAGCGCGCCGTCCCCGATCAGGCCCACCTCGCGCATGGCAGGGCCGCGCCTGGGACCGCCGGGGGAGGCGCAGGTCACGAGTTGGGTGGCCGAGTGGATCAGTACGTCGACGTGCATCGTGTGCTCTCAGCAGCATAAGAGCCTATCCGAACAACTCGGGGAGGGTCAGGGGAGGGCAAAGCCCTCCCCTGAGACCCCACCCTATCCCCAGGCCTGCGTCAGATGGAAGTTTTGCGGGGAGGGTGTGCCCTCCCTGCCCCTCCCCTCGGGCATGCTGGACGGGCGCCGGACGCGGCGGGAACGCGCCGGATGGGATGCCGGCATCGCTTTCGCGAAGCGACACACCAGCGGCGGGTGGGCGGGGGATGGGTGAGGGGTGAAACCCCTCACGCTCCCCATTTCAAACAGGCGCTCACTCCTCCGTCCTCGGCAGCATCGGTATGGCGATCCCGTGCTCCCTGGCGAAGGCGATCGCCTCGGGGTAGCCGGCGTCCGCGTGGCGCACCACGCCCATGCCGGGATCAGTGGTGAGCACGCGCTCCAGGCGGCGGGCGGCCTGCGGCGTGCCGTCGGCCACGATCACCTGGCCGGCGTGGATGCTGTAGCCGATGCCGACGCCACCGCCGTGGTGGATGCTGACCCAGGTGGCGCCGCCCACGGCGTTGATCAGCGCGTTGAGCAGCGGCCAGTCGGCAATGGCGTCCGAGCCGTCGCGCATGGCCTCGGTCTCGCGGTTGGGGCTAGCGACCGAGCCGCTGTCCAGATGGTCGCGGCCGATCACGATCGGCGCGCGCACCTCGCCGCGGGCGACCATCTCATTGAAGCGCAGGCCGGCGCGGGCGCGCTCACCGTAGCCGAGCCAGCAGATGCGCGCCGGCAGCCCCTGGAAGGCCACCTTCTCCTGGGCCATGGTGATCCAGCGGCGCAGGTGCTCGTCCTCTGGGAACAGCTCCAGCACCGCGCGGTCGGTAGCGAAGATGTCCTCGGGGTCGCCGGAGAGCGCCACCCAGCGGAAGGGCCCCTTGCCCTGGCAGAAGAGCGGGCGGATGTAGGCCGGGACGAAGCCGGGGTAGCTGAAGGCCCCGGCCACGCCGGCGTCGTAGGCGCGCTGGCGCAGGTTGTTGCCGTAGTCGAACACCACCGCGCCGCGCGCCTGCCAGGCCAGCAGAGCGCGGACGTGGGCGGCCATCGATTCCAGCGCGCGGGCCTTGTAGGCCTCCGGGTCGCGCTCGCGCAGCACGGCGGCCTGCTCCAGGCTCAGGCCGGCGGGGATGTAGCCGTAGAGCACGTCGTGGGCCGATGTCTGGTCGGTGACCACGTCGGGTGTGACGCCGCGGCTGAGCAACTCGGGGAGCACCTCGGCGGCGTTGCCGATCAGGCCGATCGAGCGCGGCTCCCCGCGCGCGCGAGCCTCCTCGGCCCAGGTCATGGCCTCCTCCAGGTCCTCTGATATGACGTCGAGCTGGCGCAGTGCGAGGCGGCGCTCGGCGCGCCAGCGATCCACCTCGACGAGCAGGCCGACGCCCTCGTTCATGGTGATGGCGAGCGGCTGGGCGCCGCCCATCTCGCCGAGGCCGGCGGTGACCACCAGCCGGCCCTTCAGGCTGCCCCAGCCGTGGGCGCGAGCGAGGGCGGCGAAGGTCTCGTAGGTGCCCTGGAGGATGCCCTGGGTGCCGATATAGATCCAGCTGCCGGCGGTCATCTGGCCATACATGGTGAGGCCCTGGCGCTCCCAAGCGTCGAAGTTCTCCTGGGTGGCCCAGGCAGGCACGATATTGCTGTTGGCGATCAGGACGCGCGGGGCGTCCTCGTGGGTGCGGAACACCGCCACCGGCTTGCCGGACTGCACGAGCAGCGTCTCGTCCGGCGCCAGGCGGCGCAGGCACTCCAGAATGGCCTCCAGCGCCGCCCAACTGCGGGCGGCGCGGCCGCGGCCACCGTAGACGATCAGGTTATCCGGGTCGAAGGCCACCTGGGGATCAAGGTTGTTCTGGAGCATGCGGTAGGCGGCCTCGATCTGCCAGTTGCGGCAGGTGAGGTGCGTGCCGCGCGGGGCGCGGATCGCGCGGGGCATGGCGGCCTCCTTCGGCATCGAACAGAGACGGACCGGCGCGCCGGCGGGCGTCATCGCCGTCTCTGATTGTAGCACAGCGGCGCGGCGTCGCGGATCCGGTATACTGTCTTTATCATCGCACTTCATCCTCAGCCTGGCGATTCATCCCCGGTGGTGGCGGGTTAGCGAGAAGGCGGTGCCCTCCCACCCCACCCCTTCCGGCCGTGGTGGACGGGTTTACGAGAGGGTCCTCTCGCCGGCCGGTTCAGGTTCGCAGGAGAAGCAGGTAGGTTGCGGGGAGCGCCGAGAGTGCCGGTCAGGTACTGCCCGGCGGGGGCTAGGGGGGCCTGCGGTCCCCGACACCTCCCCAAGAAACGGGGGGATGCGGAGGGGCTACGCCCCGCTGCGCCTCCCTACGCGGGTTGGGGGCGCAGCCCCAAGCATACGTGACCGATGCTCGACACCTCCATGGCTCGTCTTCTGGCAAGGGATTTGGAAGGAGGGATCCACGATGATGCCGAACACGCTGTTCGCGGTGCTGCTGGGGTTGGGTGCGATCGCAGGGCTCGCGAGCGCCGCGCGCGCCTGGGGGCAGGGGCCGGCAGGCAGGCAGAGCGCCGCCGGGCTGCTGGTCTTCGCGATCGCCGCGGTGGTGCAGGTGGTTCACCTGCTGACGGCCTATAACTGGTGGCTGAGCGCGCTGCTCACGCTGGTGATGTTCGTCGGCCTGTGGATGGGGCTGCCGCGGCCGCGGCGCGCGCCGTAGCGGGAGCACGACCCGAGGCGCCCGGAGGCAGCCCGCTGCTGGGCTTTGGATCATTCAATCGAGTCTTCGGCGGCGGCGCACGCGCGGGCTGAAAGCCAGTTGCAAAGCCTCCCGGCTGGGGGCGCGGGGGCCATAGGCCCCCGCATCTCCCGGGTGCTACACCCCCACCGGCTGCTCGGCCACCCCCGCAAGTGCGCGGTCGGCCCAATCGCCGAACGCCTCGCCGGGGATGCGCTCGCGGCGCCAGGCGTCGAGCGCGCCGGCCAGCACGTCTACCAACTCGGCGGCGCGCACGTCGGCCCGGTAGAGGCGGGCGAGACGCGTGCCGGCGAAGCTGCCGCCGGCGTAGACGTGGTACAGCCCGGCGCTGCGCCCCACGATCCCGATCTCGGCGGTGGGCGGGCGCGAGCAGCTGTTGGGGCAGCCGCTCAT
>DATMBA010000609.1:0-9973 GCA_035559635.1 Roseiflexaceae bacterium
GTGTGGCGTGGGGGATGTCCACTGGCACGTCGCCGGCATAAGGCGGAGCGCCGGGCGCAGGGACACCGATACACCAGCGGCGTACGGCATTCCGTCGCGTCGTCGCTGGCACCTTGGTACCTTGGCACTCACCATCACAGGGAGCGAACCGAGAGAGCTATGACAGACCTTTCACTCTTGCCCGCCCCCCGCCAACTCACCCTGCTGCCGGGGGCTGTGGCGCTCACCGGCGGCCGCCGCATCCTGCTCCAGGGGCCGGACGTGAGCGCGCTGTTGTTCACCGCCCAGCGCCTGCAGGCCGGCCTGCGCTCCCACGCCGGCGTCGAGTGGGAGATCACCGCCACCCCCGAGGGGCCGCTCGGCGAGATAGGCGCTACGCTGCGGGTGGACCCCGCCCGCGCCATCCACCCCCAGGGCTACGAACTGGCGATCAAGGACGACCAGGTCACGCTGGACGCCGCCACGACCGCCGGGCTGTTCTACGGCGTCAGCACGCTCATCCAGGTGCTCGATCAGGCCGGCCGCACCCTCCCCGCGCTGCATGTCGCCGATTGGCCGGACTTCGCGGCCCGTGGGGTGATGCTTGACATAAGTCGTGACAAAGTCCCGACGATGGCGACGCTGTACGAGTTGGTGGACATGCTGGCCGGCTGGAAGGTCAACCAGCTGCAGCTCTATACAGAGCACACCTTCGCCTACCGCAACCACCCGGAGGTGTGGGCCAGGGCCTCGCCGATGACCGGGCAGGAGATCCTGGAGCTGGACGCCTACTGCCGGGCGCGCTTTGTGGAGTTGGTGCCGAACCAGAACACCTTCGGCCACATGCAGCGCTGGCTGATCCACGAGCGCTACGCGGCGCTGGCCGAGACCCACGGCGAGTTCGAGACGCCGTGGGGCATCACCATGAAAGGCCCGTTCAGCCTGGCGCCCGAGGACCCCGGCAGCCTGGCGTTGGTCACCAGCCTGCTGGACGAGTTGCTGCCGCACTTCTCTAGCCACCAGGTCAACGTTGGCTGCGACGAGACAGTGGATTTGGGCCAGGGGCGCAGCGCGGCCTCCTGTGCGGCGCGCGGCGAGGGCCGGGTGTACCTGGAGTTCCTGCTCAAGATCTACGATGCCGTGAAGGCGCGCGGCCGCACGATGCAGTTCTGGGGTGACATCATCAACCACCACCCGGACCTGATCGGGCTGCTGCCGAAGGACGCCATCGCGCTGGAGTGGGGCTACGAGGCCAGCCACCCCTTCGCCGAGCACTGCCCGCGCTTCGCCGCCGCCGGCCTGCCGTTCTATGTCTGCCCCGGCACCTCCTCCTGGTGCACCGTGGCCGGCCGCACCGATAACGCGCTCGGCAACCTGCTGAGCGCCGCCGAGAGCGGCCTGGCGCACGGCGCGCTCGGCTACCTGATCACCGACTGGGGCGATAACGGCCACTGGCAGCCCTTGCCGGTGAGCTTCCTGGGCTTCGCCGCCGGCGCGGGCTTCGCCTGGGCGCTGGAGGCCAACCGCGGTATGGATGTGGCCGCGGTGGTGGGCCGCCACGCCTTCGGCGACCCGACTGGCGCGATGGGCCGGGTGGCCTACGACATGGGCAATGTCTACCGGCACGTCGGCTTCGAGCCGCACAACTCCTCGGCGCTGTTCTGGGTGCTGCAGGAACTGCCCGGCGTGGCCGGGACGCAGTGGCAGCTACCGCCGCTCACCTTCGATGCGGCGCTGGCGGCGATCGATGCCGCCATGCAGCCCATGGCGCGCGCCCGCATGCGCCGGCCCGACGCGGCGCAGATCGCGCAGGAGTACGAGTTGGTAGCCCGCCTGCTGCGCCACGCCTGCCGCCGCGGCCAGTTCATGGCCGAGCCGGAGGGGCCGGGGGGCCAGGCCCGCCGCCGCCTGCTGGACGAGGATATGCGCGAGATCATCCGCGAGTACGAACGCCTCTGGCTGGCGCGCAACCGCCCTGGCGGCCTGCCGGACAGCCTGGCGCGCCTGGAGGCCGCCCGTTCGCTTTATCGCCCGTGAGGGGCCTGGGGAGAGCGCAGCTCTCCCCAGAGAGATATTCGCCCCTCCCCTGCCAGGGGAGGGGCCGGGGGAGAGGTATCCATGATCCGCATTGGAATCGTCGGCTGCGGCCGCATCCTCAACGCCCATCTGCAAGGCTACCTGCGCCTGCGCGAGCTGGGAATCGATACCTTCCGCATCACGGCGCTGTGCGCTCGCCGCGAGGAGGACGCGCTCATGTTCCGCAAGCGCGGCGAGGGGCCACCCCCCCGCCCGCCGGTACTCGACCCGTCCACTGGCGACCCGCTCGCCGCGCCGCACACCTATGTCTCCGACATCCAGGACGATCTGCTGCCCGAGGTCTACACCGACTACCGCGAGTTGATCGCCTCCGGCACGGTGGACGCCATCAACGACCTGACCACCCTGGCGCTGCATCACCAGGTGGGGCTGGCGGCGCTCGACGCCGGCCTGCACCTGCTCTCGCAGAAGCCGCTGGCGATCTCGGTGCGCGCTGCCAAGAAGATGGTCGCTTCCGCACGGTCCAAGGGCCTGACCTTCGGCGTGTTTGAGAACGTGCGCCAGAGTCGTGCGGTGCGTGCCGCGGCCTGGGCGGTGCGCAGCGGCCTGATCGGCGAGCCGCAGGTCTCGGTGATGGGCAGCCTCGGCGGGCTGTGGAGCCCGGACCGGGTGGTGGCCGACACGCCCTGGCGCCACGAGAAGTTGCTTGGCGGCGGCGGCGGCGCGATCGACATCGGCGTACACCAGATGCACTGGCAGCGCTACGTGGTGGGCGAGGTGGCCGCCGTCAGCGCGGTGGCGCGCACCTTCACCCCCACCCGCTACCGGCGCGACGCGGCCGGCAACGTGATCGGCGAGGTCCACCCGAATGTGGACGACACCTACATGGCGACGCTGGCCTTCGAGCGCGGGGCGATCGGCCAGCTCTGGTGGAGTTGGGCGCTCGAGCAGGAGCCGCTGGAGATCAGCGGCGGCCCGGCGGTGCTCGGCAGCGCCGGCAGCATCCGCGGCGGAACCATCCACACCGGCGGCGAGAGGCTGCCGCTGATGGAGACCTTCGAGCAGCGCATGACAGACGCCGAGCGCGAGCAGTTCTTCCCGCTTGGCCTCACCGACCCGTGCGCCATCCAGAACCTGGACTGGCTGCGGGCGATCGAGCGCGGCGCCGACCCGGAGACGAGCGGCGAGGAGGGGCTGCGCGACCTGGCCTGTGCCTTCGCCATCCTCGAGTCCTCGACGCTCGGCCGCCAGGTGACCCTCGAGGAGGTGCTCTCCGGCGCGGTGGACACCTATCAGCGCCCGATCGATGAGCACTACGGGCTGCTGTAGCTGTTGAAGGTTTGAACGTTCAACGTTGCACGTCCGTCAATGCCGCCATTGCGCTCCAGGATAACGTGTAACGTGCCAATGTTCAACTGATTGAGGGAGCTCTGCTATGACAACGAGGCACTTCCCGAAAGACTTCCTTTGGGGCGCGGCCACCGCCGCCTTTCAGATCGAGGGTGCGACGAAGGAGGATGGGCGCGGCGAGTCGATCTGGGACCGCTTCTGCGCCACTCCCGGCAAGGTGCTGAACGGTGACACCGGCGACCCGGCCTGCGACCACTACCACCGCTGGCGCGAGGACATCGCCCTCATGAAGGACCTCGGCCTGCAGGCCTACCGCTTCTCGATCGCCTGGCCGCGCATTATCCCCGACGGGACCGGCCAGGTGAACCAACGGGGCCTGGACTTCTACGACCGCCTGGTGGACGGGTTGCTGGAGGCCGGCATCCAGCCCTACGCCACGCTCTACCACTGGGACCTGCCGCAGGCGCTGCAGGACAGAGGCGGCTGGGCGAGCCGCGACACCGCGCACGCCTTCGCCCGCTATGCCGACGTGACCGCCCGCCGCCTGGGCGACCGTGTGAAGGGGTGGATCACCCATAACGAGCCGTGGTGCGCCTCGATCCTGAGCTACTGGATCGGCGAGCACGCGCCCGGCCTGAAGAATGGCCCGGCGCTGGAGGCGGCCCACCACCTGCTGCTCTCGCACGGCCTGGCCATGCCTGCCATCCGCGCCGCCGCGCCACGCGCCGAGGCCGGCATCACGCTGAACTTCTCGCCCGCCCACCCCGCGAGCGACAGCGAGGCCGATGTGGCCGCCGCCCGGCGCCACGACGGATTCTTCAACCGCTGGTTCGCCGACCCGCTCTTCAAAGGCAGCTACCCCGAGGATATGGTGGCGCTCTACGCGCGGCTGGGCGCGGCCGCCCCGGTGCAGCCGGGCGACATGGAGACCATCGCCGCGCCGATCGACTTTCTGGGTGTAAACTATTATAATCGGGCTGTGATCCAGGACGACCCCGGCGGGCCTGGCCTGAGCTACCGCAGCCTGCGGCCGGAGGGCGAGTACACCCACATGGACTGGGAGGTGTACCCGGACGCGTTGCGCGAGTTGCTGGTGCGCCTGCACCGCGACTACGCGCCGGCGAAGATGTACATCACCGAGAACGGCGCGGCCTACCCGGACGAACTGTCGCCGGACGGCCGGGTGCACGACGCGGCGCGCACGCGCTTCCTGGAGCGGCACTTCGCCGCCACACACCAGGCTATCGCCGAGGGCGCGCCCGTGGCCGGCTTCTTCGTCTGGTCGCTCATGGATAACTTCGAGTGGGCCTGGGGCTACAGCCGGCGCTTCGGCATCGTCTATGTGGATTACGAGACCCAGCGGCGTACGCCGAAGGACAGCGCCCACTACTACCGCGGCGTGATCGCGGCAAACGGCGTTTGATGTGATCCACGGAGAGTACGGAGGACTACGGATAGGTGTTTCTCTCTTCTCCGTGCCCTTCGCGGATCATATAGCGCGCTGCGCTGACATCTAAACTGAGGTGGGGTTTCAAGGGAGGGCGAAGCCCTCCCCTGGCTCCTCTCCTTGAGCAATCAATGCAGCGGGCTATACACAGCGGGACCGCAATGGCAGCGACGATCGGCATTGTGAGCATCGGCCAGGAGCCGGCCTTCTTCGCCGCGCGCTACTTCCGCGAGATCCTCACCGCGGCCGGCCAGTCGGCGGTGGAGCGCGGCAACCAGGTGAAGATCATCTCGCTCAGCCACGAGCAGTGCGCCAGCCCCGGTGCCGCGCGGGCGCTGCTGGCCTCCCAGGGGATCGGCGCGCTGCTGGTGGTGGCGCCGAGCGAGGCGCTGCTCGCTGCTCTCGGCGAGATCTTCAGCGCCACACCGGGGATCATTATCAGCCCGCCCCGGCTCGACATCCCGCTCAGCTATGTGGCCTCGGATAACTTCGGCGCCACCCGGCAGCTGGTGGAGCACCTGGCGGTCCACGGCCGACGCCGCATCCTCCTGCTGCGGCCGGACATCCTCACCGGCGACTACTGGGAGCGCACTCGCGGCTACGAGGCAGGCGCCACGGCGTACGACCTGCCGCGGCTGGTGGATGCGCTGCCTCACCCGATCACGCCCGAGTTGGTGGAGCGCCTGCTGGCCACGCACACGCCCGACGCGCTGATCGCCCCCGGCGATGACGACGCGCTCCCGCTCCTCGGTGTGCTGAAGCGCCTCGGCCGGCGCGTGCCGGAGGACATCGCGCTGGTGGGGTTCGATGACGAGGAGTTCGCCGCCGAGACGAACCCGCCGCTTACGACGGTGGCCCAGCCGATCGCCGAGATGGCCCGCCGCGCCACGCTCTATCTGTCCGACCGGCTGGCGGGCGTGGAGCGCCACGTCTACCACACGGTGCTGTCCAACCGCCTGGTGGTGCGCGAGTCCTGTGGTGCGGGACCGCTGAGCAAATGAGGGAGATGAGGCCGCTGCGTGGAGGGATGGCGGAGGCCCGCGGTGGGGAGATGAGGCCGCCGGGGGATTGAGCGCGTTGAGGCTGGCTGCGGCGGTGCCACAGAGGCCACAACCGATCTCAGCGCCCGCACTCAGCGCCGCAGCGGTCCGGCTGTGGGTAGGTGAGAAAGATTATGACTGAAACGCCCATCCGAGTCGGCGTCGTAGGCGCCGGCGCCAACACTGTGCAGCGCCACATCCCCGGCCTGCGCGCGCTCCCCGGCGTAGAGATCGCCGGCGTGGTCAATCGCAGCCGGGCCTCATCTGAGCGTGCCGCCGCGCAGCTCGGCATCCCGAAGGCCTACGCCCACTGGACCGAGTTGGTGGCGGACCCGCAGATCGATGCGGTGGTGATCGGCACCTGGCCCTATATGCATTGCCCGGTGACGCTCGCGGCCCTCGAGGCCGGCAAGCACGTACTGTGCGAGGCGCGCATGGCGATGGACGCCCATGAGGCCCGCCTGATGCGCGACGCGGCCCGCGCCCGGCCGTACCTGGTGGCGCAGGTCGTGCCCTCGCCCTATACCCTCGGTGTGGACCGCACCATCCGGCGGCTGCTGGCCGATGGCTTCCTCGGCGAGCCGCTGGCGGTGACGGTGCGCGACGCCAGCGGTTTCCTGGATCGCGACTCGCCGCTGCACTGGCGCCAGAACGCCGACCTGAGCGGCATGAACATCATGTCGCTCGGCATCTGGTACGAGGCGCTGATGCGCTGGGTGGGTGTCGCCGTGCGGGTCAGTGCCATGGGCCGGACCTTCGTGAGGATGCGGCGGGACGAGGCGGGCGCGCTGCGCGAGGTGCGTGTGCCCGAGCATCTGGACGTACTGGGGGAGTTGGCCTGCGGCGCACAGCTGCACATGCAGATCTCGCGCGTCGCCGGGCTGGCTGGCCCGGAGGAGGTCCGGCTGTACGGCAGCGAGGGCACGCTGCGCTTCTCGGGCGGCGCGCTCTGGGGCGGGCGGCGCGGCGACACAGAGTTGCGCCCGATCGCTGTCCCGCCCGAGGAGGCCGGCGGCTGGCGCGTGGAGGAGGAGTTCGTCGGCGCGATCCGCGGCCGTGAGCCGGTGACCCATACCACCTTCGACGATGGCGTGAAGTACATGGAGTTCACCGAGGCGGTGGCGCGCAGCATCGCCTCCGGCTGCGCTGTGACGATACCGCTCTGAACACGAAGACACGAAGGCGCGAAGACGCGAACATGTCGAGAACTGTGCTGGTCCCCATCTGGTACAGCACCCGGCACGCAGTACAGCGGCGAGCGCCCCACACAAGGCTCTGCTGGCCTTTGTGCCTTCGTGTCTTCGTGCCTTCGTGGTAAGAAGCGATGATCGTGGTCGGGTTGATGTCCGGGACCTCCGCCGACGCCATCGACGCCGCGGTGGTGGAGTTCCGCCGCGACGGGGAGGCGCTGGCGCTGCGGCTGCTCGGCTACACCGAGTGCCCCTACCCGCCGGAGTTGCAGGCGCGGCTGCGGGCGCTGCGGCCGCCCGCGCAGGGCGCGACGCAAGAGGTGTGCGAGTTGCACGCGCTGGTGGGCGAGGCGTTCGCCGCTGCGGCCCTGGCCACCATTGCCGCCGCCGGGCTGCCGGCGGCGGCAGTGGACCTGGTAGCGTCGCACGGGCAGACGGTGTATCACCAGGTGGCGCCCGGCCGCGCGCGCTCCACGCTGCAGCTCGGCGCGCCGGCGGTGATCGCCGAGCGCACCGGCCGCACCGTGGCTGCCGACTTCCGCCCGCGCGACGTGGCCGCCGGCGGCCAGGGGGCGCCGCTGCTGCCACTGCTCGACGCGTTGCTCTGTGCCCACCCGGCCCGCACGCGCACGTTGCAGAACATCGGCGGTATCGCGAATGTGACATGGGTGCCGCCAACCGACGACCGACGACCGACGACCGACGACCGACCGATGAGGTATGTGCGCGGCTCGGCCACGTCCGACGCGACTTCGGCTGTCACGTCGACCCGTTCGTCGTTGGTCATGGGTCGTTCGTCCGTCGTCGCGTTCGACACGGGCCCCGGCAACTGTCTGATCGACGAGGTGGTGTGGGCGCTCTCGGGCGGCCGGCGCGCCTTTGACGAGGGCGGGGCGTGGGCGCTGGCCGGCGCGCCGGACGAGGCGCTGCTCGCGGTCTGGCTGGCGGAGCCGTACTTCGCGCTGCCGCCGCCCAAGTCCACCGGGCGCGAGCATTTTAGCCGGGCCTACGCCGCCCGCCTGCTGGAGGAGGCGCGCGCGCAGGGTCTGGCCGAGGCCGACATCGTCGCCACGGTCACAGCGCTCACCGCGCGCTCGGTGGCGCTGGCCTACCGGCGCTTCCTGCCTGCCATGCCGGACGAGGTGCTGGTGAGCGGCGGCGGCGCGCACAACCAGGCGCTCATGCGTATGCTCGCTGCGGCGCTGCCGGCGGCTGAGGTGCGCCCCTTCGACGCGCTCGGACTCCCCGGCGACGCCAAGGAGGCGGTGGGGTTCGCCCTGCTCGGCTACTACGCGCTGCACGGCTGGCCCGGCAACCTGGTACGCTGCACCGGCGCCGCGCACCCCGCGGTGCTCGGCAGTCTGACGCCGGGAGATAACTACCGCGCGCTGCTGCGCCGCGCGCTCGCGCAGGACGCCGGTCCGCCCGTGCGCGCAGCGCTTGGGTAACACAAAGACCCAAGGGAGGGGGCCGGGGAGCGCCTGGCCCTCCCCGCACCTCCCACCACCTGAGAATCCAAGCCAGCCAGAAGCAGTGGCAAAAGGAGAACCACATCATGACCGACATCGTACGCATGGGAGTCGTCGGCGCCGGGGCGATCGCACAGCGCGGCATCCTGCCGCACCTCAGCCAGCCGGACGTGCAGGACCGCGTGCGGCTCGCGGCCGTGTGCGACCCGGTGCCCGGCCGCGCCGAGGCCGCCGCACAGAAGTATGGCGTCCCGCGCCACTTCCTCACCTACGAGGAGTTGCTTGAGCACGGCGAAGTGGACGCCGTGACGATCTGCTCGCCGATCGGTCTGCACTACCAGCAGGGCGTGCAGGCGCTCGAGGCCGGCAAGCACATCCACTTCAATAAGACCATGACCACCACCGTCGCCGAGGCCACCGACCTGATCGAGCGGGCCAGGGCCAGGGGGCTAAAGATCGTCGCCTCGCCTGGCGAGATGCTGCGCCCACACAACCGGCGCATCAAGGAGTTGATCGACGCCGGCACGCTCGGCACGCTGGTGTGGGCCGTCTGCGGCGCCTCGTTCGGCACCTACCACGAGGACGAGCAGTTCCGCACCGGCGAGGACGTGCTCTCCAACGTCAATCCAGCCTGGTACTGGCGCAAACCCGGCGGCGGCCCGCTGTACGACATGACGGTCTACGCGCTCCACGCCCTCACCGGCATCCTCGGGCCGGCCAGGCGCGTCACCGCCATGTCCGGCACGCGCATCAAGGAGCGCACCTTCCGTGGCGAGACCTACCTCACCGACGCCGACGACAACACGCTGATCCTGATCGACTTCGGCGAGAGCCTGTTCGCGCTGGCCTACGGCACCGCCGCCGGCAGCATCACGCGCGGCTTCGCTGGGACCTACTTCGGCACCGCCGGCGCGATCGTCGGCCGCGAGTTGAACGGCCAGCCGCTGGACTACCCTGGCCGCGAAGAGGCCGCCGCTCACCCCCAGGGCGACCAGATCCTGCTGCCGCACGTGGTCGGCCCGCACCGCGACATCGGCGAGCAGCATGTGTTCGAGGACCTGATGCAGCTAGTGGACTGGATCCGCGAGGATAAGCCCACCATCGTCACCGCCGAGCACGCCCGCCATGTGATCGAGATCATCGAGGCCGGCTACCGCGCCGCCGAGACCGGCCAGGCCCAGGAGTTGACGACTACGTTTTGACGCAGCGGAACGGGCGATGGGCGATGGGTAGGTTTTCAAGGGAGGGCTTCGCCCTCCCTTGAAAACCCTTCCCCTGCGTCCGTCACCATCAGTGTGGCCGATCACCAGGTGTGTACAGATGCCTGATCTCATCCTCGGGATCGACGCCGGCGGGAGCAAGACCGTCGCGCTGCTGGCGGATGCCTCGGGCGCGGTGCTCGGGCGCGGCGCGGCGGGCGCCGGCAACCTGCGCGCGGCGGGCCGGGAGGCCGCCCTCGCC
>DATMBA010000610.1:0-1028 GCA_035559635.1 Roseiflexaceae bacterium
CTCCGCCCCGACCGGGTAAGCATGAGGCGAAGCGTCCCGGCCGAACCCAGGCCACCTGAGGAGGCACCGCCATGACGAACGTCGGGGCTGCCATCAGCCACCGGACCTACGCGCAGGAGCTGCGGCGCCGCCTGCCGGCCCGCTTCTTCCGCCCCGTCCCGCACCGCACCCTGTGGATCATCCCCTATGCCGCGGCCGTGGCCGCCGGCACCTGGGCGATCGCCGGGCTGTCGCTGCCCTGGTACGCGGACGGCCTGATCGGCATCCTCATCGGCTCGGCCTTCGCCTCCCTCGGCTTCCTGGGCCACGAGATCCTGCACGGCGCGGTGGTCGGCCGCGGCCATCTGCGGGACGTGCTGGGCGGATTGTGCCTGCTGCCGCACGCCATCGCCCCGCTGCTGTGGCGGCAGTGGCACAACGCCGGGCACCACGCCCACACGCAGATCCACGGTCAGGATCCCGACGCCTACAGCACGCTGGAGGACTACCACCAGCGCCGCGCGCTGCAGATCCTGCACCGGCTGGTCCCGGTGCGCAGCCTCCGCTTCTTCGCGCTGCTGGCCGTCTGGCTGAACGTGCACGCGGCGATCGTGCTGGCCCACGCGCTGCCCACGATGCCCCCGCGCCAGCGGCTGCGGGTGGCGGTGGAGACCGTCCTGCCGGTGGCGTTCTGGGCCGGGATGGCGCTGTGGCTGGGGTGGGACGCCTTCACGTATTTCTACGTCCTGCCGCTGCTGGTGAGCAACTTCATCGTCATGTCCTACATCGCCACCAACCACCTCCTCAACCCGCTGCTGGAAGAGGACGACCCGCTGCAGGGGTCGCTCACCGTGTCGGTGCCGAAGCTCCTGGACGTCATCCACTCCAACTTCAGCCACCACACCGAACACCACGTCTTCCCGGCGATGAGCGCGAAGTACGCGCCGCAGGTGAAGCGCCTCCTCAAGGAGCTGTGGCCCGACCGCTACCACGAGATGCCGCTGTGGCGGGCGCTCGGCCTGCTGTGGCGAACGCCGCGGCTGTACCTG
>DATMBA010000611.1:0-12367 GCA_035559635.1 Roseiflexaceae bacterium
CGGGGAGGGCCAGGCCCTCCCCGACTCACCAAACTGTAGCGGAACCGGCTGCCTTGCGGCAGCCGGGGAGGAATATAGGGGAATAAGGGGCGGCTAGGGGTCAAGGATGACGCCTTGTGGGCGCTGGCGCCGGCCGCCGCAGCCGGCGCTTTGTTCCTCTGCGTATAATAACGCTACCGGCCGCCCCAAAGTTGCAACCGAAGATGAGAAGTTGCTGAGAGAATCGTGAAAAATAGCGCGAGCCGCCTGGAGCCGTGCCACCCACAAGAGGATCGCCCATGACTGCGACACTCCATCCCGCCGCGCCGC
This sequence comes from Roseiflexaceae bacterium, assembly GCA_035559635.1. GTDB lineage: Bacteria > Chloroflexota > Chloroflexia > Chloroflexales > Roseiflexaceae > CALJIC01. The sequence goes on from DATMBA010000611.1 coordinate 310, forward strand.
TGCCGAACGCCCTCGCCCCGCTGCCGCTCGGCGCCGTCCGGCCCGCCGGCTGGCTGCTGGCGCAGTTACACATCCAGGCCGCCGGTCTCAGCGGCCACCTGGCCGAGCACTGGCCCGACGTGGCCCAGAGCGCCTGGATCGGCGGCGCCGCCGAGGGCTGGGAGCGCGGCCCTTACTGGCTGGACGGCGCCGTGCCACTGGCCTTCCTGCTGGACGACGAGCGCCTGAAGGCCACCGTCGCCCGCTGGGTGGACGCCATCCTGGCCCGCCAGCGGCCGGATGGCTGGCTCGGCCCGGTGCTGGACACCAGCGACACGCGCCGCAGGGCCTACGACCCCTGGCCAGTGTTCGTGGCGCTCAAGGCGCTCGCCCAGTACCAGGAGGCCACCGGCGACGCGCGCATCATCCCGGCCATGCTCCGCTTCCTGCGCCGCCTGGACACGCTGCTGGACGAGCAGCCGCTCTTCGACTGGGGCCGCTACCGCTGGGCCGACCTGGCCGTGTCCATCCTCTGGCTCTACGAGCGGGCTGAGCAGATTGGCCCGGGAGGACTCAGCGCGCAGCACGCAGCACGTAGCACTCGAGACTGGCTTCGCTCCCTGGCCGAGAAGTCCTACCGCCAGAGCTTCGACTGGCGCGCCCACTTCGAGCGCTTCCCCTACACCGAGAAGCAGCGGCGCGAGCAGATCCACCCTCCCGCACCGCCCGAGCCGCTCGTCACCTTCCGCACCGACCTGGCCTCGCACGTGGTCAACAACGCGATGGCGATCAAGCAGCCTGGCCTACGGTACCGCTTCTCGCGCGACCCGGCCGACCGCGCGGCGGTGCACCGCATCCTCGACACGCTCGATGCCTACCACGGCCAGGTCACCGGCCTGTTCACCGGCGACGAGCACCTGGCCGGCCTTAGCCCCTCGCAGGGCACCGAGCTGTGCGCCGTGGTGGAGTACATGTACTCGCTGGAGGTGCTGCTGGCGGCTCTCGGCGAGCCACGTCTGGCCGACCGCCTGGAGCGCATCGCCTACAACGCGCTGCCGGCCACCTTCACCCCCGACATGTGGGGCCACCAGTACGTCCAGCAGGCCAACCAGGTGCTGTGCGCCGTGGTGCAGGACCGGGTGTACACTAACAACGGCCCAGACGCCAACCTTTTCGGGCTGGAGCCGAACTACGGCTGCTGCACCGCCAACATGCACCAGGGCTGGCCTAAGCTCGCCGCGCACCTCTGGATGCGCGCGCCGGACGGCGGGCTGGCGGCGGTGATCTACGCACCCTGCACCGTGCGCACCGAGGCTGGCGGCGCCACAGTCGCGATCGCCGTCGCGACCGATTACCCGTTCGACGAGGAGCTGCGCATCACGGTCGAGGTCGATCGGCCGGCGCGTTTCCCGCTGCACCTGCGCGTGCCCACCTGGACCGCCGGCGCCACCCTGGCCGTCGGGGACGGCCCGCCGCAGGAGGCCGTGCCCGGCACGTTCCACCCTGTCGAGCGCGAGTGGCACGGCGCCGTCACGCTCTCGCTGCGCCTGCCGATGCGCGCCCGCGCGCTCCAGCGGCCGCACGGCGGCGTGGCGATCGAGCGCGGCCCGCTGATCTACGCGCTGCCGGTGGGCGAGGAGTGGCGCGCCGTGCGCAGCTGGGGCTGGCCGGAACTCAGCACGCAGCACTCAGAGCCCAGCATCCGGTATTACGGCTTCGACTGGGAGGTCCACCCCACCACTCCCTGGAACTACGCGCTCGAGCTGGACCCGGTGCGGCCCGAGGAGGCGCTCTCGTTCACCTACCGGCCCCTTGGCGAAACGCCGTTCACTGTGGAGGGCGCGCCGGTGGTGGCGCACGTGCGCGGGCGGCGCGTCCCCACCTGGGGCATCGAGCATGGCGCCGCCGCGCCACCGCCCCCCAGCCCGGTGGCCACCGAGGAGCCGCTGGAGGAGCTGACGCTCGTGCCCTACGGCTGCGCCCGCCTGCGCATCAGCGAGTTCCCAATTACGGCATAGCACTGAGACGGGACGTTTGCCACAGAGGACACAGAGGGGGAGCGATCGCGCTTCCTGTCTCTGTGTCCTCAGTAGTGAGCGAGATCTCGTCTGGCTACCCCTGCTCGCCGTGGGCGCGCACCAGCAGCAGTGGCGTGTGCGCTGCATGCAGCACCTTGTCGGCCACGCTCCCCAGCACCCAGCGCTGGATCCCGCTGCGGCCGTGCGTCGCCATCACGATCAGGTCCACCTGGTGGGCGCTGGCCTCCGCCAGGATCACCTCCGCCGGGTAGCCCAACTCGGTGACCCAGGTGATGGTCAGCTCTGGCCGGGCGATCTGCTCCGCCACTAGCTGCAACTGCTTCCGCGCCTGCTCGTACTCCTCGTCGATCGCCTCGCCGGGGACCGGGATGGGCCGCGCGAGCGGGGCCAAGGCCGGCGCGAACTCGGTGAAGGGCAGCACGGCCCGCAGCAGGACCAGTTCGGCCTTTGCACGGCGTGCTAGCTCGATGGCGACCGGCAGCGCCTGCTCGGCCAGCGCCGAGCCATCCAGCGGCACCAGGATGCGGCGCAGCGCAAGCGGCTGCGGCGCGGTGACGCCTGCCCGCACCAGGAAGACCGGCGCGCTCGTACTGTGGACCACCTTGTCCGCGGTGCTGCCGAGCGTCCAGCGCTTCAGCCCGCTGTAGCCGTGCGTCGCCAGCATGATCAGCGCCTCCGGGTGCCGCTGGGCGGCCGCGACGATACCCTCGGCCGGCTCGCTGACCGGTGCCTCCGTCGTCACCTGCAGGCCCGCCGCCCGCAGGGGGGCGGCCTGCGCCTCCAGGTATGCCGCCGCGCGCTCCGTGAGGGCCGCGAGCGCGCGCCCCTCGCGCGGCACGTCGCCGCCATGGAGCGGGTCGTCATTCAGCTCGGCGGCATGCCAGAAGAGGTACGCGCGCAGCTCCTCGTCCGTCACTGCGCGCAGCAGCACCACCTGCGCCTCCAGCAGTGGCGCGTACAGCTGGACGTAGGGCAGCACCTGCTCCGCCAGCGCCGAGCCGTCCAGTGGGACGATGATCGTCTTCATAGCGCTCTGCCTCTTTCCGTTTCTGGAGGGGCCGGGAGGACACGCCCTCCCAGAAAACCCTCATTCCACAATCCGCCTCTGGGAGCGGCCGGGAGGGTACGCCCTCAAAGTGCTCAGCACGATGGCTCTAGGAGAATGCGCCGTGGGGCACCCCTGCAGCGCTGGCGTCGAGCCGGCGGCAGCGAGGTGCGCTACGCCGGGATACCCCTTCGAGCACCGGGCGCCTCCATACAAACCTCCGCAGGGACCGTCGCCGGCCTAGCTCGTATGGTAGGGTTAAGACGGCGACGGGGGCATGCGGTCATCAGGGCATTGAACATTCGTTCGCCATGTACTCTACTGGCAATACGGCACACAGCGCGTGCATGCGCGGAAACGGCGGCACGTTCCCAACGGAGTCTAGCCGGTTCGGGCGCAGGAACCGTCGCCCGGCAAACGGCTCACGGTGCGACGCGGTGCCGTCGTTCACGCTATTGCGCTGCGGCGCAGTGGAGTGCCCGTCAGTCACCCCTGAAGCAGGACTGGCACGCCGACAGCGGTGTCAGTGCGCGCAAGCGGTCGCGTTCACACGACAGTAACTGACCACGTGCCACCGCCGGCGTCCCCCAGGGCTCCCAGATGGTGTGCAGCGCGTGCTCGAGGCTCACCTCGAAGAGCGGACTCCTCCGCTCCCTATCGTAGGTCAACGCGCGCCGCGGCAGAGAGAACGATCGCGCACGCCGGGTAAAAGATCGATCCCCAGTGCGCACCCAAACCGAGGGGACAGGTGACGCGCTGCATGGGCTTATGAACGTTAACCTATGAAACGGGTCCGTGGCGCCCCCCACGCCCGGCCGCTGAAGCTGAAGCGGCGGGCTAGCTTCTGCAAAGCTCGCCTGCGCGGGCTGTCACCTATAGCGCAGTGCAGAACCGTTGAACCAGCCGCATGCCGGGAGCGCGGGCGTCCCGCCCGCCTGCGCGCACGATGCGCGCGCTCCCAGCGTTCAACCATGTTGCACGTCGCTGTAGGCCGCGCAGGCGGCCTTCGGCACAGATAGCCCGCGCGTTATGACGTTGTACCAACGCATCGGGTCCGTGGCGCCCGCCCACGCCCGGCCGCTGAAGCGGCGGGCTAGCCCCTGCCAAGCCCGCCTGCGCGGGCTGTCACCTAGGCCGCCTGCGCGGCCTTCGGCACAGATAGCCCGCGGGTTGACCCGCCGGGCGTGGTGCCGCGCCAGCTGACTGCCTCAATCATAGAAATGAGCTGCCCGGCAAACGGTGGTACACTATCTTCACGCCGTTGGCGAGACGGTTGTTGCTCGCCACCGATGGCGATGGCGCGGCGGGCTGCACCTGCATGCGATCCCCGAGGCGTTTTAAGGCTTCTTTCAAGAGCGCCTTCAGCCGGGTCTCATCTGGCAGGGTTATAGTCATCGTCGCCTCCGTCACCTTGGCGGTTGGTCCACGGTCATCCTGGCTCAGCTCTTCTATCTCCCGTTATTATACATTGCGCGGCATGATGGTATCACACGCGCCAGCCCAAAGCGAGGGGCAAGGACGCACCCCCTGAGAAACCGTTTACCCCCACGTTACATGTCCGGTAGGACTGCTACAGGATCACCCCATGCACCCCTCGACGTGCGATGATGTGCTCCCCGGGCGGTCGCACCCTCTGGGCGCCACCGTCCAGACGGACGGAGTGAACTTCTGCGTCTTCTCGCGCAACTGCACCGCGATGGAGCTGCTGCTGTTCAACCGCGCGGACGACCCGGCGCCGGCGCGGGTCATCCAGCTAGACCCGGCGCGCAACCGGACCTTCTACTACTGGCATGCCTTCGTGCGCGGCATCACCGCTGGCCAACTCTACGGCTACCGCGCCGACGGGCCGTTCCTCCCCGAGACCGGGCTGCGCTTCGACCGCGAGAAGGTGCTGATCGACCCCTACGCCCGCGCGGTCATGTACGGCGCGAACTACTCCCGCGCGGCCGCCTGCCGCCCCGGCGACACCTGCGCCACCAGCATGAAGAGCGTGGTGGTGGACCCGCGCGGCTACGATTGGGAGGGCGATGCGCCGTTGCGCCGGCCCGAGGGTGGCGCCGTGATCTACGAGCTGCACGTCGGCGGATTCACCCGCCACCCGTCCTCCGGTCTCGCGCCAGCGCTGCGCGGCACCTACGCCGGCCTGATCGAGCAGATTCCCTACCTCCAGTCGCTCGGCGTCACCGCCGTCGAGTTGCTCCCGGTGCAGCAGTTCGACCCACAGGATGCGCCGCCGGGCCTCACGAACTACTGGGGCTACAGTCCCATCGCCTTCTTCGCGCCGCACCGCGGCTACAGCGCGCGGCAGGACCCGCTCGGCCCGGTGAACGAGTTCCGCGACATGGTCAAGGCGCTCCACCGCGCCGGCATCGAGGTCATCCTGGACGTGGTGTTCAACCACACCGCCGAGGGGGATCAGCGCGGCCCGACGCTCTCGTTCCGCGGGCTGGAGAACCGCGCCTACTACATCCTCGACCCGGCCGACCGCGCGCGCTACGCCAACTACAGCGGCACCGGCAACACCATCCAGGGCAACCACTCGATCGTACGGCGCATGATCGTGGACTGCCTGCATCACTGGGTGCAGGTGATGCACGTGGACGGCTTCCGCTTCGACCTGGCCTCGGTCTTCGCCCGCGAGGGCGACCGGCTGCTGGCCGACCCGCCGATCCTGTGGGAGATCGAGTCCGACCCGGTGCTGGCCGGCACGCGTATCATCGCCGAGGCCTGGGACGCCGCCGGCCTCTACCAGGTCGGCTCGTTCGTCGGCCACCGCTGGGCGGAGTGGAACGGCCTGTTCCGCGACGACGTGCGGCGCTTTATCAAGAGCGACCCTGGGATGGTGGGCCGGTTGGCGGCGCGTCTCAGCGGCAGCCGCGACATCTACCGCGCCCCCGACCGCACGCCGGACCGCTCGGTGAACTTCGTCACCAGCCACGACGGCTTCACACTCAACGATCTGGTCTCGTACAATCAGAAGCACAACGTGGCCAACGGCGAGGGCAACCGCGACGGGATGGACGCGAACGACAGTTGGAACTGCGGGGCAGAGGGGCCGAGCGACGACCCGCAGGTGGAGGCGCTGCGCGCGCGGCAGGTGCGCAACTTCCTGACGGTGCTGCTCGTGGCGCAGGGCACGCCGATGCTGCTGATGGGCGACGAGGTGCGCCGCACGCAGGGCGGGAACAACAACGCCTACGCGCAGGACAACCCGATCAGCTGGCTGGACTGGGGCGATGCAGCGCGGCACGCGGATCTGCTGCGCTTCGTGCGCGGGCTGATCGGCTTCCGGCGCGCGCACGCGCTCTTCACTGAGCGCGCGTTCTGGGGCGAGCCTGGCGGCGCGCGGATCTCCTGGCACGGGGTGCAGCTCGGCCGGCCGGACTGGAGCGCCGCCTCGCGCAGCCTGGCGTTCGAGCTGCAGGCGCAGGAGGGGGACGAGCACCTCTACGTGATCCTGAACGCCTACTGGGAGCCGCTACGCTTCGAGCTGCCGCCGTTACACGCCAGCGCGTGGCGCCGGGTGGTGGACACCTCACGGCCACCGCCGGAGGACTTCGTGGCGCCGGAGCTAGCGCCGCCCGTGCCGGCGCCCCACTACGCGGCCGGCCCGCGCTCGGCGGTGGTGCTCACCGCGCGGCCAACCGCATTTTGATCTTCGAACGCCACCACTACCTCGCGGTATGCGGATAGGCTCTTCGTGCCGCTCCGGCTACCCCGGAGCGGGTGGGGTTACAGGGGCGGGCTGCGCCCTCCTCTGACCCCTCTGTGATGGTTGCAACCCTGGTTAGCGCGTGAGGAAGCGGTTTGCTAACCGGGCGTGGCGATGCGCTCACCGCAGATGCGCCGGCAGGATCGCCAGGCGCTCGCGGTACTTCGCCACCGTACGGCGCGCGATCGGGTAGCCGCGTGCCGCCAGCAGCGCCGCCAACTCGCCGTCGCTCAGCGGGCGCGTCTCGCCGGCGATTAGCTCGCGCAGCACGTCCTGCACGCCGCGCGCGGCCACGAAGAACTCGCTGAACTCCATCGGCATGCCGTTGGGCAGCAGCACCACCTTGTCCGCCGTGGCGCGGCTGACGGTGGACTCGTGCACGCCGATCTCGGCCGCGATCTCGGTGCGCGTCATGGGGACCAGATGGCGCACGCCGTAGCGCAGGAAGGCCTCCTGCCGCGCCACCACCGCCTCGCTCACCCGCCGCAGGGTGGACTCGCGCTGCTGTAGGTTGGCCAGGAACACCCGCGCACGGGCCATGTACTCCTGCACGTGGGCGCGCTCGCCGTCGTCCAAGGCCGCGCCGCGCCGCGCCAACTCCTGGTACAGCGGGTTGATCCGCAGGATGCGGCGCGGCGCGTGCAACACCTCCACCACATAGGCTCCGTCCTGCGCGTGGATCGCCACGTCCGGCAGGCGGTAGCGCGGCCGGTCCGGGTCTGCCGGCGAGGCCAGGGGCGGCTGGGAGGGGTAGGGCCAGGTGTAGCGCTGCAGGAAGGCCTTCACCTCCCGCACCTCGGCCGGTGTGATGCCGAGCGCGCGCGCGATCTTATGGTAGCGGTGCGCCGCCAGGTCATCAAGGTGGCGCCCGACGACCGCCTGGGCGTGCGGGCAAGTCAGCCCCTCGGCCGCCAGGAGATCGAGCTGCACCAGCACACACTCGCGCACATCGTGCGCGGCGATACCGGTGGGGCCAACCTCGCGCAGGCGCTCCAGCACCGCCGCCACGCGCCCCTCGCTCACCCCCAGGCTCGCGGCCACCGCCTCCGGGCCATCCGGCAGGAAGCCGTGCTCGTCCAGCGAGCCTACCAGCGCCTCGGCGAGGAAGTGCTCGCTGTGCGGCAAGCTGGCGCGCAGGTCCGCGATCAGCGTCTCAGACAGGCTGCGCGGCGCCGCCACGAACAGCAGCGGGTCCACCGCCTCGTCCGCGTGGCGCGGCGCCGGCTCGCCGGCCAGATCGTAGGCGCAGCGCAGGCAGATCCCGTCCAGCACCGGGCCGCCGCAGCGCTCGCACGGGGCGTCCTGGGCCTCGGCCTCCTCGAGCGCCGGGTTCTCAGACAGCTCGCGCTCGATCAGTTGGAGACAGGCGGTGGAGGAGAGTGCGAGCATATGCGCCAGGCTGAGCAGCGCCGGTGTGACTCGCGCCTCCATCTGGGGGACCATGGACATCTCGAACATGCGGAGGCACCTGCCTTTGCGGTAGCGTCGAGCGGGATAGTTCATTATAGCACGCGCGCAGCCGGCGTTTTGGTCGGCTGCGCGTGTGCGAATGTGGGTATTGCGAGGAGCGCCAACAAGAGGAAAGGCTGCCCATTGGGCAGCCTGGGGGAAGAAAGGGGGCGATGTGCGGCCGGTCGCGCCGCCACCCGGCGCGGGTGATGGCCATCGCGAACCATCAATCATCCACCGCACATCGTTGCATTTTCCGTGCCAACCTGTCCCTATGGCGAGCGCGGGGCCAGGGGGAATCGGGGGTGGGCGTTCGGGGATGGCGCAGCCCGCGCCGCCCCTCCTTGGGCGCCGGCTACTTCCGGCGGAAGAATCCCTTCTTCTTCGGCTCCTCCACGGTCTGGCGCAGCCGCGCCAGGTCGCCCTCCAGCGAGCGGGGGCCACCCAACGTCTGCGACGGCTCGGAGATGCGCGGCTCGGAGATGCGCGGCTCGGAGATGCGCGGCTGCGAGGGGCGCCGGATCATCGACACCGGCGCGTCCGGCGGCGGCTCGGCGGTGGAGTAGGGCAGGGGCTCGCGCTCCACGCCCAGCGCCACCAGCCAGTCCCACAGCGCAAGCTGCCGCTCTGCCGGGTCGGAGGGCAGCTGCAGCGGCCGGCCGCGCGCGTCGATCACCACGCCCAGCGCGCTGCCCTTGATCGCCGCCTGCTCAGACGACACCTCGGCCCCCGGCGCGTTGCGCCCGATACGCACGCCGCCGGCTGGCCGCAGCGTCAGCTGCGCTGTGCGGCCGGCCGGGAGCGGCAGCAGCGCGATCTTCCCGTGCGCCACCTGCACCCGCTGCGTGCCGCCCCCCGTCACCGTCAACTCGGCCTCCAGCGCCGGCGCGCCCGGCCGCCCGTCGCCCAGCGCCACCACACAGGTCGCCAGCGGCGTGTTCCGCAGCAGGTCGCGCTCGAACAGCGTCAGCGCCGCATCCGGGTCGGCGAATGCCAGCGCGCCGCAGGCCCCCAGCAGCCCGAGCGCGTCCAGGTGCAACTCGATCGCCAGCACGCTCTCGCTCGCCGATGGCTGCAGCGCGTCCAGCACGGTGAGCGCCGCCAGGCCAGGGTGTGGTGCGTGGGCCAGTACGCCCCCGCCGGCGATCACCAAGTCGTAGACCGCATCGGGCCGCTCGTCCAGCAGCGCCACCAGCGCCAGCGTGAGCGCCTCGCGCGCTACGGCGTGCTCGATCAGCAGGTCCTCCCGCGTCACCGGCGGGATGTGCGGGCGCAACATCTTGTTCAGCAGCCGGTGGGTCAACTCGCGCTCGCTCAGTTGGAAGGGGAGCCAGCGCGCGAGCGCCGCCTGCCCGCGCTCGGCGAGCACTGCGCCCAGCCCATGCCCCACCCCCACACCACCGAGCACCGCCGGGCTGAAGCGCCCCGGGCTGGCCAGGTGCGCGCTGGTGTTGGCCGCCCCCACGTCTAGCGCCAGCACCGCCCGCCGGTAGCGCTCGGCCACGAAGCGCGCCATCAGCCCGTGCGCGTCGCACACCGCCCTGAGCGGCGCGGCGCTCAGCCGGCGCAACCCCGCCGCGCCCGGCAGGGTGGGCAGGATGCGCTCATCGTACAGCCGGCTCAACTCGCGGCGTGCCGGCGTGAGTCGCTCGTCGTCTATCGCCGGGCGGATGTTCTCCACCACCGTCAACTCAGCCTTGCCGGAGAGCGCCTCGATCACTCGCTCGCGCGCGGCGCTGTTGCCGGCGTAGATCACCGGCCGCAGCGTCACATCCTGGCGCTGCTGGCCCGCGGCGTCCACCCGCGTGGTGAGCGCCGTCAGCCCGACGATGTGGGCCAGGCGCACCAGCGCGTCCTCGGCGCCGTTCTCCAGCCCGCCGGCGATGATCACCACATCCGGCTGCATGCCCGTGAGCGCTTCCACCTGCCGCTCGATCCAGGTGGCGTCGTGCAGCTCGCCGCCCCGCGCGGCGTCGTCCAGCGTCACCACCTCGAGCGTGCCCGTGTAGGTGGCGCGGCTGGCCCGCAGCGCGCTGCGCGCCGACACGTCGGCCGCCACGGCGGCCACCACCACGCCGAGCTGGCCTGCCGCGCTCGTGATGGCCACCACGGTGCTCACGCCGTCGCGCTCGTGGTTCTGCGGGATGATCAGCCGCCCATCCTCCACCAGCCGGCGGCCGGTCGTCTCGCCGATCTGCTCGGCGGCGCTCACGATCGCCACGAGCGCATCCGCGTGCGGCGGCTCCACTGTGCTCGGCACCTCAGCCTGCCCGATCAGGCGAGCCTCGCCATCCACGGCGTCCACCAGCGTCACCCTGGTGGTGACAGAGCCGATCTCGGCCACCAGCGCGGCGCGGGGGTTGGGTGCGCTCATAGGTCACTCGCTTACCACAAAGGCACAAAGGCACGAAGGCACGAAGATCCTGTACGATATTTCCGTCGAGCGCATTGGTGCATCCGGTACGTCCCTTAAAAGCAGGGGGAGGGCTGCGCCCTCCCTCACACCCCCCTCTTCCGGCAGGTGTGTGCCAACCCACGTGCCGAATGCACCAATGAGCGCTGCGGGAATACAAAACAGCGTCACATGCCGATCAGGGCGCGGATCGTCTCGATCACGAACGCCAGCCGCTCGGTGAGCGCGCTGAGGTAGGTCTGCAGCGCGCCGGCGAAGAAGAAGCCGAAGGCGACCATCAGCAGCCAGTGGCCGGCCAGCGCCGTGCCAGCCACGATCCGCCCGCCAGCGCCCCCGGCCGGCACGGTGTAGTAGAACGCGCTCAGCGTGACGATCGTCCCAATCGCCAGGACGAGCATACCCGCCAGCGGGCGCGTGGCGTCCGCCGTATCCACGATCTGCGGCAGCAGCGTGCCGACGATCGCACCACCCACCGCCAGCGCTGCGCCCACACCGAAGATCAGCGCCAGCGGGATGTTCGCCAGCCAGGAGAGCCATTGGCCGCCGGTGATGCGCGGCAGCAGCAGCACACCCAGCGCGGCGGGCACACCGTAGAGCACGATCGCGGCGTTGCTCCCGCCTACCAGCGCCAGCGCCGCGGGCCGCAGCACCTGCTGGTAGGCCACCACGAACGCCAGCCCGAGCGATGCGCCGACGAACAGGTACTGCGCCGCGCGGAACAGCGGGTTGTCGCCGAAGATGCGGCTCAGCACCATCAGCGTCAGCACCACGGCGATGATCGTGACGACCGAGGTCATGGCGCTGCGCTCCTCCATCGTCTGGCTGCCATGCTCACGCCCACCACCAGCGCACCGAGCAGCAGCAGCGCGACGAAGGCCAGCGTGGCGAAGCGCTGCTGCCCGACGGCCTGCGCCACCGGCGTGCCTGCCAGGTCCTCGCCGCGCAGCGACTGGTAGGCCAGCGCGCCCTGGTAGCCCGCCAGGTGCAGGACACCCTGTGACTGCAGATAGGGCTGCACGATCGGCTCCGCCTCGGCTGGCAGCAGGAAGAGCAGTGGGCGCGCGGGCGTGCCCTCCTGCGCGGCGAGCGCCGGGTGGATCTGCTCCATCCAGGCCTGCACGTCGAAGGCGTCGTCGGCCAGCACCACAATCATGGAAAAGTCGCGCAGCGTGGTGAGCGGCGTGCCGGTGTCCAGCCCGAGCGCCACCGCGCTAACGGTCGCATCGCTGCCGCGGAAGTCTGTACGCAGCGCGCGCGTGAAGTCCTGGGCCATGGTGCGCAGCGCCAGCTCGCCGCCTGGCTTGTAGCCGAGCAGCAGGTAGCCCTCACCGTACTGGCGATACCGCGCGGCGGCGAGCGCGTCGCGCAGGTCGAACTGCAGCAGCGTGCCCTGCGGATCAGTACTAACCAGTACCAGCTTG
>DATMBA010000612.1:0-4052 GCA_035559635.1 Roseiflexaceae bacterium
GAGCCGCGCCTGGCCTCGGCCGAGCCGTACGTGCTGCGGTTCGACGGCACCGCCCCCACCGAGGACCCGGAGCTGCGGCGGCGCGCCCTACCGAGCGGGGACTACACCGTGGTGGTGGAGGCTGCGGCGGAGGGCGAGCGCGCCCGCGCCGAGCTGCCGCTCGCTATCGTCGCCGCCGACGCGCCCCCGCCGGCGATCGAGAACCTGGTGGTCTACCCGCCGGTGATCTCCCCCAACGCCGACGCGATCGACGACGTGGCCGAGATCACCTTCCGCACCGCCGTCACCGCCACGCTGGACATCGAGGTCCTGGGCTCCGGCTGTGCCCCGCTCTGCCCGCTCGTCACCGCCGAGGAGGTCGAGCCCATCCCGCAGCGCTACGTCTGGAACGGCCGCACGCCCGACGGCGCGCTGCTGCCGGATGGCGACTACACGCTGCTGGTGCGCGCGCGCGACCGGCTGGGCAACGTGGTGGAGAAGCGCCAGGGACTGAAGTTGGCGGGCGGTGGCCAGCCGGAGGCCACTATCACCTACACCTATATGGCGCCCCAGGCGGTGATGCGTGGCGACGTGATCACCGTCACCATGCGCGTCAAGAACACCGGCGATGTGCCGATCCGCACCTACGGCCCGCCCTCGGGCTACGAGTACAGCACCGAGGAAGTCTTCTCCTCGGTGGAGGGCGGCGCGTATGCCAGCAAGTCCGGCGGCTTCTGGCGCGTGGGCGTGGACTGGGACGCCAACAGCGGTGGGGCGGCCAAGCGCTACCCCTACCGCTGGGCCATCACCCCGCGTCCGCCCGAGCGGTGGCGGGTGCCCTTCCAGGAGGATGTGCTCATGCCGGGCGAGGAGGCCGAGGTGGTGGGCCGCATCCGCATCCTCCAGCAGGAGACGAAGATGGGCTTCTACGCCGGCCTCATCCAGGATGGCGTGGGCTTCTTTCAGGACCGCACCGGCAGGACGATCATTGAGGTGGGGTTCTAGGGACAATACTTTTCAAATACGTGGGCGCTGCCCGCAGCGTGGGGGTGCGGGGGCCTGCGGCCCCCGCGAACCCCTTCCCGGTGGGGATGTGGGGAGCGGATGCGCCGCCCTCACACCCCCACCGGGGGAGGAAGTGGAGGGCTTCGCCCTCCACTTCCTCCCGTATTTGAAAGGTATTGGTTCTGGGGAGAGTTTGCGGGGGGGCGCTGCCTCCCCACCCCCACCGGAGGAGTCCAGGCGCGTGTGCGCTGCGCCGCAAGATGTGCTATAATGCGTGCCGGCCTATAACAGGGAACGACAGGCTGCGCCGGCCTGATCGCGATTAAGGAGGAGAGATCCGTGGCGCTGGAGAAAGATCAGAAGACGACGATCATCACCGACTACCAGGTGCACGGCAACGACACCGGCTCCCCCGAGGTGCAGGTTGCGCTGCTCACCGAGCGCATCAACCAGCTGATTGAGCATCTCAAGACCCACGCGCACGACCACCACTCGCGGCGCGGGCTGCTGAAGCTGGTCGGTCGCCGCCGCCGCCTTCTGGCCTACCTGAGCGGGAAGGACAAGGAGCGCTACCGGGCGTTGATCGAGCGGCTCGGCCTGCGGCGCTAGTGCATCTGCGTGTGCGGCAGGATGCTCCATCGACAGCGACGTGCCCTGTGAGCCTGGGGAGCGATCTCCCCAGGCTCTGCCTGTTGTAGGCCGCCGGACTACGGAGGGTCGTTAGGGATTGGAGAGTGCCGCGGAACGCTGAAGAATGAAGGATGAAGGTTGAAGGGCTGGGGCACGACGAGGCAGTACAGCTTCGATCGCTGCCTGGATACAGTTCAGCGGTTCTCCTTCAGTGTTCCGCGGCAGCCTCCAGTGCCTAACGGCCCACACTCGGGCCAATGAGGCCCGCTCGTAAGGAATTAAGGAATGTCAGAGAGGAAAGTTCACACCGTCAGCGCCGAGATCGCCGGCCGCACGCTCACCCTGGAGACCGGGCGGCTGGCCGAGCAGGCTGACGGCGCCGTAACCGTACGGTACGGCGACACCGTGCTGCTGGCCACCGTGGTGGGCGCGAAGGCGCCGCGCGAGGGGATCGACTTCTTCCCGCTCACGGTGGACTACGAGGAGCGCATGTACTCGGCCGGCAAGATCCCCGGTAGCTTCTTCAAGCGCGAGGGCCGGCCCACCGAGACCGCCATCCTCACCGCCCGCCTCACCGACCGCCCGCTCCGCCCGCTGTTCCCCGAGGGCTACCGCAACGAGGTCCAGGTCATCATCACCACCTTCTCGATCGACATGGTGAACGACCCCGGCCCGCTGGCGATCATCGGCGCCTCGGCGGCGCTGGCGATCTCGGACATCCCGTTCCTTGGGCCGGTGGGCGCGGTGCAGGTGGGCCACCTGGACGGCCAGTTGGTGATCAACCCGACCATGCAGCAGATGATGGACAGCCGGTTGGACCTGGTGGTGGCCGGCACCAAGGATGCGGTGCTGATGGTCGAGGCCGGCGCGCAGGAGTTGCCCGAGGACGTGATGCTCGAGGCGGTGATGCAGGGCCACGCGGTCTGCAAGCAGCTGTGCGCGCTGCAGGAGGAGTTGGTGCGGCTGGCGGGCAAGCCGAAGCGCGAGTTCACCCCGCCGCCCGCGGACACCTCGCTCGAGGACGCCATCCGGGCCTGGATGGGTAACCGGCTCTTCGAGGCGATCACCGACAGCAACAAAACCGTGCGCGAGGCGCAAACCCAGGCGCTCAAGGAGGAGGTGCTGGCGCACTTCACCGCCGACGAGCCGGAGGAGGAGGTGCCAGCGCGCAAGAAGGCGGTGGACGCGGCCTTCGAGAACATCCTGTACGACGTGGTGCGCCAGATGATCCTGGACAGCGGCGAGCGGGTGGACGGCCGCGGCCCGGCGGACATCCGGCCGATCACGGTGGAGGTGGGCGTCATCCCGCGGGTGCACGGCTCGGGCCTCTTCACCCGCGGCCAGACGCAGGTGCTCACGGTGGCCACGCTCGGCGCGCCCGGCGAGGAGCAGCGGCTGGATGACCTGGGGATCGAGACGAGCAAGCGCTACATCCACCACTACAACTTCCCGCCCTTCGCCACCGGCGAGGTGCGGCGCCTCGGCTCGCCCCGGCGGCGGGATATCGGCCACGGCGCGCTGGCCGAGCGCTCGCTGCTGGCCGTGCTGCCGCCCAAGGAGGAGTTCGCCTACACCATGCGCCTGGTCTCGGAGACCCTCTCCTCCAACGGCTCCTCCTCGATGGCCTCGGTGTGCGGCAGCACCCTGGCGCTGATGGACGCCGGCGTGCCGATCAGGGCCCCGGTGGCCGGCGTGGCCATGGGCCTGATCACCGGCCAGGACGGCCGCTGGAAGGTGCTGACCGACATCCAGGGCATCGAGGACCACCTGGGCGACATGGACTTCAAGGTGGCCGGCACGGCCGCGGGCATCACCGGCCTGCAGATGGACATCAAGACCACCGGGATCACCTACGACATCATGCGGGAGGCCTTTGCGCAGGCTCGCGAGGGGCGCCTGTACATTCTGGATAAGATGACGGCGGTGATCGCCAAGCCGCGCGCGGACCTCTCGCCCTACGCGCCGCGCATCATCACGCTGCAGATCAACCCGGAGAAGATCGGCCTGCTGATCGGCCCGGGCGGCAAGACCATCCGCAGCATCACGGAGGCCACCGGTGCCACGATCGACGTCGAGGACGACGGGCGGGTGTTCGTGGCCACGGCCGACGGCGAGGCGGCCGCGCGGGCGGTCTCAATGATCGAGGCGCTCACGCGCGAGATCAAGGTGGGCGACATCTTCCTCGGCAAGGTGGTGCGTATCATGCCGTTCGGCGCCTTCGTCAACCTGGTGCCGGGGAAGGACGGCATGGTGCACGTCTCCGAGCTGGACGTGAACCGCGTCGAGAACGTCGAGGACGTGATCAAGATGGGCGACGAGATCAACGTGATGGTGATCGGCGTGGAGCCAGGCACCGGCAAGGTGAGCCTCTCGCGCCGCGCGCTGCTCACCGGCGAGTCGCCCGAGGAGCGCCAGGCGGCCGGCGGTGGCCGTGGCGG
>DATMBA010000613.1:0-1655 GCA_035559635.1 Roseiflexaceae bacterium
CCTTCCGCCATACCGTCACGCAGCAGGTGGCATACGACATGCTGCTGTTCGCGCACCGCAAGGAGATGCACGCCGCCGCCGCGGACTGGTACGAGCAGGCCGCGGCGTTCTGGCCCTACACGCCGGCCGAGCAGCACTACCCGTTGCTCGTCCACCATTGTCACCACGCCGAGGACCAGGCCCGCGAGCGACGCTACGCCATACTGGCGGGCGAGAGCGCGGCGGCGCGCTTTGCCAACGCCGAGGCGGTGCGCTACGTGAGCCGCGCGCTGGAGTTGACACCGCACGACGACCCGGTGGCGCGCTTCGATCTGCTGGTCCGGCGGGAGGCAGTGAACGATCTGCGCGGTGAGCGCCAGGAGCAGGCCCGCGACCTGGACGACCTGGCGGTGCTGGCGGTGCGGATGGGCGATGGACAGCGGCTGGCCCGCGTGGAGCTGCGCCTGGCCACCTACCAGAACGAGATCAGCCGCTACGCCGCCGCGTCCAGGCGCGCCGAGGGTGCGGCGCGCCTGGCGCAGGAAGCCGGCGACCCGGCGCTCGAGGCGTCGGCCGAGCTCCAGTGGGGCCGGGCGCTCGGCCTGATGGGGCGCACCGCCGAGGCGCGCGAGCGCTACAGCCGGGCGCTGGCGATCGCGCGGGCGGCCTCGCTGCCGGCGCTGGAGGCGCACAGCACGCGCGCGCTGGCCCACGCCGCCATCGACCTGGAGGAGGTCGAGATGGCGTGCGCGACGTACGAGCGCGCGATCGCGCTCAGCGAGGCGATCGGGGACCGGCGCGGCGCGGCGGTGGCGCGCGGCACGCTGGGCTGGGTGCTGACGATGCGGGGCGAGTACCTGCGGGCGCGTGCGATGTATCACGAGAGCCTGGCGATGTCCCGCGAGATCGGACTGCGCACGATCGAGGCCCGTGTGCTGGACGGCCTCGGGGCGGTGGCGGCAGCGCTCGGGGACTACGCCGCCGCCCGGGCGCTCCACGAGGAGGCGCTGGCCCTGTTCGTCGCGATCGGCGACCGGCAGGGTGAGAGCGATGCGCTCAGCAACATCGCGGCGGTGCTGTTGGCCGATGGTGCTTGCTCCGCCGCAGTGGATGCGGCCAGGCGCGCTGTGCAGTTGGCGCGTGAGCAGAGCGCGCGCCGCTACGAGAGCAAGGCACTTGCGGCCCTTGGCCACGCCGCGCTGGCGCTTGGCCGGATGCGTGAGGCGTCCGCAGCATACGGGCAGTCGCTGGAGCTGCGCCGGCGCCACGGGCAGCCATACCTGGCGCTGGAGCCGCAGGCTGGCCTGGCGCTGGTGGCCCTCGCTGGCGGGCGGTTGGACGAGGCCCTGGCGCACGCCAGCGCGATCCTGCACGCGCTCGACCCGGCGGTGGCGCGCGGCTGGGTTGAGCCGTACTGGGTGGACGCTGCCTGCATCCGGGTGCTGCGCGCGGCCAGTGACCCCCGTGCGGAAGACCTGCTGCGCCGGGCGCGTGGCCGGCTCCTGGCCCACGCGGGCGCGCTGGCGGACGCGGCGATCCGGCGCTCGTTCCTGGAGAACATCGCGGTGCACCGCGAGCTGCGCGATCTCTAAAGTGGTGCCAGCAGGGGGGATGTGAGGGAGGGCTGCGCCCTCCCTCACATCCCCCGGTGGGGGTGTGGGGGCGGCGGAGCCGCC
>DATMBA010000614.1:0-5635 GCA_035559635.1 Roseiflexaceae bacterium
GGCGCTCGATCGCCGCCCGCAGCGCCTGCTGCAGCACTGTCCCGCGCAGCAGCGGGTCGCTCTCGTCCGGCAGCAGGCGCTGCGCCAGCGTGCCTGCGCCGAGCGTGAGCGGCGGATCCTCCAGAAGGAGCGGCAGCGCGCGCGCCAGGCGGGCGCGGGCGAGGAGGCGCTGGCGCTGCTGGAGGAGTTGGGCGAGCGGCTGGCGCAGCAGCCCACGCTGGTGGTGCTGGACGATGTCCACCGGGCGGATGCCGCGGAGACGGCCGCGCTATTCGCGCTGCTGGAGGATCTGATGGCGCGCAAGCGCGTGCGGTTGCTGCTGGTGGGGCGCACCCGCCCGGCAGCAGGCGACTGGCCGGCGCTTCCAGGGCTCTGCGAGGAGGAGGCGCACCTGCTGTGGGGTGGCGAGGCGCTTCTGCCGGCCGACCAGTGGCAGGCGCTCTACACGGCGGTGGGCGGGCTGCCGCAGCCGCTACGTCTGGCGGCGGCAGCCTACCGGCGGGCGGGGGACCTGGCCCGCCCGAGCGATTGGTCTGCGGCGGTTGAGGACTGGGCGCGGGATGCGCTCTGGGGCCAGCTCGACCCGGCTCAGCGCCGGGCGCTGGCGGTGGTATGCCATATCGAGAGCCGCGCCCTGCCGGTGAGTCCGGATGCGGTCTGCGGCGCGCTCGGCGTGGACCGGAGCGCGCTGGAGTCGCTGCGGGGGTATGGGCTGCTTGCGGCGGATGAGGCGGCGCGCGTGCTCCCGGTGCTGCGGGTGGGCGCGCTGCAGGAGTTGCGTGCGGACGCCGAGCTGCGCGTGGCGATCGAGGATCTCGCGGAGGCCGGGCGCCTGGCGCCATCAGCGCCCTGCGATGCAGCTCCCGCTCTCGCTACGGCCGCCGGCAGCACCATGAGCGAGCCGCCGGTCATGGCGACCGCTGCGCCACCCCCGCCTGGGCTGGAGTTGCTGGCGCGGGTACGGCGGGCGCTGCTGCACAGCGCCGCTTACCTGCAGTCGCGCCGCGACGATGAGGCGCGCGTGCTGCTGCGCGAGCTGGCGCTGCTGCAATCCATGCTCCCGGATCCCGGCGGTCCGCGCGCCGGGCGGCGCGGGCGGCGGTCCCCGGCCGGGCGCTCCCGTGGGCTGGCGCTGCAGCGCGGCTAACCCTCCAACTTCGTGGTAGACTAGGAAAGGGAGCGCCAAGGAGCATCCCTCGTAGCGCCCCTTAAAAGCTATATGGAGGGCCTGGGAGGGCGCAGCCCTCCTAGAAATCTCCCTCGTGCAGCACGGGAGGGCGCAGCCCTTCCCGACGCCCACTCGTGCTGCGGGAGAGGGCCTGGGAGGGCTGTGCCCTCCCAGAAATCGTTTCCCACCCTATGAACTTTGCATCTGTATACGGGTCTGCTGAGGCGGCACTACGCCCGGCAGGTAAACCCGCAGGCTAGCTGTTGCGAAGGCCGCCCGTGCGGCCTGACGGGCAGCCCGCGCAGGCGGGCTTGGCAAGAGCTAGCCCGCCGCGGGGTGCCCTCTGGGCCCGGCCGGGCCTGGCACGCCGCCCTGGACCTAAGTATGGAAAGTTCATAACAGTGTGCCCGCAGGACACAGGTGGCACGGTGAGCGCAGCTATTCCTGTCTTCGACGGCTACATCTTCGACCTAGACGGGACCGTCTACCTGGGCGAGGCGTTGCTGCGCGGCGCGGGCGAGGCGATCGGCGCCCTCAGGCGGGCCGGGCGGCGGGTGGTGTTCCTCTCGAACAACCCGACGCGCACCGGCGCCCAGTACGCCGCCAAGCTGACTCGCCTTGGCCTGCCGACGGACCCGTCCGAGGTGATCAACTCCTCGCAGGTGATGGTGCGCTGGCTGCTTGGCGAGGCGCCCGCGGCGCGCGTGTTCGTGGTGGGCGAGCAGCCGCTGAAGGACGAGCTGGCGGCCGCCGGGTTCCAACTCGTGGAGCGCGCCGACCAAGTGGATGTGGTGATCGCCTCCTTCGACCGCACCTTCCACTACGGCAAGCTGCAGATCGCCTTCGATGCCATCCGGCGCGGAGCGCGCTTCGTGGCGACGAACGCGGACCGCTACTGCCCGGTGCCGGGCGGAGGCGAGCCGGACGCGGCGGCAGTGATCGCGGCGATCGAGGCCTGCACAGCCACGAAGGTTGAGGTGGTGGTGGGCAAGCCCTCGCCGATCATGGCGCGTGCCGTGGCAGAGTTGGTGCGCCTGCCGCCCGGGCGCTGCCTGATGGTCGGCGATCGGCTGGAGACCGACATCGCCATGGGCGTGGCGGCGGGGATGGCGACGGCGCTGACGCTGACCGGTGCCACCACCCGTGCGCTGTTAGCCGCATCGGACGTGCAGCCGGACTATGTGATCGAGGGGTTGGGCGAGTTGGTGGAAGCGCTGGATCGCTGAGGCGCTGCGGCAGGTTCGGGCGCTCAGCGCGCTCAGCGGCGTCAGCGCCTCAGCACTACGGGGCGCGGGGCGTGCTGGATCGCTGAGGCGCTGCGGCAGGTACGGGTGCTCAGCGCGCTCAGCGGCGTCAGCGTCTCAGCGATAGGGTGGGGAGCGATGGCGGATCTGGAGGCATACAAGCGGGCCGCGGCCGGGCGGGCGGTGGATCTGGTGTGCAGCGGAATGGCGCTCGGGCTCGGTACCGGCTCGACGGCGGACCTGATGTTGCACGCGCTGGCGGAGCGCCTGGCGAACGGCCAGCTGCGCGACATCGTCGGCGTGCCGACCTCAGAGCGGACGGCGGCGTTGGCGCGGCGGCTCGGCATCCCGCTGACGACGCTCGCGGAGCGCCCGGAGCTGGACATGGCGCTGGACGGCGCAGACGAGGTGGACCCGGCGCTAAACCTGATCAAGGGCCTGGGCGGGGCGCTGCTGCGCGAGAAGATCGTGGCGGCTGCCGCGCGGCAGTTTGTAGCGATGGTCGACGTCTCGAAGCTGGTGGGCCGGCTGGGCGAGCGGGCGCCGCTGCCGGTGGAGGTGGTGCCATTCGGCCAGCCGGTGTGCGCGCGGCGGCTCGCGGCGCTTGGCGCGGAGCCGGTGCTGCGCGTGGGCGCCGATGGCGCCGCCTTTCGCACCGACGAGGGCAATGTGATCCTGGACTGCCGTTTCGGTCCGATCGCGGACCCGGCGGCGCTGGCCACCGCGATAGATGGCATCCCCGGTGTGGTGGGGCATGGCCTGTTCGTGGGGATGGTGGCGGCGGTGGTCCTGGCCGGTCCACAGGGCGTGCGCGTGATCGAGGCCGGCCTGTCAGGATGGTAGCGAGCGACACCCTCCGCCGATACCTGAGGCCTAGGACGCTGAAGCGTCCGTTGGTGCGCTCCGCGCGCCGCGTTCTCGCGGGCGAACGCCCTGCGGACCTCTGGGCGGACGTCCGCCGCCATATACTAGTAGGGCCACGTCAACGTCCGTTGTGGCGTCCCACGCCCGGCGCGTGGGGTGCCCTCTGGGCCCCGCGGGCTAGCTGTTGCGCAGGCCGCCTGCGCGGCCTGCAGCCCGCAGCGGCGGGCTTTGCAGAAGCTCGCCCGCTGCTTCAGCGGCCGGGCGTGGTGCGGAGCCGGGGACGGTGACGGCGCCCTAATATACTAGCAAGGCGCTTGCGAGCGCGCGTCCACCCTGATACAATCCAGTAGTATGCCTGTAGCGATCGCGCCACCGCCCACCAAGACCATCCCGGCCACCGAGTTCGTCGTCGTGACCGACGAGGAGCTCGAGCGGCCGTACCGCGTCATCATCGAGAACGACGACGTCACGCCGATGGACTTCGTCGTGCTGGTGCTCGAGCTGATCTTCGAGCTGGATGGGCCGCGTGCGCAGCAGGTGATGCTGGAGGCCCACCACAAGGGCCGCGCCCACGTCGCGACGCTGCCGTTCGAGGATGCCCGCCAGCGGGTGTACACTGCCCAGAGCCTCGCACGGCAGTTCGGCTATCCCCTCAGCTTCTACCTCGAGCCGGACGAGTAACTCACTTCCTGCTCTGCCGCTTCTTGTAGGTCTCGAACTGCGCCTGCTTGCGGTCGGCCTCGCTCAGCCCATCCTCCATCCGCTCGGCCAGGCTGGCGTAGGCGGCAGCTGCGGGCGCCGGCGCGTACGCGGCGGTGGCGGCGAGCGTGTGCTGCATCACGGCTCGCGCTGCCTGGCGCTGCCCCTCGCGCTCCAGCTTGAGCGCCTGCGCCGCTGCCGTCGCAAGCTCGACCTCACTGGCGCGCGCCAGCAACTCGCGGTAGATCGGCGCGAGCAGCACCTCCGCCTCGCGGACGTAGGAGAAGGCCAGCTCGGCGCTGACGATGGCCGTGTGCCCCTCAAGGTCCGCGTAGCCAAGCTCGCCGCGCAGCACGACGCTGGTGCCAGGCGCATCCGGCGGGGTGAGAACGCGGGTGTAGATCATCCGCCGCTCGCCGGCGCACAGGTCGCCCAGGAAGATCCGCAGCCGCTCCCCCTGTCGCTCGTGCGGCAGGTCCCCCAGCACCTCCACGGCCAGCCCGCGCGGGATGGCGATGCTCAGAAAGGCCTCGCGCGCGACAACGGTGAGCAGCTCGCCCAGCTCGCGGCGGAAGACCTCCGGGATCTGCTCCGGCCGCTCGATGTAGTAGAAGTGGCCGCCGCCCTGCTCGGCGAGTGCGGTGAGCAGGTGCTCGTTGAAGTCCAGCCCGACGCCGAAGGTGGAGGTGGCGACGCCCCGCGCCCGCAGTTCGCGGGCGTGATGGGCAAGATCCTCGATGCCGGTGATGCCCCGGTTCGCCAGCCCGTCGGTGAGGAGCAGCGCCCGGTTGATGCCGCCCGCCTCCAGATGCATCGCGACTGCGCGGCAGCCCTCCAGCCACCCGCCCGACAGGTCCGTCCAGCCGCCGGGACGCAGCGCGTTGATGCGTTCCTTGATGTCGCGCCGGGCCGGCTCGGTGAGCTGTGCGCTCGGCGCCACCAGCGTCACCTGGTCGTCGTAGGCTACGACGGCCACGCGATCACGCCCATCGAGTGCGTCCAGCACGTGGCAGGCGGCCTGCTGGACGTAGCGCAGCTTGTCGCCGCTCATCGAGCCGCTGCGGTCCAACACCAGCGCCAGGTTGAGCGGCGCGCGGCTCTGGCGGCGCGCTGCCTCCGCAGCCACCACCGCCCACTCGACGGTGCGCTGCGAGGAGACCTCGACGGCCACGAGCCGCCGCTCGCAATCTGCCGTGAGGGTGAGGGTATCGCTGGCCATAAAGACCTCCTTAGCCATGGTTTCGCTGCGCGGCTTCCAGCTGTATCGTGTGGGTGAGGCTCGGAGGGGCGTACCCCCTCCAAAAACGTATTTCGGAGGGGCCGAAAGCCCCACACCCCATGCGCGTTCCCGCGTACGGTACCGTGCGCGAACCTTATCTTACAGGACGTACGCGGTGGCACCGCCCCCCGCACCCCACGGGGAGGTGTGGCGGGGCGCAGCCCCTCCGAAACAGATGTGTGCAGACTCTTTTTGGGGGCCGTCGGCCCCCACACCCCCGGCGGGGCTCCGCCCCGCGCCCCCATACGCGGGCGACCGCGTCACTCCTGTTATCTTAGCGGAATAGCTCCCGTGCATAGGCGATCAGCGCCTCGACGCGCCGCCGCTCCTCCGGCGCGAGCGCCTCGCGGATATGCAGCTCGACCCCAAGCGCGAGTGGCA
>DATMBA010000615.1:0-9541 GCA_035559635.1 Roseiflexaceae bacterium
GGCGGGCGCCGGTGCGGGTGCGGGCGCGGCAGCAGGCGTAGGTGCAGCCGCAGGCGCAGGTGCGCCGCCGGTCAGCGCGTCTAGCTCGGCCTGGGTGCGGGCCAGGGCGGCGCGGGCGTCGTCCAGGCTCTGGAGGACCCCTGCGGGGGTGGCGGCGCCGAGCGCCTGCTGCACCGCCTCGAGCTGCGCCACCACCTGCTGCTGCTTGGCGATCGCCTCCTCCAGCTGCCGCCGCTGTTCCTCGTAGACCGCCTGGGCGTCTGCCACCGGCGCACGCGCCATGGAGGGCAGTTCGTCCGGCGCTGCAGTGGGGATCTCGCTGAGGTCGGTGGCGGGCGTGTCCGGCACGACCGTCGTCGCCTCGGCGTCTGCGGTCTGGCCGGCGGGCGCGGGGCGCTGGTCGGGCACGACGGTCGGGATCTCGTCCGAGCTAGAGGCGGGGGCCTGCGCCGCGCCGTTGGTGGGCGGGGCGGTGAGCGCCGCGCCGCAGTTGTCGCAGAACCGGTCGCCCGGCATGTTCTCGCGGCCGCACTGTGGGCAGACCAGGCGGTCGGCCGTGGGGGCCGCCGCGGTGGGCGGGGCGAGCACCGTCGGGGCGTCGTAGCCTGCCGGGGTGGCCGCGGCGCCCAGGGGCGCGCCGCACTCGTCGCAGAACGCCTCGCCGGGCAGCACAGCGCTGCCGCAGCGTGGGCACACCGGTGCGGCGGCCGTAGGCTGCGCCGCCATGACGGCCTGGGCCGGCACGCCGGGCGCCGGTGCGTCCAGGCGCGTGCCGCACTGGTCGCAGAAGCGGTTGGCCGCATCGTTCTCGGCGCCGCAGGTGGGACACTTCATTGCGAATACCCTCCCTCTCTATCAACCAAGCGCTGTGCGCTTAACCAGGTACCCCGGATCGAGTGGGTGGTCAAGGGAGGGCGTGGCCCTCCCTGGGATCCTCCCTTACTCTTCAAGCTTCTGGGTGAGCCGGCGCGTGGCGTAGCGCAGCTCCTTCTGGCTCTCAGCGCTCATGCCCTTGCCCTGCTCGAGGGCCGCAGCCTGCTCCTGCGCCTTCTGCGCCAACTCCAGCTCACCGAGGTCCAGCAGGCGGGTGGCGGCGGCGCGCAGCTTCTGGGTGGCGCCGGCCAGGTTGCCGGCCTCCGCCTCAGAGAGCGCGCGGGTCTGGAGCTTGAAGGCCGTGACCTTCTCCACCAGATTCATCACCCGCGGGTCGTAGGCCGCCTGGCGCTCGTCGGCGGTGAACTCCAGCAGCACATCCTGCTTCACCACCCGCTCGCCCGTGCCCCCCAGCGGCGTGAAGTGCAACTCGGCCTGGGCCACGCGAAAACCGCCGGCCTGACGGGGCGGCACCATCAGTTCGACGATCACGCTGGCGGTGGCGTTGGCCTCCAGGTCGCCCAACCGGACCGATACCTCGCTCTGGCCGATCGGCTGGTAGCCGAGGTTGGCGATCACCGGCGTGACGCGGTACACCGCACGCGGCGTCACATCCCGCACCAGGCGCAGCAGCAGGCGCGCGTCGCGAGCGGCGGTGCCCTGGGC
Organism: Roseiflexaceae bacterium; assembly: GCA_035559635.1. GTDB lineage: Bacteria > Chloroflexota > Chloroflexia > Chloroflexales > Roseiflexaceae > CALJIC01. The sequence continues at coordinate 1,540 of DATMBA010000615.1, forward strand.
GGCGCGCACAGCCCGCTGGAAGAAATTCGTGATCGTGGCCGGGTCGGCGATGTAGTCGGAGATGCCGCCGGTGGCTTCGGCGATATCGTCCAGCAGCCGCTCGTTCCACTCAGCACCGAGGCCCAGCGCCGTGATGCGCACCCCGTCAGCGGCCAGTTCGCGGGCGATGGCGCGGCAGCGGTCCTCATCTCCCCAGGTCTGGCCGTCGGTGAGCAGCAGCATAGCGGCCACCCGGTCCGGCGCGAGGTGCTTGCGCAGCTCGGCCTGTCCGGCCGCCATACCGCCGGACATCGCCGTGCCGCCCAGTTCCTCGATGGCGTCCACCTGCACCTTGAGCGCGGCCTTGTCGATAGCGGGGGTGGCCGGCACCAACACCTGCACCGTGTCGTCGAACAGCACGATCGACACCATATCCTGCGGGGTGAGGGTGTCGATCAGGCGCTTGGTGGCGTCCTTAAGCGATGCCAGCTTGGCGCCCTGCATCGAGCCGGAGCGGTCCAGCACCAGGCAGAAGTTGAGCGGCACGGCCTCGGCGGCGGCCACAGGGGTGGCCTCCACCAGCAGGTAGGCCAACTGCGGGCTCTGGCTGGCCGGCAGCGGCGCGCGCCCCCACGTGCACGCCAGCGTGACTCCCTCGGGCATGACGGTACTCCTTGATGGAGGGTTTCAGGGCGGATGTCGCCCTCCCTGGCCCTCCTGCGGAACGGGGTGGGAGGGTCTCAGGGAGGGCTATACCCTCCCTGGCCTCCGCCTGGAGTGTCTGCCTGATTATACGCCCGCGCCCGCGCCGTGTTGCATGGTGCGCGCCACGGACCCGTTTCCTATGCCAAAGTTCATGAGCCAACTTGCAGAGCAGCGTCGGGCTTGCAGCCCCACCGTGGTACGCCGCCCGCGAACGTGACCCTCACCTACCCCCACCCACGGATCCTGCCACGGCGACGATCACGCAGCACAACAGGAGCGTGGCGGCCCCGGTGGCCACGCCGATCGTTGCGTGGCGCCGGCCGTTGAGGGTGGAGGCCGTCTGCGGCTGGGTGAGCGCTACCAGGCCGAGGACGAAGGCCAGCGGCCCGCTGGCGAGCGGCAGGAGGCCGAGCAGGTAGCCGGCGCCGGCCAGTCCGCTGCTTGTGTCCCCGCGCAGCGCCGCCAGCCCCACGAACAGCAGCGCCAGCGCCATGACGGCGGCGCTGGCGGCGCCGATCCAGCGGCTGGCGTTCGCCAGACCGGTGGTGGGCGGCACACCCGGGACGTTCGCCGGCCCGGCCATGGACGTGCCCGCCGGAAGTTGGTGCTGCGCGAAGGGCTGCGACTCCGGGCGGGCGTATGCGTGCTGGCCCTCCACCTGCGGCTGGACGAGCACCTGGCCCGGTGCGCCGAGCAGCGCCATGTGGAAGCTGCGCACATCCGGGAAGCGCCGCTCCGGGTCGCTCTCGGTGGCGCGAGCGAGCGCCTCGGAGAGATAGGCCGGCAGGCTCGGGTTGAGCTGCGCGGCGGGTGGCAGGCGGAACGGCGTCGCCGTCGGGTCGTAGCCGGTGAGCAGTTGGTGCAACAGCACGCCGAGCGCGTACACATCCGAGCGCGCGTCGGTCTGGCCGCGGCCGTATTGCTCGGGGGCGCTGTAGCCCATCGTGCCGAACGCCTGCGTGTCGCGTGCCTTGCCGGGCTTGAACAGGCGGGCGATGCCGAAGTCGATCAACTTGACCTGCCCGCGCGGGGTGATCATCACGTTGGCCGGCTTGAGGTCGCGGAAGATGACCGGCGGGCTTTGGGCGTGGAGGTACTCCAGCACCTCGCAGATCTGGCGCGCCCACTCCAGCACGCGTGGCAGCGGTAGGGGCAGGCCCTCGCGCTGCGCCAGGTCGAGCAGCGATTCGCCGGGGACAAACTCCATCACCAGGTAAGCCTTGCCATCTTGCTCGAAGTGGTCCACCACACGCGGCAGGTTGGGGTGGCTGAGCATCGCCAGCAGTTCGGCCTCCTGGCGGAAGGCGTCGCGCGCCTGCTGGCGCTCCAACGGGCTGGTGATGGCCGACTGGCTCATCTCCTTGATCGCCCATTGGGCCGTGGCGAGCCGCAGGTCGCGGGCACGGTAGACGGCGCCCATGCCGCCCTGACCGAGCTTCTGCTCGATCACGTAGCGCCCCGCGAGCACCAACTGCTGCGGCAGCGTGCCGGTGGGTGCCACGAGGCCGGCCGGCGCTCCGGTAGGGGCCAGGCGCGTGCCGCACTCGGCGCAGAACGGCGCGCCCGCGGGGTTATTGTACTGGCATGTTGGGCAGCGCATAGTAAGGGGAGCTCGGCGCTCTTCGGACAACCCGGCGCCCAGCGCCGCTCGCCTATCCTCCGTAGGCTTCGAACCTCACCAGGATCACCGTGATATTGTCCTCACCACCGTTGGCGTTGGCGGCGGCGATCAGCGCCGCGCAAGCCGCCTGCGGGTCCGGGTTGGCGGCGATGATCTCGGCCATCTGGTCGTCGCGCGTCATCTCCCATTGGCCGTCGCTGGTGAGCAGCAGCGCATCGCCGGGGCGCAGACGCTCCACGAACACGTCCACCTCGATGTCCGGCTTGTCGCCGAGCGAGCGCAGCACGGCGTTGCGCTGCGGGTGGGTGTAGACGTCTTCAGGGGCGATCTGGCCGAGGTCCACCAGCCGCTGCACCAGCGAGTGGTCCTTGCTGATGCGCCGCAGCGCGCCGTCGCGCAGCAGGTAGGCGCGGCTGTCGCCGACGTTACCCACCACCGCGCGGTCGCCGGCCACCAGCGCCAGGGTGATGGTGGTGCCCATGTCGTTGCCGCGGCTGCGCGCCTCGCGCAGTACGTACTCGTTGGCCTGCAGCACCGCGCGCTTCACCACCTCGCGCAGCCGGGCCTCATCGTCGTCGGCGTCGGTGTCCACGGTGGGGGTGAGGTATTCGCTTTGCACCACCTCGAACGCGCCGCGGAGCGCCAGGTCGCTCGCCACCTCACCAGCGCTGTGGCCGCCCATACCGTCCGCCACGATGTAGAGGCCCCAGGTGCGCGGCAGGGCCTTGCGCACCATGCTGAGCTCGAGCGCCAGCAGCGAGTCCTCGTCCAGGTCGCGCACCATGCCGGTGTGGGAGGCGGCGCCGACGCGGGCCATGAGCGGCTGGGGGCGGGTGCGGTCGGCGATCAGCGCCTCGACGCGTGCCAGCAGCCCGGCGGCGTCGGCGATGCGGCCGGTGCGCAGCTCGCTGAGCACGTCCGCCAGCCCGGACTGGGCGGTAGGTACCTCGCTCTCCTCCAGGCGGCGGGTGGTGCGGGGCGTCGCGGTGAGCGCCTCCAACAGCCGGGCGAGCGCGCGCAGGTCCTCGGCCTGTGCCTCTCCCTCGGCGCGGCGCAGGCCGGGGACGGCACGCAGGCGTGGCTGGCGTGCTGCCAACTCCACGTCCTCCGGCGCTACCTCGCCCAGCGCCAGGCCCTGGGCGTGCAGTGCCACGAGCAGCGCCGCCAGGCCGCGCGCCACGTACAGCGCGTCCAGCTCGTCCAGCGGCGGCGAGACCGGGGCGCGGCCGGTGTCGCCCGCTAGCGTGAGCGTGCGCTCGCCCTCCTGGACCTGGTCGAAGATCGGCGGGAGCGTCTCGCGCGCCGCGGCGTCCGTCACCTCCGGCACCAGCGCCAGGCCGGCGGGCGGGCTGGAGGTGATCTGGCCGCGGTAGCGGCGGCCCTCGAGGGATGCGCCGCACTGCGAGCAGAACAGCTCGCCAGCCTCGTTGCCCGTGGCGCCGCAGGACCAGCAGCGCCGCCAGGGCTGCCGGTCGAGCGCCTCGACCTCGCCGTCGCGCCCGGCCACGATCGCGTAGCGCCCGGCGAAGAGTGTCTCGGGCGCGCCGCCCTCCTCCCGGCGCGGGCCAGCTGGTTGCTGCGAGTCCATCGTTCCTCCCTGTGGCTCAGGCGCGGGGGAGCCATCCCCGCGGGCGTCGTCGGGCGCGGGCAGCAGGTGGGACACATCGGCCACCGTCACTGGAGACGATGGCCCGGCGGCGAGTGTTGCGGCCAGCCAGGCGCGGTCCTCGGCCGAGGGGCGCGCCGGGGCCAGCGGCGCCGCGCACTGCAAGCAGAAGCGGGCGCTGTCGCGGTTGGTGACGCCGCAGGATGGGCAGGTGGGCATAGGATGGTCCATTGAAGATTGAAGATTGAAGATTGAAGAGTTGGTCATAAGATCCGAGATCTGTAATTCATACTGCAGAACTTCAATTTGCAATCTGCAATCTTATCCGCGCTCAACGCGCACGATCACCACGCTGATATTGTCGCGACCGCCGCGCTCGTTCGCCAGCGCCACCAGTTGGTCCGCGGCGCGCGCCACGTCCGGCTGCTGCAGCACGATCTGCGCGATCTCCTCGTCGTGCACATGGTTGAACAGGCCGTCCGAGCAGAGCAGAACCACATCGCCCGGCTCCAGGTGCTCGGAGCGCGTATCGACGGGCACGGATGGGTCGGTGCCGATGGTGCGGTAGAGGACATTGCGCTGCGGGTGGACGCGCGCCTGCTCGGGGGTGATCTGCCCGATGTCCACCAGACGGGCGACGAGGCTGTGGTCCGAGGTGAGCTGGGCTGCGAGCGCGCCGTCGTCGGTGACGCCGCCGAGGTTGAACAGGTAGGCGCGCGAGTCGCCCACCGAGGCGAGGTGCAGGCGGTCGCCGACGATCAGGGCGACGGTGAGGGTGGTGCCCATGCCGTCACGGCTCTTATCGGCGCGGGCCTCCTCGTAGACGCGGCGGTTGGCGGCCAGGGTGGCCTGGCGCAGGATGTCCCGCCAGGCGGCGTCGTCTGGCGGCTGCTGGCTGCCGGCCTCGCGTTGGATCTGGGCGCGGGTGACCTCGGCGGCGATCTGGCTGGCCTGCTCGCCGGCGCGCGCGCCGCCCATCCCGTCCGCCACCAGGCAGAGGTGGGCGTGGGCGCCGCCGGGCAGGCTCACCATGCCGGTGAAGACCGAGTCCTGGTTGTTCTTGCGCACCCGGCCCTGGTCGGTGCGGGCGGCCGTGCTGAGGCGCAGCGGCATCGGCCCTCCTTGCGCTCCCTGGGGTGTGCCGGCGGGCAGGCGCTGCCCGCAGCGCTGGCAGAAGCGCGCCCCCTCCCGGTTGCCCGCGCCGCAGGCCGGGCAGGCCACGTCGAAGGCCCGCAGCGCCGGCAGGCGGGTGGTGATGCGCACCGTGCGGCGGCCCTGGGCCACCTGCTGCGAGAGGCTGTGCAGGATCTTGGAGAGCTCCTCGATCTCGCGCGCGGCGCGCTCACGCGTCACCGCGTCGGCGCCCGTGAGGCGGGACTGCCACCAGCGCACGCCTGATTCTACCACGTTTAGCAGCTCGGCGAGATCCAGCGTGTCGCCGCGCACCTGCACTTGCTTGACGCTTGGGAGCGCGACCTCGAGCGGCGTCGGGCCGTCGCGGGAGGGGCCAGGCTGGGCTGGCGGGGGCGTGCGGCTGGCCAGCGCGGCGGTAGGCGGGCGGTGCGGCAGGGCGCGCCCGCACGCGGCGCAGTAGCGCGAGCGGGCCAGCACCGGCGATCTGCAGGATGGACAGGTTGCGCTCACATGCACCGCCCGTTCGGCCCGATCCTTCAGCGGCGCGTGGCCGCCGGATGGCATTATAACACGGCGAGCGCCTCCGCTACCCCTTCTGCTTTCTGTGCCTCGCCGGTGCGGTACAATAGCGGCACGGGCGAGAGAGAGGGGCCTCATCCGGCGCTCCCGCGTCTGGGGAGGCCCAGAGCGGCGAAGCCCCTCCGAAACGTAGAACTGGGGGGCCACAGGCCCCACGCTCTCACGCGAAGGCACATCGATGCTCTACCGCCGCCCTGTGGAGTTGCTCCAGCGGCTCATCCGCTTCGACACCAGCAACCCGCCGGGGAACGAGGTGGCGTGCACGGCGTTCGTGCGCGAGTTGCTGCATGAGGCGGGCCTCGATCCCCTCACGCTGGCGCTCGACCCGGCGCGGCCGAACGTGGTGGCGCGCTTGCCGGGGCGGGGCGCGGCGCCGCCGCTGCTGCTGCAGGGCCACCTGGACGTAGTGGGGGTGGCGGGGCAGGAGTGGCGCCACCCGCCGTTCGAGGGCCGGCTGGCGGAGGGTTTCGTCTGGGGGCGCGGCGCGCTGGATATGAAGGGCGGCGTGGCGATGCTGCTGGCGGCCTTCCTGCGCGCGGCCGCGGAAGGCCCCCAGCCGCCCGGCGACGTGATCCTGGCGCTGATGAGCGACGAGGAGGCCGGCAGTGTCTACGGCGCGCGCTTCCTCGTGGAGCGGCACGCCGGGCTGTTCGCCGGCGTGCGCTACGCCCTCGGCGAGTTCGGCGGCTTCACCGTCTATCGCGCCGGCCGGCGCTTCTACCCGATCATGGTGGCCGAGAAGCAGTCCTGCCACATCCGCGCCACCGTGCGCGGCCCCGGCGGGCACGGGGCCTCGATCGTGCCGGGCACAGCGGCGGCCAGGCTCGGCCGGCTGCTGACGGCGCTGGACCGCACGCGGCTGCCGATCCACGTCACGCCGGTGGTGCGGCGCATGCTGGAGGACATCCTGGCGGCGCTGCCGCTCCACCAGCGCATCCCCTTCAGCCAGGTGCTCAACCCGGCGCTGGCCGGGCGTGTGCTGCGGCTGCTGGGGCCGCAGGGCCAGATCATCGAGACCCTGCTGCGCAACACCGTCACCCCGACCATTGTGCGCGCCGGCGGGCCGGCGATCAACGTGATCCCCGCCGAGGCCACGGTGGAGCTGGACGTGCGGCTGCTGCCGGGCTTCACGCCAGCGGATGCGTTGGCCGAGCTGCGCCCGCTGCTGGGCGAGGACGTGGAGCTGGAGGTGCTGGCCTTCGAGGCCGGGCCGACGCTGGTGGACATGGGGCTGTTCGGCACGCTGGCCGGTATCCTGCGCGAGGCCGACCCGGCGGGCCTGCCGACGCCGCTGATGGTGCACGGTGTGACCGACGCGCGCTTCTTCAGCCGGCTCGGCATCCAGACCTACGGCTTCCTGCCGATGCAGCTGCCGCCGGACTTCAGCTTCTGGAACACGCTGCACGCTGCTGACGAGCGCATCCCGGCCGAGGCGGTGGGCTTCGGCGCCGAGGCGATCTACCGGGCGCTGCAGCGGTTTGCAGTATAGGGGGCACGAGGTGAGCAAACCCCGCCCCGTGCCTCCTATACGGGTGGGTCGCAGGGAGGGCCAGGCCCTTCCTGCCCCTCGCACACCGGTGGGTCGCAGGGAGGGCCAGGCCCTTCCTGCCCCTCGCACATCGGTGGGTCGCAGGGAGGGCCAGGCCTTTCCTGCCCCTCGCACACGAGAATCAAAGGATGACCTCAGATGTATGACGTGCTGGTGCTTGGCGAGTTGAACGCCGACCTGATCCTGCGAGGGGATGTGGAGCCGGCCTGGGGCCAGGCCGAGCAGCTGCTGGAGGATGCCAGCTTCGTGCTGGGCAGCTCCTCCGCGATCTTCGCCTGCGGCGTGGCGCGGCTAGGGCTGCGGGTGGCCTTCGCCGGCGTGATTGGCGACGACATGGTGGGCCGCTTCTGCCGCGAGCAGCTGGAGGCGGCCGGCGTGGACACCGCCGGGGTGGTGGTGGACCCGGAGCAGCGCACCGGCATGACCGTCATCTTGCAGAAGCCGGACGACCGCGCGATGTTCACACATCTGGGGGCGATCGCCGCGCTGTCGCCCGCGTTGGTAGCGCCGGAGTTGCTGCGCCAGGCGCGCCACTTGCACGTTGGGAGCTACTGGCTGCAGGCGGCGCTGCAACCCGGCCTGCCGGCCCTGTTCCGCGAGGCGCGCCAGCGCGGGGCTACCACCTCGCTCGACACGAACTGGGACCCGTCGGGTGCGTGGTCCGGGCTGGACGCGCTGCTGGCCGAGACGGACATCCTGCTGCCGAACGAGGCCGAGGCCTGCGCGATCGCCGGGGCGCCGCAGTGGGAGGAAGCGCTGACCCGCCTCGCCGCGCGCGTGCCCACCGTGGCCATCAAGCGCGGCGCGGCGGGAGCCTCGGCCGTACGCG
>DATMBA010000616.1:0-7501 GCA_035559635.1 Roseiflexaceae bacterium
CGGTTGCCACAGGGTCCGCCGGCGGCGCGGCGGCAGTCGTGGCCGCCGGGTCGGGCGTCGGCTGATCCTGGTACACTACCGCCGCGGCCCGCGCACCGGCGGGGAAAGCCCAGCGGGCCGCCTCGGCTGCACCGGCGCCGCTGACGAGCAGGACGCCGGCGATGCCACAGAGGCGCGCGATTCTCTCTGCCTGGAGACGCAGACGCATAGTGTGCTCCTCTAGGGTTTATCCGCAACCTGCGTTTGCGAGGGCTTGGGGCCGCAGCCCCCAAACAATCTTCTCAAAGGGCAGCCCCTCCAACCCTCCCGCTGTGCGGATAGGCCCTCGCGCGCTGCGCTGAAGTGCGAGGGGCGGTGCCACATCCTCGGTGGGAGGTGAAGGTGTGGGAAACCAGGTTCCCCCGCGCCCCGCTCCCACCGATGCTGGTCATGCGCAGATTCAAGGCGTTCTGCTCGAAACTATAGCACGCGGCGGGGCGCCGCCGGAAAAAACGAGATGACAGAACGATATCAGATGCGGCTGGCGCTGCTGAGCGGCGAGTACCCGCCGAGGCCGGGCGGTGTGGGGGATTACACGCGGCGTCTCGCGCTGGCGCTCGTCGCGCGCGGATACCAGGTCTATGTGTTGACAATTGCAGATTGCTCATTGCAGATTGGAGATCTGCAGGCAGGAGAGCGTCATCTGCGATCTGCAATGGGCAATCTGCGATCGGGGTGGGGTTGGAGGAGTTGGGCGGCGGTGATCGCGGCGCTGGACCTGGTGCGGCCGGACGTGCTGCACATCCAATACCAGACAGGCGCCTACGGAATGCACCCGGCGATCAACTTCCTGCCGTGGCGTTTGCGCGCCCTCGGCCGGGCCGGTGTGCGGCGGCCGGCGGTGGCCGTGACGGCCCACGACCTGCTGCCGCCCTATCTGTTCCCGAAGGCCGGCCCGCTGCGCACATGGGTGACGCGCCGCATTCTGGCGGACGCCGATGCGGCGATCGTCACGAACCCGGAGGACTACGCGGCGCTGGCCGGTCTGCGGCGCCTGGCGCCTATCCTTATCCCGATCGGCTCGAACATATCGCTGGCGCCGCCGGCGGGGTACGACCGGGCGGCGTGGCGGGCGCAGCTGGGCGTGGCGCCGGGCGAGACGCTGGTGGCCTACTTCGGCCTACTCTCGCGCACGAAGGGGGTGGACACGCTGCTGGACGCGCTGGAGCAACTGCCGGCGCGCGTGCGGCTGCTGGTGGTGGGCGGCGAGGCACCCGCGCCACAGGACCGCGAGTATGCCGCGGCGGTGCGGCGGCGGCTGGCCGAGGGGCCGCTCGGCGCGCGGGTGCACATCACCGGGCACTGCCGGGAGGACGAGGTCTCGGCGCACCTGCTGGCGGCGGACCTGGCGGCGCTGCCGTTCGCCGACGGCGCGAGCTTCCGGCGCGGGAGCCTGCTGGCGGCGCTGGCGCACGGGCTGCCGACGGTGACAACGCTGAAGGATGAACGACGAACGCTCAACATCGGCGCGGATTCCCTTCAGCGTTTGGGTGAGAGCGCGCTGCTGGTGCCGCCGGGGGACGCCGCGGCGCTGGCGGAGGCGATCGCGCGGCTGGCGGGGGACGCGGCGCTGCGGGCGCGGCTTGGCGCGGCCGGGCGGGCGTTGGCGGCACAGTTCAGCTGGGACGCCATCGCGGAGCAGCACGAGGCGGTGTACAGATCCCTGATCTGAACAGGGAGGGTCAGGGTTTTGCCCTCCCTGAAACCCACCCCGTTTCTCGTGGGGTGGCAGGAGCGGGCCTGGCTTTCCCCTACCACCCCCTTTCACCGCTGCAGCTGAATCGCATGCCAGGCGCGGTCCACCTGGGCGCGGGTGGCATCCAGGGGGCCGCTGTTGTCGATCACCACGTCGGCCAGGGCTGTGCGGCGCTCCTGGGGCGGCTGGGCCGCGATGCGGGCGCGGGCCTCCTCCTCGCTGAGGCCGCGGGTGGCTACCAGGCGCTGCAGCTGTTGCTCGGGGGCGCAGGTGACCACCCAGATCGCATCGCAGAGCGGCTTCCAGCCCGCCTCGAGCAGCTTCACCGCGTCGATGACAGCAACCGGCGCACGTTGGACGTTCGACGTTGAACGTTCAACGTGCTCGTCCGCGACGCGGTGGGCGATCTCGTCCAGCCAGGCGAGAATATGCGCGTGCACCGCCGGGTGGACGATCTGCTCCAGGTGGCGCAGGGCGTCCGGATCGGCGAAGACGACCGCGCCGAGCCTCCGGCGGTCGATCGGGCCGCCGGGCTGTGTGAGGATCTCCGGGCCGAAGGCCGCCACGATCCGGTCGTAGACCTCCTCGCCGGGCCGCTGCAGCTCGTGGGTCACGCGGTCCGCGTCGATCACGTGCGCGCCGCGCTCCGCCAGCATGCGCAGCACGGTGGACTTGCCACAGGCGATGCCGCCGGTGAGTCCGATCAGATAGATCCCTTTGTAGGGCATGACGCTACCTGGAGGTTCAGGGATGGCCTGGCCCTGCCTGAACCCCACCCCTCAGAGCCTGTTTGAAACGGGGAGCGTGCGGGGTTTCACCCCTCACCCATCCCCCGGCCGGGAGGCGTTTCACACAAGCTCTCATAATTCGACGTACTCCTGCTTCACCAGCTCCCCCTCCGTCACGCCGAAGAGCCGCAGCAGCTCGTCGATCAACTCCGCCTTATGCTCCGCGTCCTTGCGGCCCCAGGTGCGGCTCTTGATCTCCAGGTAGGGGCCGGGGCGCTCGTGGCCCACCAGCGTGTCCAGGTTGACGGCGAAGTCGGCGTCCTTGTACAGGATGCGCCAGCGCCGGCGGCGCTTCTCGACCTCCACCACCCGGTCGGGTTGGAAGTACTCGCGGTAGAAGCGCAGCGTGCGGTCGGCGGGGGCGGTATAGCGCGCCCGGCCGAGGAGGACGGCCAAGGGATACTCGCCGCGCTCGGCCGGCGCCACGAGCGTGATGGTGTACTTCGGCTCCAGGCGTGCGCCGGGGTCCAGGCGGTGGTCCTCGCGGATGCGGATGCGGCCGCGGGCGTCGTCGTTCCAGAGGAAGTAGGTGTCGTACTGGGTGCGCTCGCTGGCCTTGGTGACGATGATCGGCTCCTGGCCCATGAGCGCGGCGATCTGCTCGACGCGTGCGGCGTCGATGCGCGCCTTGGCCTGCACCTCGAAGAGCTCATCCTGGCTCACGCCGCCGATCGCCAGGATCTTGTCCAGCAAGTTCTCCTCGCGCCCGGCCAGGAACGAGTTGATGTCATCGGCGATCTGCTGGGCGCGGCGCAGCACGCGCTCCTCGTCCACCGTGAGCAGCCGCCGTGCGCGCATCAGGAAGCGGCCGTCCACGATCGTGTCGCGCACATCGTGGGCCTTGGCGCTGTAGACCAGGTGCGAGTAGATCGCGTCGTGGCCGTAGGTGTAGCGCGGCGCGGAGTGCAGCCGCCCCAGCTCCACCACAATGATATCGGCGCGCCTGCCGGGGGCCAGCGCGCCGATCAGGTGTTCCAGGTGCACCGCGCGGGCGCCGCTAGCAGTGGCGAGCGCCAGCGCCTCGCGCGCCGGCACGGCCGTCGGGTCGCCGCTGATCCCCTTGGGGAGCAACGCCGCCAGGTGGATCTCTGCGAACATATCCTGGTCGTCGTTGGAGGCCGGGCCGTCGGTGCCGAGGCCGGTGCGCAGGCCGGCCTGGATGAAGCGGCGGTAGGGCGCGATGCCGCTGGCGAGCTTGAGATTCGAGCTGGGGCAGGGCGCCACCCCGACCTGCCGCTCGCGCATGATGACGATATCGTCCTCGGTGGCATGCACGCAGTGAGCGGCGATACAGCGTACATCGAACGCGCCGACGCGGTGGGCGTAGGCGATCGGGGTGATCTCCTTGGTGGCACGGCTCTCGCTCACCTCGCGCGCCGTCTCGGAGAGGTGGGTGACGAGCGGCACGCCGTAGCGGCGGCAGAGGGCGGCGGCCTCATGATAGATCGCGTCGGTGCAGGTGTAGGGCGCGTGGGGCGCGATGGTGGGCACGATGCGCTCGTGGCCGTGCCACTGCTCGATGAAGCGCCGCGCGCGCTCCAGCCCATCGTCGAACGAGGCGGCGTCCGGCGTGGGCAGGCGCATCACCGTCTGGCCACAGACGGCGCGCATCCCGGCCGCGCTGGCCGCGCGGGCCACCTCCTCCTCGAAATAGTACATGTCCACGAAGGTGGTGACGCCGCCGCGGATCATCTCGGCGCACGAGAGCAAGGTGCCGGTGTAGACGAACTCCGGGTTCACGAAGCGGCTCTCGACCGGGAACATATAGCCGAACAGCCACACGTCGAGTTGCTGGTCGGCGACCAGGCCGCGCAGCAGGCTCATGGGCACGTGGGCGTGGGCGTTGATCAGGCCGGGGAGCACAGCGCAGCCGGTGCAGTCGAGCGTCTCGCGGGCCTGGTAGCGCGCCGACAGTTCGGTGCTGGGGCCGACGGCCACGATCTCCCGGCCGCGCACCGCCACCGCGCCGTCAAAGAACACGGCGCCGCTCGCGTCCATGGTCACGACGGCGCCGTTGATGAGCATCAGGTCGACCGGCTCGGTCATAGAAACCTCGTTCGCTGAACCTTCGCAGGTTGAACGTTGAACGGTGCCATCGCAACCACTGCTTGCAGCGCCCGACGTGCAACGTGCGAACGTGTAACGTTCACCAGCTACACCACCCACCGCGCCTCGCGCTTGGCCTGCGCCGAGATGATCTCCCGGCGGCGCGCCTCGTAGCCGGCGCGGCCCAGCAGGGCGTAGGTGGCCACCTTGCCGGCCTCCACGCCCGGCTGGTCGAAGGCGTTGATGTCCCACAGCTCGCCGGCGATCGCCGTCTGCATCTCCAGCAGCATAAAGAGCTGCCCGAGCGTGAAAGCGTTGACCTCCGGCAGGGTGTGGGTGATGTTCGGCCGCCCGGCCTCGCTGAGCGCGATAGCGGTGGCGCGCTGCTCGGCGCTGATCAGCTCGTTGAAGGTATGCCCGCCCAGGTAGGCCACGCCCTCCAGGTCCGCGTAGGCCAGCGGGATGGGCACCTCGACGCCATAGCGCTCCACCGCCAGGAAGTTCACCAGCTTATCATACGGGCCCTCGACGTACAGCTGCACCTGCGAGTGCTGGTCGGTGGCGCCAAGCGCCTTGACCGGCGTAGAGCCGACGTTGGCCGTCCGGCCGTCTCGCCCCTGCTTCTTGCCCAGGCTCTCGGCCCACAGCTGAGCGAACCAGTCGGAGACCCTGGCGAGCCGCTGGGCATAGGGCATCATCACCAGGATGTTCTTGCCGCGCTCCGCGAGGAGCCAGGCCACCAGCGCAGCGAGGGCCGCCGGGTTCCTGAGCGGGTCGCGCTCGCGGGCGAGCTCGTAGCCGTAGGCGGCGCCGGCCAGCAGGGCGCGGATATCCACCCCGGTGACGGCGGCCGAGAGCAGGCCGACGGTGGTGAGCACCGAGAAGCGCCCGCCCACCTTCGGCGGCAGGTCCAGCATCGGCCAGCCCTCGCGCTCGCCGATCTGCCGCAGGAAGCCGCCGCTGGGGTCGGTGGTGAGCACCAGGTGCTCGCGCAGCCGCCGCTCGCCCACCGCCCTGGCGAGCGCGTCGCGCACCAGCAGGAAGGAAGCCATCGTCTCGGCGGTAGTGCCGGACTTGCTGATCACGTTGAAGACGGTGCGCGCGAGGTCCACCGTCTCCAGCAGGTGGGCGTTCAGCTCGGGGTCGGAGTTGTCGATCACGTAAAGCTTCGGGCCGCCGCGCCGCTGGAGGGGGAGCTCGTTGTAGAAGGTGTGGTTGAGCGCCGTCTGCACGGCGATATTGCCGAGCGCCGAGCCGCCGATGCCGAGCACCACGAAGGACTCGGCGCGCCCCCGGATGGCGGCGGCCAGTTGCTCGACGGCCGAGACATCCTGCGCCGGCAGTTCAGGCCAGCCCAACTCCGCGCGGCGGGCGTCCAGCGCGGCCACGGCCGCGGCGGCGCGCGGCGCATGCTGCTCGATGGCCGCGGCCGGCAGGCCGTGCGGTCCGATGGCCTGCTCCAGGGCGTTGTTGATGTCCAGGCGAATGCGCATGGACTCGCGCCAGGCGCGGTCGGTGTATGTCACGGCTGGCTTCCTGCTGCTTGTGCTCACTGGACGCGCCGCTCGTGCGCGCCCTGCTCCACGAGGCGCTCGTATTCCTCTTTCGTGATGAAAGTGCCGCCCTCGATCTGGCGGCCAGTCTCGCGCTTCGCGCTGTCGTAGTCGATCTCGGCGCGCATCAGGCGGAAGCAGCGCGAGTCCATGATCTCCTTGATCAGCCGGTAGCCGGACGGCTCCTCGCCGTCGCCGTACTCGATCGACAGGTCGTTGCGCGGGTCGACGCGCACGTGGACGGGCGCGCCGCAGCGGTTACAGCGGACGTACAGGTGGATGGCGCCGTCGCCGCGCGGCTGGCCTGCGCCGAACAGCCGTCGTAGAAAATCCATCTCAGGCTCCTGCGCCTTCTTCCCAACCACGAAGGCACGAAGCCGCGAAGATGCGAAGCTTCGACGTCACGTTCTGACCCCTTCGTGCCCGCGTGTCTTCGCGTCTTCGTGTGCAGATCCCCCCTGGCCGCGGCAGGCGGCGCACACCCCTGGGATGCCCAGGTGGCAAAGCTGCGCCTCGAACCCGTAGCGTTCGATCAGCAGTCGCTTGAGGGCGTCGAGCACGTCGTCGCCGATCTCGTGCTGAGCGCCGCACCCGCGGCAGATCAGGTGGTGGTGGACCGCGCCGTTGACGTACTCGTAGTGGATCGGCTCGCCGCTGACCACGATCGGCGCCACCAGGCCCACCCGCTGCAGCCACTGGACGGTGCGGTAGATCGTGGCGATGTTGACGTAGGGGTGCTGCGCGAGTACGGCGGCGTGGATCTCCTCGGCGGTGAGGTGCCGCCGGCTGGACCTGATCACCTCCAGGACCATCAGGCGCTGCGGCGTGAGCCGGTAGCCCTGACGGCGGAGCGTCGCCGCGTCGTCGCTGTGCTGCATAGGTCCCTCGCCAGGTGTCGCGTTAGGCCCAGTATACCACGAAGGCACGAGGACTCGAAGGCGCGAAGACTTGACATATCGCGCCTTCGTGGTTCACTCAGCCGGTATCGACGACGCGGCCCTCGGCGGCGCGCACCAGGCGATCCCAGATCGCCAGGCCCAGCCCCTCGTGTGCGGGCGCGCGAGCCAGGATCGCGTCCACGCCGGCGGAATCGAGCTCGCGCATGGTGGCGAACAGGCGCGCGGCGGTCTGGGCCGGGTCGGCGCGCGGGCCAAGCGGGACGACGCGCGCAGGCGTGCCGGCGAACGCGGGGGCGTCCTCGTCGGCCACCATCACCCCCACGTGGCGGCCCTCGCCCGCCAGCCGCAGGGCGTCGGCGCGCATGTGGGCCAGGGCGGCCGCTGGCGGGCCGGCGTACAGCGTGAGCGGGGCGCGCGGCGCGTAGTGCCTGAGCAGCATGCCGGGCGAGGGCGCGCCCTCGCCGTCCGCGCCCTCCGCCG
>DATMBA010000617.1:0-8630 GCA_035559635.1 Roseiflexaceae bacterium
GCGAACTCGCGGGCCGAGGCCGGGCGGTCCTCGGGGCGCTTGGCGAGCGCGCGCAGCACCAACGCCTCCAGTTGCGGCGTGATGCGCGGGTTGAACATGCGCGGCGGCGGCGGCTCGGCGCTCACGTGCTGCATCGCCACGGCGATCGAGCTGTCGCCGGTGAATGGCAGACGGCCGGTGAGCATCTCGAAGAGCGTCACGCCGAGCGCATACACATCCGAGCGCGGGGTGGCCGGCTGGCCCTGAGCCTGCTCGGGCGAGATATAGTCGGCCGTGCCGAATGTCACGCCGGTCTCGGTCATCGCGGTGGAGAGCGCGCTCTTGGCGATGCCGAAGTCCGTGATCTTCACGTGGCCGTCCGGCCCGACGATAATATTCTGCGGCTTGACGTCCCGGTGGACCATGCCGAGCCGGTGGGCGGCCTCGAGCCCCTCGGCCACCGCGGCGGCGATCGCCACCGCCTCCTCGATCGGCAGCGGGCCGGTGCGGATGTAGCTCTTGAGGTCGCTGCCCTCCACGTACTCCATCACGATGTAGTGGACGCCGTCGTCCTGCCCGACGTCGTAGACATCGACGATCGCAGGGTGGTGGAGGTTGGCGGCGGCCTGTGCCTCGTGGTGGAAGCGCTGGAGGAAGCCCATGTCCGAGGCGTGATGGCTGTGGAGCACCTTGATCGCCACGCGCCGGTTGAGGCGCAGGTCGCGGCCGCGGTAGACGCGCGCCATCCCGCCTTCGCCGATCTTCTGCTCCAGCTCGTAGCGGTTGTTGAGGACTTTGAGTTGCATTGAGATACAAAAGGAATGGTGGCGGGTGGGTGTTCAAGGGAGAGCACGGCCCTGAGGCCCTCCTCATCATGCAAACACGTGCCGCACCGCCACACACGTAGGCGTCTCAGGGGTCAGGCCCAGGCACTCCTCCATGCGCGCGAGGTTGACGACGTCCTCGCGGTTGTACTCCAGCAGCGTGCGGAGCGCCGCGCGGTCGCCGGCGGCCTCATAACGGTACCAGAGGCGCGGCGCGTCCCAGCCGGTGATGCCGGTGGTGGCGCGCGCGATGCCCAGCAGCGTCTCCACGCGCTTGAGGCCGCCGCGCAGCCCCTTGCGCCGGCAGATGTACATCAGGTCGCAGTGCTCGAAGTCGCGCTTGAGATCCACATACATGCGCCTGCGGATCACCGGCAGGTCGAAGGTGCTGCCGTTGAAGGTGACGATCGTGCGCACACCCTCCAGCGCCTCGAAGAGCGCCAGATCCTGCACACCGCCGCCAACGAGCTGGATGGTGCCGAGGTCAGGCCGGTAGATGCCCACTACGCTGATCGCGCCGTCGAAGGTGGTCTCGATGTCCAGGTATGCGCGCACATCAGGCTCCCGCAATGCCACACCTGGGGCATTATACCATCAGGGGCGAGGAGGGGCAGGGAGGGCACGCCCTCCCTGCCCCCTCGCCTCCGAAATGCTATAATCGCGCGGCTGTTCGCTGTTTGGAGGGGGCATGGCTATGCCGCGACGGGTGATCCTGGATACCGACCCGGGCATCGATGACTCGCTGGCCATCCTGCTGGCGCTGGCCTCGCCGGAGGTGGAGCTGGCCGCGGTGAGCGTGACCGGCGGCAACTGCGCGCTGGCGGACGGGGTGCGCAACGCGCTGGGGGTGCTGGAGTTGGCCGGGCGCACGGACGTGCCGGTGTGCGCCGGCGTGGCGCTGCCGCTGATCCGCCCGCCGTTCACCGCGCCCGAGACCCACGGGGACACCGGGTTGGGCTACGCCCGCCTGCCCGCCCCGCAGGCGCAGCCGGCGCCCGAGCACGCCGTGGACATGATCGTCCGCGAGATCATGGCGCGCCCTGGCGAGGTGACGCTGGTGGCGGTGGCGCCGCTCACCAACGTGGCGCTGGCGCTGCGCAAGGAGCCGCGCATCGCCGCGGCCGTGCGCGAGGTGATCGTCATGGGTGGGGCGCTGCGGGTAGACGGCAACACCACCTCGCTGGCCGAGTTCAACTTCTACGTGGACCCGCACGCCGCCCACATCGTGCTGGAGAGCGGCATGCCGATCACGCTGCTGCCGTGGGACATCACCCGCGACGTGCTGCTCACCCAGGCAGATGTGGACCGGCTGTTGCGCGTCCCCTCGCCCATCCCGCGCTTCATCGCCGACGCCACCCGCTTCTACCTGGAGTTCCATCTGGCGGCGTTCGGCTACGCCGGCTGCTCGATCAACGACCCGGTGGCGCTGGCGCTGGCCTTCCGCCCCGAGTTGGCGCGCACCGAGGCGCTGCACGTGGCGGTGGAGCACAGCAGCGAGTTGACCGCCGGCAAGACGGTGATCAGCTACGTGGGGCTGAGCGGGCGTGAGCCGGATGCGCACGACATCCTCGGCTTCGACGCGGCCGCCTTCCCGCCGCGCTGGCGCCGCACGTTCCGCCCGCGCCCCAACGTCCGCGCCGTGACCGCCTTCGACAGTACCGCCTTCCTCGCCATGTTCGTCGAGCGGATGGAGCTCCTCGCGCGCACCCGGCCTCAGGGCGCGGCCGGGACACCTGATAGGTGACGATGGCGCGCTGCATTGATTTCTAAAGGGGTGGGGCGCGGGGCAATACGTTTCAAATACGCGGGCGCTGCCCGCAGTATGGGTTCGCGGGGGCCGCAGGCCCTCACACCCCACCGGGGGAGGATGTGGAGGGCAAAGCCCTCCACATCCTCCCGTATGTGAAAGGTATTGGGGCGAGGGGAGGGCTGCCTTCAGGCCGCGCAGGCGGCCTTCGTACGCGACAGCCCGCCCGTTCACGGGCCGGGCGTGGTGCGGCGCTAGGATCCCCCAGTAAAGCGGCGCTAGGCAGGAGCAGTTCGTGGGGGCTCACGTCTGCGGGCCAGAACTGGTGATCTGCGGCGGCGCAGAACTGACGGAGCATGCCAAGAACGGCGGGTGCGTCGCCGGGCCGGTTGGGGTAGTTCGGATGGCTGACGACATACACGAAGCCGTTCTCGGTGATCGGGCAGATGGCCCAAGCGCCCGCCCCGTGTGCGGCGAACCAACGGTGGGCCGGCTCGTGGTGGATGTGCATCGGATCGCTCAGGGCGAGCAGAACGTTCACGTCGAGCAGGTACGCCGTCAGGACGCCTCGTCGCGCGGCTGGTTGACAAGCTCCTCGGTGACGATTCCGGCCCCCGGGCGCACCGGGAACAGCGGCACGCCGTTGCGCGTCGCCGCGCTCCCGGGCCCTGTGAGCGCCTGGCGCACCAGATCCGAGATGACCTTACCGAGTAAGATGCCCCACTGCTGCGCGATCACCTTGGCCGCCAGAAGGACATCCTCTTCGAGGTCGAGTGTCGTGCGCATGCTCCGGACCCTCCTCGCCTGGGACAACGGCTCTCTGGTGATGCTAGTACATCAGAATGATGATGTGTCAACGCATCACCTCAGCAAAGATGACACTCTTTTCATCTCCAACGCGACACCTTGATCGGTTTAGGGGTGCGTGCTATACTCACCCTATCCCAGGTACGGCTGCGCATTGCAATCGGGCGACAGGCGTCCTACCCTTCATCGTTGGGAGGGTGGGCGTGCTTGTCCTCCCTGAACAGTCCCGCTCCTCATTTCCAGGACGTACGCAGTCGGTGTCTCAGGCGGAGGCTACGGAGCCGCAGGCCCCAAAAAAACCCCTCGAGGGTTCTTTTTTGGAGGGGCTACGCGCCTTCAAACTCCCCGTGTGGGTGCGGGGCGATGGGAGCGCGTACGTCCTGAAATTTCCAGGTCTGGGCTGCACGCATGGAGCCCTTGCGCGGAACGCGCCATAGCAAAGGAGCTATATCTGTGAGACCGCACCACCGCTTCCGCTGGACCTCGCTCGGCATCCTGCTGAGCCTGCTGCTTGCGTCCCTCGCGCTGCCGCTGCGCGCCCCCGTCGCACGGGCGGGGCACACCGCCAGCCCCACCAGCGTCACGCTGGTTGGCAGCCTGCAGAGCGAGCTAGGTTGCTCCGGCGACTGGGACCCGGCGTGCGCCGCCACCTTCCTGTCCTATAACGCGAGCGACGATATCTGGCAGGGCATGTTCACTGTCCCAGCCGGGGGCTTCGAGTACAAGGTTGCGCTGAACGGCTCGTGGGACGAGAACTACGGCGCCGGCGCTGCTCAGAACGGCCCGAATATCGCGCTGGCCGCCCCCGGTAGCACCATCAAGTTCTACTACGATCATAAGAGCCACTGGATCGCGGATAATGTGAACGAGGTGATCGCTGTGGCTCCCGGCAGCTTCCAGAGCGAGCTTGGCTGCCCCGGCGACTGGCAGCCGGATTGTCTGCGCTCCTGGCTGCAGGACCCTGACGGCGACGGCGTCGCCAGCTTCGAGACGACCGCCCTGCCGGCCGGCAGCTATGAGGCGAAGGTCGCCATCAACGAGAGCTGGGACGAGAACTATGGCCAGGGTGGTGTGCGGAACGGACCGAACATCCCCTTCACGGTGCCAGCCGATAACGCGAAGGTGACGTTCCGCTACGATGCAGCCAGCCATGTGCTGAGCATCTTGGCCGGCCACGCGCAGGACAACAACGTCGAGTGGGACGGCCTGCGGCACGACTCGCGCGACCGGCTGTACCGCACGCCGGGCGGCGCGGTGGCCGCCGGCACGCCGGTGACGCTGCGCCTCCGGACGTTCCACAACGATGTGACGGGCGTGCGGCTGCGGCTCTACAGCCTGAACGCGGCCGGCCAGACGATCCTCCCGATGACGCTCGCCGCGAGCGATGTGCCGTGCTACCAGGCGGGCCTGGAGACCGAGCGCTGCGACTTCTGGGCGGTCACCCTGCCGAACGCCGCGGCCGACAACCTGTGGTACCGCTTCATCGTGACCGATGGCGTGGACACCGACTACTACGCCGACAACACCGCGGCGTTGGACGGCGGCCTCGGCGCCACCAGCGACGAGGCGGTGGATCGTAGCTGGGCGCTCACGGTCTCCCTGCCCGGCTTCGAGGCGCCGGCGTGGGCGCGGGAGGCGGTGATCTACCAGATCTTCCCGGACCGCTTCCGCAATGGCCGCAACGACAATGACGCGCGAACCGGCGACGTGCGCTACGACGACCCGGTGATCGCGCTGCCATGGGGCACGCTGCCCGAGGGCTACTGCCGCAACTACGCCGACGCCGACAGCACGACCTGCCCGCTGCGCTTCGCCCCACAGCCCGGCAACACCACCGGCCGGGAGCAGCCGCGCGGCCGCGACTACTTCGGCGGCGACCTGAAGGGCGTCGACCAGTACCTGGACTACCTGCAGGCCCTGGGGGTGACGGCGATCTACTTCAACCCGATCTTCGACGCCGGCTCGAACCACAGCTACGATACCCAGGATTACTACCGGATCGACCCGTATTTCGGCACGCAGAAGGATTGGGAGAACCTGGTCAAGCACGCCAAGCAGCGCGGCATCCGCATCATCCTGGACGGCGTGTTCAACCACCTGTCGTCCGACAGCCCGTTCTTCGACCGCTACCAGCATTACGACACGGTAGGCGCGTGCGAGAGCACCAGCTCGCCGTACCGCTCGTGGTTCGTCTTCCGCACGGTGCCGGCCGGCAGCGGCACCTGCGCCGGAGACGCCGGCCCGCTGTCGGCCGTCTACGAGGGCTGGTTCGGCTTCGACAGCATCCCGGTGCTCAACAAGAGCAACCCGGAGGTGCAGGCGTACTTCCTGACCGGCCAGAACAGCGTCACGCGCTACTGGCTGGAGCGGGGCGCCGGCGGCTGGCGGCTGGATGTCTCGGGCGACCCGAGCTTCCCGAACGGCTACTGGGAGATGTTCCGCCAGATTGCGAAGGGGACCGACCCCGACGCGCTGCTGATCAGCGAGACATGGCAGAAGGACAGCACGCTGCTGCGTATGCTGCGCGGCGACCGGCTGGACACGACGATGAACTACCGGCTGCGCGATGCGGTGATCGGCCTGCTCGCGCCCGGCCCGTTCGACTCGAAGGGCTTCGCCGACAGCGGCTACCAGATCGAGCCGTCGCAGTTCGCCGCGCGCCTCGAGTCCATCCGCGAGGACTACCCCGACGCGGCCTACTACGCGCTGATGAACCTGGTGGATAGCCACGACACCGAGCGCGCGCTCTGGACGCTCACCCCCGGCGCTGAGACGCGCGCCGGGCGCGAGTTCGACGCCGCGAACCTGGCGGCGGGCAAGCAGCGCCTGCGCCTGGCCTCGCTCATCCAGTTCACCGTGCCCGGCGCGCCCACGGTCTTCTACGGTGACGAGGTGGGCGTGACCGGCGATGACGACCCGGACGACCGGCGGACCTACCCGTGGGACGACCGCGGCGGTTCACCCGACGCTGGCCTCCTCGCGCACTACCGGGCGCTCGCGGCGCTGCGCAAGGGGAACGACGCGCTGGTGGACGGCGACTTCCGCGCGCTGCTGGCGGATGATACGAACGACACCGTCGCCTTCGGCCGCCGGACCGAGAGCCGGGCGGCGATCGTGGCGCTCAACCGCAGCGATCAGGAGCGCACGCTTACCATCCCCGTGGCCGGCTACCTGCCGGACGGGACCACGCTGACGGGCGCCTACGGCGTGGGCAACGCGGCTGGCCACAGCTACACGGTGGCCAACGGCCAGCTGGCGGTGACGCTCGCCCCGCTCAGTGGCCTGCTGCTGGCCACCGGCACGGTGGACCTGGAGCCCCCGGCGGCGCCCGCCGGCCTGCAGGTGGCCGGCGAGGGGGCCGGGACGGCGAGCCTGACCTGGGGCGCCGTGAGCGGCGCGGCCGGCTACAACGTCTACCGCAGCTTCCTGAGCGGCGGTGGCTTCGAGCGGGTCAACGGCGCACCGTTGGCCGGCACGAGCTTCGAGGACATCGGCCTGGAGAACGCCCGCACCTACTACTATGTCGTCACCGCGCTTGACGCCGCGGGGAACGAGAGCGATCTATCGAACGAGGTCAGCGCGCTGCCGCACCTGACGATCGGCTGGGCCAACCTGCAGTGGCCGCCGACGATGACCCACACCATCAGCACGATCGACCGCACCGACACCGTCTATGGCCAGGTGTGGATCGCCGGCGTGACGAACCAGCCCGGCCCCACCCCGAGCCTGCGCGCGCAGCTCGGCTTCGGGCCGGACGGCTCGAACCCGGCCGGCAACGCGGCCTGGACCTGGGTGGACGCGGCCTTCAACGTGGACGCCGGCAACAACGACGAGTTCCAGGCCAGCCTGCTGCCGGATGCGGTGGGGACCTACGACTACGCCTACCGCTACAGCACCACCGGTGGGCGCGACTGGGTGTACGCCGACCTGGATGGCATCGGCAACGGCTACAGCCCGGCACAAGCCGGCAGCCTGACGGTCAACCCCAGCGGGGATACCACGCCGCCCGCAGCGCCGGCGAGTCTGCGTGTCGTCAGCGCCTCGCCGGACGGCGTCGCGCTGGCCTGGGACGCGGTGGGGGGAGACCCGTCGCTCCACGGCTATGAGGTGCTGCGCGGCACGGCGGCCGGCGGGCCGTACACCGCACTCGCGCTCGTGACGGGCACAAACTACGTCGATACGGACGTCGTCCAGGGGGCCACCTACTTCTACGTCGTGCGTGCGGTGGACACCTCGTTCAACCGCTCGGGCGCCTCGGACGAGGTCATGGCCATCGCCGAGCTGCGCACCGTGAGCGTGACGTTCACCGTGACGGTGCCGGCCAGCACCGATGGCACCGGGCGGTCGGTGCACATCGCCGGCACGCTGAACCGGCTGGACGGGGGCCTGCCGGAGTGGAATCCCGGCGGGGTGGTGCTGACGCGCGTGGATGCCACCCACTGGGCGATCACCCTCACCGGCAAGGAGACCACGCAGATCGAGTACAAGTACACCCTCGGCGACTGGGAGCACGTCGAGAAGGGCGCGAGCTGCGACGAGCTTGCCAACCGCCAACTCACGCTGACCTACGGCGCCAACGGCACGCAGGTGGTCAACGACACGGTGGAGAACTGGCGCAACGTAGCGCCGTGCGGGAATTAGGCAGTCTCGAGAAGGCCAGGGAGGGCGAGACTCTTCCAGGTCGTGCGGTGGGTGGGATGGGAGGGCTTCGGCCCTTCCAGAGCTCATCCCAGGTCGCATGGTGGCGGGAGGGTCAGGGAGGATTGCGCCCTCCCTGAGATCATCGTGCAACTTCCTGTGACTCGCCGTCGTCACACAGGCGAGGCGATACAGGAGGAACACCATGTTCAATACACAGCTCAAGCGCACCAGCGGCGACCGCATGATCGCCGGCGTGTGCGGCGGTCTGGCCCGCTACTTCAACATCGACCCGGCGATCGTGCGCCTGCTGTTCGTGCTGGCCGTGTTCGCCGGCGGCGTCAGCCCGCTGATCTATGTGGTGCTGTGGATCATCATGCCGCTGGATGTGCCCACGGCCGCGGCCACGCCTACCCCGGCGCTGCCGTACCACCCGCGGCCGGCGGAGGAGTGGAAGTACGACCCGTACACCGGCGAGAAGATCGAGCGGTAGTACAGTGGGGGGTGTGGGGGCCGCAGTCCCCCGCACCAGAAGTTCCGTGGGGAGGCGAAGCCTCCCCACACCCTACACAGGAGGAAGGGGAGGGCCAAGCCCTCCCCTTCCTCCTGTGGCCCTAATCCGGCAGCGGGTCGGC
>DATMBA010000618.1:0-5910 GCA_035559635.1 Roseiflexaceae bacterium
CGAGTCTCGCCCGCCGCTTCAGCGACCGGGTGTGGGAGGGCGCGACGTACCCGATGATGTGGTAAACCTTCATCAGGCCCGCATCTGGCGGCGGAAGGCGCCGGGGCTGAGGTGGAAGCGCCGGCGGAAGACTTTGCAGAAGTGGTTGGCGTTCGCGAAGCCGGTGGCGCGCGCCACCGCGGCGATCGGCTGGTCACTGTGCATCAGACGGCGCGCCGCCTCCTCCAGGCGCGTCTGCTGGATGAACGCGGCCGGCGCCAGCCCGGTGGCGGCCTTGAAGGTGTGGCTGAAGTGGCTGCGGCTCATGCCGTGGCGCGCAGCCAGCTCCGCCACCCCGATCGGCCGCGCCAGCGACTCGACCACGTAGCGCCGCACCTCCTCTAGCAGGCGCTCGCCCGCGCTCGCCGGTGGGTTGCCGCGCCGGACGCCGCGCTCGTGCTCCCAGAGGAACTCGAACAGCGCCCGCTCATGCGCCAGGGCGTCGCGCAGGGTGGGCCGGCACACCTGCTCCAGCAGATCCAGCGCACGCAGCACCAGCGGGCTGTCCGGCGTGGCCGCCAGCACCGCGCCGCCCTCCTGCTGCCGCCGGGCGATGCGCTCGACGATGTATGGGTGATGCAGGATGATCCAGAAGAACGCCCAGCCCGAGGAGGCCGGCGGCAGGAAGTAGGTGTGCTCGGAGGGGATGATCGCGGTGAAGGCCATGCCCGGCGTGAGCCGGTGCGTCACCCCGTGCGCGGCGTAGCAGCCCCAGCCGTCCAGCGTATATTGGAAGATTAGGTACGGATGGGCCGGGTCACCGCCGCGCCGCATGCCGTCCCAGTGGTACTGGCCGGGGGGCTCGCGCACCTCGAAGCCGCCGAAGAGCTGCAGCTCGGGTGCGTAGAGCGTCACGCGCGGGGCGCGGCTGGCTGCCAGCTGGCGCACCCGCTCGATCAGTTCTTCCAGCATCGCGTCGCTCGCGAGGTTCGCATGGGAGGGCTGGAGGGGCGCCCCTCCAACAGAATCCGCTCTCTTCTTTGTGCGGGCCGCACGCTCACACAAACTGATCATTCGCCGCCGATCCAGACTATTGTATCGCATCCCTGTAGCATGTAAGCTATCGAACAAACAGAGAGCGGGAGGGGTCAGGAGCGGACGCAGCCCGCCTCTGAGCGCCTGTTTGAAACGGGGCGCGTGAGGGGTGAAATCCCTCACCCATCCCCTGCCCGCCGCTGCGCGGCGGGCGGGCGGGGAGATGCGGAGGCCTTAGGCCCCCGCACCCCCAGCCGGGAGGCGTTTCAAACAAGCTCTGAGACCACGTTCCACTGCAGCGCAGCGCGCTAGCCAACAA
Source organism: Roseiflexaceae bacterium (assembly GCA_035559635.1). Lineage (GTDB taxonomy): Bacteria > Chloroflexota > Chloroflexia > Chloroflexales > Roseiflexaceae > CALJIC01. The sequence continues at coordinate 1,334 of DATMBA010000618.1, forward strand.
GGAAGGCACACCCCCATGGCTCTCAAGATCGCGATGATCGGCGCCGGCTCGATCGGCTTCACCCGCCGGCTGATGCGCGACATCCTCTCGGTGCCGGAGCTGGCCGACACCACCTTCGCGCTGACCGACATCTCCGAGCGCAACCTGGACATGGTGGCCCAACTCTGCCGCCGCGACATCGCCGCCAATGAGCTGCCGGCCCAAGTGCTCGCCACCACCGAGCGGCGCGCGGCGATCCAGGATGCGGACTATGTGATCTGTATGATCCGCCAGGGCGGCCTGGAGGCGTTCCAGACCGACATCGACATCCCGCTCAAGTACGGCGTGGATCAGTGCGTGGGCGATACGATCTGCGCCGGCGGCCTCATGTACGCCCAGCGCACCATCCCGGCGCTGCTGGAGTTCTGTAAGGACATCCGCGAGGTGGCCAGGCCTGGCGCGCTGTTCCTCAACTACTCCAACCCGATGGCGATGAACACCTGGGCCTGCAATACGTACGGCGGCGTGCCGACCATCGGCCTCTGCCACGGTGTGCAGGGCGCCCACTGGCAGATCACCAGCTGCATCGAGCACTGGGCTAGGCGCGAGGGGCTGATCGCGGACGACAACGGTGTGGCGCAGCACCGGGACTACGCCTCCGGCCACGTCAGCCGCATGCACCGCCGTGAGGTGGACGTGGTGGCCGCCGGCATCAACCACCAGACCTGGTTCGTCAAGGTTCAGTGGCGCGGCATCGACTTCATCAACGATGTGGGAAGGACGGTGACGCTGCAGGGCAGGGAGGTGCGCGTCCCATCGCTGCTGGAGCTGTTCGAGCAGCACCCGACCTTCGCCCGCACCGAGAAGGTGCGCATCGACGTGCTGCGGCGCTTCGGCTACTACAGTACCGAGTCGAACGGCCACCTGAGCGAGTACCTGCCCTGGTACCGCAAGCGGCCGGAGGAGATCCCGCAGTGGATCGACCTGTCGAGCTGGATCAATGGCGAGACCGGCGGCTACCTGCGGGTCTGCACCGAGTCGCGCAACTGGTTCGAGACCGACTTTCCGAACTGGCTGGCTGAGGAGCCGCCGCGCTTCACGCCCGAGACGCGCAGTGAGGAGCACGGCTCCTACATCATCGAGGCGCTCGAGACCGGGCGGGTGTACCGCGGGCACTTCAACGTGATCAACCGCGGCCACATCCCGAACCTGCCAGATGGCTGTGTGGTGGAGATCCCCGGCTACGTGGACCGCACCGGGATCAACATGCCGGTGGTGGGGCCGCTGCCGCTGGCCTGCGCCGCCACCTGCGCGGCCAGCGTGCGTGTGCAGGAGATGGGCATGGAGGCGGCGGTGCGCGGCGACGTGACGCTGCTCAAGCAGGCCATGCTGCACGATCCGCTGGTGGGCGCGGTGTGCAACCCGGAGGAGGTCTGGCAGATGACCGACGAGTTGCTGGTGGCGCAGGCGCGCTGGCTGCCACAGTACCGGGACGAGATCCCGCGCGCTGCGCGGCGCCTGGCGCAGGCCGAGGCCGACGGCACGCGCGTGCGGCTGCGCGAGACGGCCGGCGCGGCGCGCCTGCGGACGAAGACGGTGGAGGAGATGGCCGGGGACGCGGCGCGCACCCGCGCGCTGGCCGCCGCGGCGGACAAGGGGAATATGACGCGCGCGGGGGCTTGATAGCCCGCGCGCGTCCGTTTGGAGGGGTGCAGCCCCTGCAAACCTTCCCACAGCGCCGATCCGAGCGTACGGGGGCCGCAGACCCCCGTACGCTCACCATATTATCCCCCGCGGAGTACTTTCCCCTCCAGAATTATCCCCGAGAGCTATAGCGCAACCGTGCGGCGGCGTGTAGGCTTGAGGCAGCCCCCACAAGCTGAGGAGTTCGTATGCTGCTGACCGAGTCGCGCACGGAGGCGCTCCGTGCTCTGCGCGAGGCCGTGGTGCCGCGCGGCGTGTCCAACGCCCATCCGCTGTTCGTGGGGCGGGCCGAGGGCGCGCAGGTGTGGGACGTGGACGGGAAGGAATACATCGACTTCGCCGGCGGCATCGGCGTGCTGAACATCGGGCACAGCCACCCGCGGGTGGTGCAGGCGGTGAAGGCGCAGTTGGAGCGCTTCACCCACACCTGCTTCCAGGTCACGGCCTACGAGCCCTACATCAAGCTCGCCGAGAAGCTGTGCGACAGCGCCCCCGGCGAAGCCGACAAAAAGGCCTTCTTCGTCACCACCGGGGCCGAGGCCACCGAGAACGCGGTCAAGATCGCCCGCGCCTACACCGGGCGTCCCGGAGTCATCGCCTTCAAGCACGCCTTCCACGGGCGCACCCTATTGGGCCTGAGCCTCACCGGCAAGGCCACGCCCTACCGGCAGAACTTCGGCCCCTTCGCCCCCGAGGTCTACCACGCCCCCTACCCCTACGAGTACCACGGCATCGACACCCGCCGGGCCATGGACGCCCTGCACGAGCTCTTCGACACCGCCATCACCCCTGACCGGGTGGCGGCCATCATCATCGAGCCCCAACTGGGCGAGGGCGGCTTCGTGCCCGCTCCCATCGCCTTCCTCAAGGCCCTGCGCAGCCTCACTGCCAAGCACGGCATCGTGTTCATCGACGACGAAATCCAGACCGGCATCGGGCGCACCGGCAGGTTCTGGGCCATCGAGCACGCGGGGGTCGAGCCCGACCTCATCTGCTTCGCCAAGAGCATCGGCGGTGGGCTGCCCATCGCCGGGGTGCTGGGCAAGGCCGAGGTCATGGACGCTCCCCTGCCCGGCGGGCTGGGCGGCACCTTCGCCGGCAACCCCCTAGCCTGTGCGGCGGGGCTGGCGGTGCTCGAGGTCTTCGAGGAGGAGAAGCTGCTGGAGAAGGGACGGCGGCTGGGCGAAATCCTGCACGAGGGCTTCCGCAAGATCCAAGAGCGCTTCCCCCAAGTCGGGGACGTGCGCGGCCTGGGGCCGATGGTCGCGATGGAGCTCGTGCGCGACCGCGAGAGCAAGGCCCCCGACCCCACCCTCACCACCCGTGTCTTCGACGCCGCCCGCGAGCGCGGCCTGCTCTTGATGAAGGCCGGCATGCACCTCAACGTCATCCGCTGCTTGGTGCCGCTGGTGGCGAGCGAGGACGAAGTGCGCAGGGGCCTGGAGATCCTGGAGCACAGCTTCGAGGCCGCCACCGCCGGGGCATAGAGGGAAATTCGATGGCAGTGACTCGACCCTCCGTGAAGGCCCAGGCTCGAGCCGCCACCGGCGCCCTGGCCGTCGAGGACGTCGTCAAGCGCTTCGGCGAGGTGACGGCGCTGGGCGGGGTGAGCCTGGAGATCAAGGCCGGGGAGTTCTTCACCTTGCTCGGGCCTTCGGGCTGCGGCAAGACCACCCTGCTGCGCATCGTCGCCGGCTTCGAGCTGCCCAGCGCCGGGAGCGTGTGGCTGGGTGGCGCGGACATCACGGGCGTGCCCGCCAACCATCGCCCGGTCAACACCGTCTTCCAGAATTACGCGCTCTTCCCTCACCTCAGCGTCTTCGAGAACGTGGCCTTCGGGCTCAGAAGCCGCCGCGTCCCCCAGGCCGAGGTGCAAAGACGGGTGGAGATGGTCATGGGCATGCTCCAGATCGAGCGCTTCATGGCCCGCTACCCCCACCAGCTCTCCGGCGGCCAGAAGCAGCGCGTGGCCATGGCCCGTGCCCTGGTCAACGAGCCGCAGGTGCTGCTTTTGGACGAGCCCATGAGCGCCCTCGACGCCAAGCTGCGCGCCGAGGTGCAGGTGGGCCTGCGCCGCCTGCAGCGCAGCCTGGGCACCACCTTCATCCTCGTCACCCACGACCAGGACGAGGCCATGACCGTCTCCGACCGCATCGCGGTGATGCGCGAGGGCCAGGTGATCCAGGTGGGCACCCCCGAGGAGGTCTACGCCCGCCCCCGCAGTTGCTTCGTGGCCGAGTTCCTGGGCGCGGCCAACCTGATCCCCGCCAGCCGCGACGGCAGCGGCGTGCAGACCCCACTGGGACCCCTCGAGCTCCCCGCCCCGCCCCGCTGGGAGCAGGGCAACCTGGCCATCCGTCCCGAGCGGGTCGAGCTCGTGCGCGAGCCCAGGGGCTCCAACTGCCTGCAGGCGCGGGTGCGCGAGGTGATCTACCGCGGCAGCCACCAGGAAGCCTGGCTCGAGCCCGGCGGCCTGCGCGTGCGCGCCGCGGCCCACCCCGCGCTGCGGCCGGGCCAGGAGGTCGTGGTGCACCTGCCGAAGGAAGCGCTGGTGGTGCTGGATGATTAGCCTTGGGCGCAGAACGCAAGACGCTAAACGCAAGACGCAAAACGCTAGCGTCGTACGTCCTACGTCATACGCCGGTGGCCCTCAGCGCCAGCTAAAAGCGGGCGCACGGTTCAGGGTGACGGGGGACGGGAGGCAAGACGCTAAACGCAAGACGCAAAACGCTGGTGCCCGTGGTTTTCAGCGTTTAGCGTTTAGCGTTTGGCGTTTTGCATGTAGCTACCAGCGTGTTCTGGCGTTCGGCGTACGACGTTCGACGTTCGGCACAGCCGGAGGCCGCTTATGAGCCGCGTGCTGGTTTGGTACGGCGAGCTCACCACGGCGGGGG
>DATMBA010000619.1:0-2293 GCA_035559635.1 Roseiflexaceae bacterium
TACCGCCGCTGGCTCGGCCTCGGCCCGGCGACGCTCGGCGGCGGGCTGTTCATTGTCCTGCCGGATAACCTGCGCGTCGCGCTTGCCGAGGGCAACCTGCCGCGCACCCTGGCCACGGCGCTGCTGCCGCTGGCCGTCTTCCTGCTGCTGCGGGCGCTCGAGCCGGACGGTGCGCCGCGGCACCGGGCGGGCCTGGCCATGTGCCTGGCGCTGATCGTGCTCTGCCACGCTATGATGGCCGCGATCTACGCCGTGTGCTGCGCCCTCGTCACCCTCGGCTGCCTTGCCGCCGGGATCGCTGGAGCGCGCCGGGCGGTGGGCGCGCTCGTCGCGCTGGTGTCCGGCATCGCGCTCTCCGGCTGGTGGCTGGTCCCGAGCCTCACCGGGGGCATCACCGAGCTGAACGCCGCTGCCATGACCGAGGCGCTGGCGACCTTCCCGCTTGGGCACTACCTGGACGCCGCGGCGCGCGCCGGCAACCCTGAGGCGATCTACCTTGGCCTGGCGCTGCTCGTGCTGCCCACAGCGCTGCTGTTCGTGCGCGCCGGCCGCGCCCCGCTCCCTACCGTGCTGACGCTCGTGGGGCTAGGCGCCGTGCTCATCACGACCCCTGGCATCAACGATATCTACAACAGCCTGCCGCTGCACCAACTGCTGTGGCCGCTGCGCTTTCTCGGGGCGGCCAGCTTCTTCCTACTGCTGGCGCTGATGCTGCGCCTACTGCCGCTGCTGCGCCACTCGCGCGCGCTCGGACTTGCGGCGCTGGCGCTCACCGCGCTGGACTTCGGCGGGTCGCTGGCCCTTGTCCACACGCGCGCGCCCGCACCTGATGTGGCGGCTATCGCCGAGCGGCTGGCCGTGACGGGTGGCTGGCGGGTGGCGACGCTCGACGAGAGCCGACTCGGCTCGGCCGCCTCCTACCTGTTCACCGCCCGCGGCGGGCGCGAGCAGATCTTCGGCTGGGCCTACCAGGGGGCGCATACCGCCGTCACCGTTGCGGCGCTCAACGAGGCGATGCAGCTGGGCGCCACCGCCTACCTGCGGGACCGGCTGGATCTCTATGGCGTAGATGACGTGGCGCTCCTGCGCGCATTGCCCGCTGCCCCGGCCGTGGTGCGCGAGCTGGCGGCGGCCGGCTTCGCCGAACGCTACGCCGGGGCGCAGGCGGCGCTGTACCAGCGGCCGGGCGGGGCCCAGCGGGCAGCGCGCGCCGTGTACGCCGACTGGCGGGCGCTCGGGATCGGGCGCGGAGCGCAGAACCTCGCCTACCGCTTCCCGCAGATCGTCGTCGGCGCCTCGCCCTTCCTGGACGACTACTCGCTCGACGAGCTGCGCCGCTACCACACGCTGGCGCTCTCCGGCTTCGCCTGGCGCGACCGCCGCGCCGCGGAGGAGCTTGTGCGCGCCGCGGCGGAGGCCGGTGTGCGCGTTGTCGTGGACCTCACCGGCGCCCCGAATGACCCGCTGACCGGCTCGGCGCGCTTCCTGGACGTGTACGCCGAGCCCGTGATTCTGGACCGCGCGCCGGTGGTAGCGAGCGGCGCGCTCGGCCGCTTCGCGCTCGCGCCCCTCGCGGCGTCCGGCGACCTCTGGTACACCCACACACCGCAGGGTGCCATAGCGGCGCAGCTGTCCTTCGACTACCTGGGCCAGACGGCGGCGCTGGTGGGCCGCAGCCGCGACGCGGGCAGCATCTGGTTCGTGGGGCTGAATCTGCCCTACCACGCCGCCCTCACCGGCGACCAGGCCGCGCTGACACTGCTTGGCGACCTGCTGCAGCTCGCGCCCGGCGCGACCCAGGAGCGGCGGACCGTTCCGCTGCGCGACTACACCGCCGGCCACCAGGGATACGCCTTCCGCTACACGCTCGACCGGCCGGCCCGCCTGTTCGTCCCGTTGGCGGCGCACGAAGGGATCGAGGTGCTGGTGGACGGCGTCCCCGCGCCCGTCACGTCGTACGAGCGGCTGCTGGCCTTCGACGCGCCGCCCGGCGACCACGCAGTGAGGGTGCGGGTGCGGCGCGGGCCGATCTACACGCTGGGGCAGGCCGTGAGCGCGGTGGCGGCGGTGGTGACGATACTGATGTCTGGCGTTGGGAGACAAGGCCTTCACCCCCTGTCCCTCTCCCGCGCGCGCGCGAGGGGAGACCAGGCCCGGGGCATATCACCTCCCCCTCTCGTGCCGCAGCCGGAGAAGGGGGCAGGGGGTGAGGGGCTTCCGGCGCCGCACAGCGGAGGGCAACCATGATCCCGCCAACCCGCTTCTCCTTCGTCCTCGCCCTGCTGCTGGCGGG
>DATMBA010000620.1:0-3559 GCA_035559635.1 Roseiflexaceae bacterium
CACGCCCGGCCCGTGAACGGGCGGGCTATCCGTTACGAAGGCCGCCGGCGCGGCCTGAACTCAGCCCGCGGCGGCCTGTGCAACAGCACCACGCCCGGCCCGTGAACGGGCGGGCTATCCGTCACGAAGGCCGCCGGCGCGGCCTAAACTCAGCCCGCGGCGGCCTGTGCAACAGCACCACGCCCGGCCCGTGAACGGGCGGGCTATCCGTTACGAAGGCCGCCGGCGCGGCCTGAACTCAGCCCGCGGCGGCCTGTGCAATAGTAGGTAGCCCGCTACCTCCAACGCCTCGCGCGCCGCTCCCGGCATGGCGCGGCTCCCTGCCGTGCGCTACGGCGCACCTGGTGCCTCCACACAACCCTGGAGGCTCGTACTGCTGCATGCTGCAATGCACGCTACCCTGCCGCTCTCTGTCCAGCGGGCAAAACCGCCCCATCCCTGCCGCCCACATCCCTCTTGACATTGTTCGCGCTATCACATATACTCGAACTGCGGTCAGTGACCGTGGTCGGTGAAAGCGGAGGTGTGGGGGCCCCGTAACAATCTTCGCGCGATCGTTTAGAGGGGCCGCACCCTCCAAACCTCCCATCGAGGCGCACATGCGCCAGCGGCACAGCGAGTAAACAGATGGGCCGACGGCAGCAGCAGAAGGACGCGACGGCGCAGCGGCTGTTCGAGGTGGCCGTGGCGCTGTTCCGCGCCCGCGGCTACCACGAGACGACGGTGGAGGAGATCGCGCGGGCGGCGGGGGTGGCGAAGGGCACCTTCTTCACCCACTTTCCCAGCAAGGAGGCGGTGCTGAGCCACCTGGGGCGCATGCAGGTGGCCCGGCTGCGCGTGGCGCTGGATGGCAACCCACAGCTGGCGCAGCTCAGCTTCCGCGACCAGGCGCGCTTCGTCTTCCACACGCTCGGCCAGGGGATCGCGGGCCAGCGCGAGTTGGTGATGATGATCACCGTGGAGATCCTGCGCCATCGAGACATGGCGCAGAACGACGCACACGATATCGCGGCCTTCGACGCGCTGCTCGCGCCGCTGGTGGCGGCGGCGCAGCGGTGCGGCGAGCTGCGCGCCGACGTCGCAGCGGCGGAGGCGGCCGCGCTGGTGCGCAACGTGTACTTTATGTCGGTCTTCGAGTGGCTTCGCCGGGACGACGCGGTGTTCGACGAGGTGGCCGACCGCCAACTCGACCTCGTCCTGGAGGGCCTGTATACGAGGTGAAGCGATGCTCGGGAAGCTGTTGATCGGCCTGGGGGTGGCGGTGGGGTTAGTGGGCGGCGTGATCCTGGCGGCGATCGCCACCGGCGCGCAGATGGCGCAGTCCGGCTACTCACCGTCGGTGCGGCACTACGCCGAGCAGAACGCGGCTGCCGGCAACCCGGTAGCCTACACGGTGATCGGTCTGGGCCTGGCGCTGGTGCTGGCCGGTCTGGCGCTGACGCTGGTGCGACGGGTGAGCAGGTAGGCGTTGAACCACGCCGGCACGCAGGTTTGAAGAATCCCGTTTATGCCGGCGTTGTGCTGCAACCGAACGGCCGGTTGTGGCACAACGCTGTCGGGGTCAGGGTTTCTCTCCCACTTTGTGTCTTCGCGTCTTCTGTTTTTGTGATTAGATGCGGGTCTCCCTGCCGGCCCAGTACTCCTCGCGCAGCACGCGCTTGAGCGTCTTGCCGGCCGCGCTGCGCGGGAAGTCCTCCATGAACACCACGCGCGCCACCTTCTGGTAGCCGGCCTCCACCCGCTCGTTGATCCAGGCGCGCAGCTCCTCCTCGCCGATGCTGCCCGGCTCGCGCAGGATCACCGCCGCCAGCGGCGTCTCGCCGTACTTCGCGCTCGGCACGCCGAAGACGGCCGCCTCGCGCACGGCCGGATGCTGCACCACCACCTCCTCGATGTCCCGTGGGTAGACGTTGATGCCGCCGGAGACGATCATATCCTTCTTGCGGTCCACCAGGTAGAGGAAGCCGTCCTCATCCATGTAGCCCAGGTCCCCGCTGTGCAGCCAGCCGTCCACCACCGCCTGGGCCGTGAGGTCGGGCCGCTTGTAGTAGCCGGACATGAGCATCGGCCCGCGGCCGACGATCTCGCCCACCTGGCCGGGCGCGGCCTCGCGGCCGTCCTCGGTTAGGATCTTGATCTCCATCGAGGGCGGCGGCACGCCCACCGAGCCGAGCTTGCGCCCCAGGTCGTACTTGTCCAGGATGGTCATGAACCCCTCGGTGAGGCCATACAGCTCGTAGAGGCGGCCGGGAAGGCGGCGTTGCAGCTCCTGCTTGTGCTCCATGTGGAGCGGTGCGCCCACCGAGCCGACCATCTCCAGCGAGGGGAGTTCGCGCTCGTTGAACTCCGGCTCGGCCAGCAGTGCCACGATCTGCGAAGGCACCAGCTTGACATGGGTCACCTGCTCGCGCCGCACGGCCGCGATCAGCGCCTTGGGGTCGAACTGCTGCAGCACGATGTAGGGGCAACCGAGGAAGAAGGCCGGCATCATGGTGAGGAAGGCACCGTTGAACACCAGCGCGCCGGCGTGCAGCGCCACGCTCTCGGGGGTGAAGCGGTAAGAGAGGGCGAACACCGTGCAGTAGGCGAAGCGCACGCCGTGGCTCAGCACGATGCCCTTGGGCAGGCCGGTGGTGCCGCTGCTGTACATGATGTTGTAGGGGTCATCGCTGGTGAGCTGCGGGTCGGGTGGCTCGCTCTCGCTGGCGGAGGCGAGCAGCGCGGCGTAGTCCTGGTAGCCAGGGAGTCCGGGCGCGTCGGTGACGAGGTAGCGCTCCGCGGTGATGCCCGGCAGCTCAGCGCGGATCTGGTCCAGGGTGGGGGCGTAGGCGGCGGCGGTGACCACTGTGGAGGTGTCGGAGTCGCGCAGCAGGGTGGCAAGGCCACGGCCGCGCAGCAGGATGCTCATGGGCACCACCACCGCACCGATCTTGGCGCAGGCCCAGTAGATGTCGATCAGTTCCACCGAGTTGGGTAGCACGGTGGCCACCTTGTCGCCCTTGCGGACGCCGAGGGCCAGGAGCGCGTTGGCCGCGCGGTTGACGCGGGCGTTGTACTGGCGCCAGGTGAAGCGCCGCTCGCCAACCACCAGCGCGGTGCGGTCGGGCCGGTAGCGCGCGTGGCGCGCGAGGAGCTTGCCGATGTCCATGCTGCTTCCTCCGCCGCAACAGCTAAACAGCTCCACACACATTCTTCGGATTGATGGGCGGGATTCCGGGCGGGCTTTGCCCTCCCTGGCCCTCCCGTACTGGAGGACTGTTAGAGCCTGTTTGAAACGGGGAGCGTGCGGGGTTTCACCCATCCCCCGCCCCCAGCCGGAGGCTTTGCAAACAAGCTCTTTAAAGATTATAAAACCTGCGCGCCTTCGTGTCTTTGTGCCTTCGTGGTTGGGTGCCGCGCAGGGTCGTTGACTTCCGCCCCGCCGCCGCGTTACAATAGCCGCGCAAAACGTGCTTGGAGACCCATGAGTGCTATGAGCGAGCCGAACCAGGGCGATGTCACCTGCCCGAGCTGCGGCAACGTCAACCGCGCCGGCGCGAAGTTCTGCCGCAAGTGCGGC
>DATMBA010000621.1:0-2567 GCA_035559635.1 Roseiflexaceae bacterium
CGTCTTCACCGCCCACGGCTGGGGCTTCGCCCCCGGCGCTCCCGCCGCGCGCCGCCCGCTCGTCTGGGCCAGCGAGGCGCTCGCCGCCGCGCTCGGCGGCCACATCATCTGCGTCTCCCACTACGACCGACGCCTGGCCGAGGCGAGCCTGATCGCCCGCCTCGCGCCCGCTGGCACGGTGTACTGCGGCCTGCCATCCCACGCCCCGCAGGCCGCGCCGGCGCGCGAGCCGCCCGCAGTGGCGATGGTGGCGCGCTTCTTCCCACAGAAGGACCACGCGCTCCTGTTGCGCGCCTTCGCCGCCGCCGGCCACCCGCAGGCCCGCCTGCTGCTGGTGGGGGACGGCCCGGGCCTGCCGGAATGCCGGCGCCTCGTGGCCGGCCTCGGGCTGGGCGAGCGGGTGCAGTTCCTCGGCGCGCGGGACGACGTGCCGCACATCCTGGCCGGCGCCCAGGTCTTCGCGCTGGCCTCGCGCTACGAGGGCGTGCCGATCAGCGTGCTGGAGGCCATGCGCGCCGGCCTGCCGGTGCTGGCCACCGCCGTCGGCGGCGTGGCCGAGGCCGTGGCGCACGGGCGCACCGGCCTGCTCACACCTCCCGGCGACGAGCGGGCCCTCGCGGCCGGGCTGCGGCTGCTGCTCGGCCAGCCCCACCTGCGCGCCGCCATGGGCGCCGCTGGCCGCGCAGCGTTCCTGAACAGCTTCACTCGCGAGCGCATGATCGCGCAGATCGGGGAGATCTACGAGGCACTCCAGGCGCCATCCGGCGCGCCCGTCGCCATCTAGCGGGGAGGTCCGGGGAGGGCTGTGCCCTCCCGGAGACCCCACCCACGTGGAACCTGCAATCGCGATGAGCCGAATCGCCGCGCTGAAATATGTGATACGCCCGCTGACCGTGCCGCTGCGCCTTAGACCAGAGATCTCCGAGCGCCGCCTGCTGCTCCGCACCGGCGACCTCTCGCTGGTGGCCGCCAGCATCGCCGGCGCGCTGCTGCTCTGGAGCCTGCTGGCCGGCCGGCGGATCGACTGGCCGCTCCTGCGCGACCAGGCGCCGTGGATGCTGCTCCTGCTCGGTGGCTGGTTTCTGTGGCTCATCCTCAACGACATGTACAATCTGCGCCTGGTGGCGCAGCCCGGCCGCAGCGCGCGCCGCATCCTGCTTGGCGGCCTGGCGGTGGGCGTCGGCTACCTGCTGCTGTTCTTCGTCACCTCGCGCGCCCCCGCCGGCGGCGCACTCCCCGGCGCTCTCGGGGAGGCCGGCCCGCTGCTGCGCATCGCGCCGGCCGGCGCGATCGCCGGCTCTACCGCGCTGCTGCTCACCTGGCGCGCCTTCTACATCCGCGTGCTCGCCGGGCCGCACACCCGCCGCCGCCTGATCATCCTCGGCGCCGGCGCCGCCGGGCGCGCTATGAGCCACATCATCCGCAAGTCCCACAACACCTACTACCACATCGTCGGCTTCATCGACGACGACCCCCAGAAGCTGCGCCAGCCCGTCGCCGGCCTGCCGGTGCTTGGCCCCCACGAGCGGCTGCTCGCCACTGCCCTCGCCGAGCAGGTGGACGAGATCGTCATCGCCGTTAGCGCCGAGGTGCGCGGCAGCATGTTCCAGGCGATCATGGACTGCCACGAGGCTGGCATCGCCATCACGCCTATGCCGCTGCTCTACGAGCGCCTCACCGGCCGTGTGGCGGTGGAGCACATCGGCAGCCAGTGGTATGTGGCCCTGCCGCTCCAGACCCCCGAGTCGCGCACGGCCCACAGCATCCTCAAGCGCCTGATCGACCTGGTGGTCGGGCTGGCCCTCGGCCTGGCGTTCGTCTTGCTCCTCCCGCTGATCGCCCTGGCCATCCGGCTGGACAGCCCGGGGCCGATCTTCTACCGCCAGGAGCGGGTGGGGCGCCATGGGCGGCGCTTCTTCGTCTATAAGCTGCGCTCTATGCGCGCGGACGCCGAGCGGGACGGCGAGGCGCAGTGGGCCAGCCGGGACGACCCGCGCATCACTCGCGTCGGCCGCTGGTTGCGCCGCGCCCGGCTGGACGAGCTGCCGCAGGTGCTCAACGTCATCCGCGGCGAGATGAGCCTGGTGGGGCCGCGCCCCGAGCGCCCGCAGTTCATCGCGCAACTCCAGCGCGAGATCCCCTTCTACCGCACCCGCCTGGCCGCCCGCCCCGGACTCACCGGCTGGGCCCAGATCAACTACGGCTACGGCAACACGGTGGAGGACGCGCTGGTCAAGCTGCAGTACGACCTCTTCTACCTCAAACACCAGTCGCCCTGGTTCGACCTGATCATCCTGCTGCGGACGATCGTGGTGGTGCTGCGGCTCCGGGGGCAGTAGCGCCATGCGCCGCCACGTATCGCTGCGCGAAAGCCGTGCCGGTGCAGCAGCAGCGCGTTCCCGTCTCAGCGCACCGCCCGTCCAGCGGATCGGCGCCATGTGCGACTGCCGCACGGTGGTTGGGCATATGTGCTGTCTCTCCCAGTGGCCGGGGGTGAGAGCCTCGTGACCGCACCCACCACAGCGGACCTGGCCGCCCGCCCGGCCCTTGCCCGGCGGCGCGCTCCC
>DATMBA010000622.1:0-4114 GCA_035559635.1 Roseiflexaceae bacterium
GCCGCGCTGGCCGCGGCGCTGCTCCCGCCGGGTGTGTACCTCGGCTTCCGTGAGGGCGCTATCCCCGAACTGGTGTTCTACCGTGAGGGCGTGGACGCGACGGTGGCGGTGTTTGAGGTGCGCGAGCCGCCGCTCAAGGTCTCGTTCGTGAACGGCCGCAACGAGGTGCCCACCGACCAGCACAGCATGCGGGCCTTCCACCTGCTGGGCCACCTGCCGGCGCTGCTGCGCCCGGAGGCCGAGCGCGCGCTTATGGTCAGCTTCGGCAATGGCATCGCCAGCGGGGCGCTCAGCACCCATGGCGTGGAGCGCATCCAGGCGGTGGAGCTCGTGGCCGGGCAGGTGGAGGCGGCGCGGCTCTACACCGAGGAGAACCGCAGCGTGCTCGGCTACCCCGGCCTGGCGATCACGATCGAGGACGGGCGTAACTTCCTGTTGCGCGCCGACGAGCGCTACGATATCATCACCGCCGACGCGACCCACCCGATCAACACCAGTTCGTGGGCGCTGTTCACCCGCGAGTTCTACACGTTGGTGAAGGATCACCTGGCCGAGGATGGCGTGTTCATCCAGTGGCTGCCGTTCCACGACCTGTCGCAGCGCGACTACCGGGCGATCATCGCGACGTTCAAGAGGGTGTTCCCGCACACCACCCTGTGGTACACCGGCGGCCCGCACAGCTTCCTGCTGGCCACGCCGCGCCCGCTGACGGCGGCGGACGTGCGGGCGCTGGACGCGCGGCTCAGGGCGGGGCCGGCGGGGGCGGACCTGGGGGATGGGGCGCGGCTGGCGGCGGACCTGCTGATGGAGGAGGCCGAGGTGGAGGCCTACGTGGCCGGCGCGCGCATCGTCACCGACGACACGGCGTTCTTCATCCCGGCGCTGGACCGCGAGAAGATCCTGGCGAGCTTCCAACCGTATCTACGTTGAAGATTGAAGATTGAAGATTGAAGAAAGTGCCATCGTATGTTTGGCCATCTTCTCCAATCTTCAATGTGCAATGTTCAATCTCCAATCAGGTAGCGGTTCAGCAGGCTATGCGTGGTGTCAACCTGACACGGCTCGCTGAGGCTTCAGTAGACCTTGTAGAGGAAGAAGATGCCGTAGAGCGTCTCCCGCCGGCTGCGGCGCCGCTTCAGGTCCGGGCTGCCGCAGCGCGGGCAGCAGTGGTCGCCCCAGGGGCCACGCGCCAGGCTAGCAGCGGCGTGCTCGGCGTTGCACGTGCGGCAGGTATACAGGACGGTACGCCCGGTTGTCATAGCTTCACCGTACTGGCCCCCACCGACTCCAGCGGAGGCGCGTGGCGGGTCTCGCCTTCCTCTATAAATGAACTTTGCCTATGTACTGGGGTATCCTAGCGCCGCACCACGCCCGGCCCGTGAACGGGCGGGCTATCCTGTACGAAGGCCGCCTGCGCGGCCTGATAAAGCCCGCGCAGGCGGGCTTTGCCGAGTCTCGCCCGCCGCTTGAGCGGCCGGGCGTGGTACGGCGCCACGTACCCGGTTATTTGGTAAACGTTCATAATAGCTGTGCGCCCATTCTACCGGAAAACCACCCCTCACTGCAACTGAAAGGTCAGCAACCCATGGACAAAGTCAAGGTCGGCATCATCGGCGTCGGGCAGATCGGCAAGCGGCACGTGGCGGGCTACGCCGAGATGCCGGACGTGGAGATCGTAGCGGTGGCGGATTTGAACGAGGCCGAGGCGCGGCGGGTGGCGACCGAGCACGGCATCCCGCACGTGTTCTCGAACTTCCGCGACCTGCTGGCCATGCCGGAGATCCAGGCGGTGGACGTCTGCCTGCACAACAACTTCCACGCCCCGGTGAGCATCGCGGCGATGGAGGCTGGCAAGGACGTGTTCTGCGAGAAGCCGATGGCCGGCACCTACGCCGACGCGCTGGCGATGTATGAGGCCAGCAGGCGCACCGGGCGCCGGCTCGCCATCCAGATGGCCACGGTGTTCTCGCCGGAGACCAAGGCGGCCAGGCGGCTGATCGACGCCGGGATGCTAGGGCGGCTCTACTACGCCCGCGCCGTCTCTTTCCGCCGCCGTGGCCGCCCGTACGTGGATGGCTACGGCACCAGCAACTTCGTGCAGAAGGCGGTGGCCTCGGGCGGGGCGCTGATCGACTCGGGCATCTATGAGATCGCCCAGATGCTGTTCCTGCTGGATAATCCCGCGGTGCGCACGATCTCCGGCGCCACCTACCAGGAGATCGACATGTACGCCGACCGGCGCGAGTCCAGCAAGTACGACGTGGAGGAGATGGCGCTCGGCTTCGTGCGGCTGGCGGGTGGGATCACCTTCGACATCGAGGTGAGCTGGGCGCAGCACTACACCGCGGCGGAGTCCAGCAAGGTGCTGGGCGCCAAGGGCGGCGTGCGGCTGGAGCCGCTCGGCTACTTCAGCACTGTGGCGGACATGGAGATGGACGGCACGTTCGACTTGAAGCGCGCCGAGTTCCGCCTGCACGCCTGTGACCCGACCTACGAGGCGTATGACAGCCCACAGCGGCACTGGGTGGCCATCCTGCAGGGGCGGGTGCCGGGGATCGATACCGCCGGCCTGGCGCTGAACACTGCGCTGATCAGCGAGGGGATCTACCTCTCGCAGCAGCTCGGCCGCGAGGTGACGCCTGAGGAGGTGCGCGAGCGCTCGGTGTCCACATCGATACGGATATAGCTTGTACCCCGAAGGCACAAAGGCACGAAGACTGGAGGGTTGTACCGCCTCGGATGTTGCAGCTCGTTTTCGGCGCGGCACGCCATCGAACGCCGCCCCGACAGGCGAACCCCCCCCTTCGCGCTTTCGTGCCTTCGTGGTGATCGGAAGACTCATGCGCTGGCTTCGCGTGCGCGACCGGGCGGCCTACCTGCGGCTCACCGGCGTGCTGTTCCTGGTGTTCGCGGCGGCCGGCACGATCTCGCCGCTGCTGGCAAACTATATGCGCGCGCTCGGCGCCGACACCGCGCAGCTCGGCCTGGTGTTCGCCACCTACCAGGCGGCGGCGCTGGCTTCGCAGTACTGGTGGGGCAGCCGCTCGGACCGTCTCGGCCGCCGGAAGCCGCTGGTGCTGATCGGTACGGCCGGGCTGGCGCTGGTGTACCTTGCCTACGCCGGCGTGCCCTCCTACCCCTGGCTGTTTCCGCTGCGCGTGCTGGAGGGGCTCTCGTACGCGGCCTACAGCACCGGCGCGCTGGCGCTGATCGGCGATGTGCTGGAGGACGAGGCGCAGCGCGGCCGGCTGATGGGCCTCTATCGCATGTTCGGCTCGCTGGCCTTTGCCATCGCGGCGCTGGGCGGTGGCCTGCTCTCGGACCGGCTGGACCTGCGCGCGCCGCTGCTGCTGGCGGCCGGCTTCTACGCCCTGGCCTTGCTGCTCGTGAGTGGGGTGCGCGAAGGGCGCCGGCCGGAGACCGAGGACCGAGGATCGACCGATAGCACCGATAGCGAAGAGCCGGATCGCGTTGCTCCCGGGACACGAGCTGTGCCGGCGCTGCCTTCGTCCCCAGCCGCTGATCCTTCGTCGTTGGTCGTTGGTCGTTCGTCCGAGGCGCGGCGCGTCCTGCTACCGTTCCTCGGCCTGGCGTTCGCCTGGTTCCTGGGCATGGGCTCGGTGGTGGCGCTCTGGCCGGTGTACATGCGCGGCGCGGGCCACAGTCAGACGGTGATCAGCGGGCTGTGGGCCCTGGCGGCGCTCGGTGAGGTGCCGTGCCTGATGCTGGCTGGCTACCTGGCCGAGCGCTTCGGCCGCAAATGGGTGATCGTCGGCGGGGTGGCGGGGATGGCCTGTGTTTACCTGGCCTACACGGTCTCGACGGCGCTGCCGTGGCTGGTGGGGGTGCAAGTGGTGCGCTCGCTGGCCTACTCCTGCTTCGAGACGCCGGCGCTGCTCTACGCCACCGAGCTAGGGCTGCGGCAGCAGCGCGGGCGCATGGCCGGGCTATACCACACGGCCACCGGGCTGGGCGGCATCAGTGGCTCGGTGGCCGGCGGAGCGGTGGCGCAGCAGGTTGGCCTGCCGGCCATGTTCCGCGGCGTGGCGGCGCTGATGCTGGCGGTGGCGCTGGCGGCGGCGGTGGCGATGCCGCGTCTGCGCCGTACCGCGGA
>DATMBA010000623.1:0-5237 GCA_035559635.1 Roseiflexaceae bacterium
CGCACACGCGGCGAGCGCGAACGCCAGTGGTATCAGCGAAGTGAGCACGATCCGCATGCCTGCCTCCGGGCGGTGAGGGCGTCCTCGAACAGCGGTAGAGAATCTACGAAGGACACAGGGGCACGAAGAACAGTAGGAACGACGGATACTGTGTTTCCGATGCCCAGCGGTTGAGCGTTCAGTGTACCCTGCGGGAACGCCTTCGGTGCCTTTCGCCCCATCCGCAAAGCGGGCGGTCTGGCGGGGCGCAGCCCCCACGCCCCCGCAAACGCCGTTTGCGGATAGGCCCTAGAGCGCCGCAGCGATCGTCTCCTCCAGCTCGGCCTGCGACAGCGCCACCGGGTTGCTGCGTGTGCTGCTGGCCTGGGAGGCGGCCATAGCGAGCGCCGGGATGTCGGCGGTCGTCACACCGTAGCGCGCCAGGCCGGGGATCGCCAGCGCGCCGGCCAGGTCGCGCAGGCACTCGAGGAGCGCGTCCTCGGCGGGTCCCTGCCTGCCCAGTAGAGTCTGGGCGATCTCCCGGTAGCGGGCGGTGGCGGTGGCGGCGCCGGCGCGCCGCAGCGCCCGGATGTTGGCGGCCGTCACGTGTGGCAGCAGCGCGGCGCACACGGCGCCGTGCGGAGCCGGGAAGGCGCCGCCCACCGCCGCCGCGATCCCGTGAACCGCCCCCAGGCCGGCGTTTGCGAGCGCCATACCGCTGAATAGTGCCGCCTGGCTCATCGCCTCGCGCGCCACCGCGTCCTCCGGGCGCTGGTACGCGCGGCGCAGTGCCGCGTCCAGCTCCGGCAGCGCGCGCAGGCAGAGCGCATCGGTGAGCGGGCTGGCGCGCCGCGAGACGTAGGCCTCGATCAGCTGTGTGATGGCGTCCATCCCGCTGCTGGCGGTGAGGGCCGGCGGCATATCGTGCGTCAGCAGCGGGTCCACCAGCGCCAGGCGCGGCAGCATACTGGCGTGGCGCATGCTGGCCTTGACGCGGCGCTCGGGCACGCCGAGCACCGCGTTGCGGGTGGCCTCGCTGCCGGTGCCGGCGGTGGTGGGCACGGCCACCACCGGCAGCGCAGGCCGCTCCAGGGCGCGCCCCGCGCCCACCACCTCCAGGTAGGCCAGGGCGCCTCCGGCGTTAGCGGCCAAGGCCGCCGCGGCCTTGGCGGTGTCCAGCACGCTGCCGCCGCCGATGCCCACCACGCAGTCGCACCCCGCCTCGCGCGCCAGCGCGGCGGCGGCCTCGGCAGCGGCGACGTCCGGCTCGCTGCCGGCTGCGTAAGAGGCAGCCACCAGGCCGCGCGCGGCGAGGCGCTGCATCACGCCGGCCGCTGGCCCGCCACGCGTTGTGGCGCCACGCCCGTGTACCAGCAGCGCCCGGCGCCCGGCAGACTCGACCAGCGCCGCGAGGTCGGCCGCAGCACCCGGTCCGAAGATAATGCGGCCGGCGGTGGCGAATTCGTAGCGCATGGCGCCCTGTACCTCTCCTTGACAGACGTACGCGGTGGCCCCGCCCCCGCACCCCGACAGGGAGGGGCGCAGCATCTCCAAAAAGAACCCTCGAAGGTCCTTCGGGGCCACAGACACCCGCCCCCGCTATATGGAACCACATCCATCCTCGCGGTACGGGGACGGGTGCGCCCTCCCTGAAACTTCCCATCACCCCGAAGGGGGGTGAGGAGCCCGCGTGTCTGAGATCGCCGGCTATTGTACGCGATCAGCAGCGGTTCGTGAAGGGGGCTTGCGCGGCCTGGGGCTCCGTCAAACTCTATTGGTGGCGTCCCACGCCCGGCGGCTGATGAACGTTTCCTCCATGATCGGGTCTGTGGCCGCGTGCCACGCCCGGCCGGGCCCAGCGGGTACCCCGCGGCGGGCTAGCGCGGAGGCCGCGCAGGCGGCCTGTGCAAAGAAGATCCCGCGTGTATCCTGCGGCGTGCACGCGCCGGGCGAGGTGCGGAGCTAGGGACGTTGACGGAGCCCTACGCGGCCTGAAAATCCTTGCCGCCTGGCCTCCTTTCTGCTACACTACACACTACTTTCATGCTCCACGACGTCTCCGCCGGCGGCGCATCAGAGCTGCCGCGCGGGGTATTGGATCGGCCGACGGTCGTCCACCTGGCGCTCCCAAGCGCCAACCCAGCCGAGGTGCAGCGTGAGCGGGACCCGCCCCAACCCGCATCCGTGGCTCGCCGACCACGTGATCTTTTTCGGCTACCGCTGGCTCTCCTGGGGCGTCGCGGCCGTGTGGCTGCTGCTCGAGGGGCGGCTGCTCTCGCAGCTGGGATGGGTGCTGCTGGCCACCGCCGCGCTGAACATCCCGGCCACGCTCTACGCCCAGCGCTACGTGCGCGTCGCCCGCCGCAACCCGGCGCTGCTGGTGCTGGACATGCTCTACGGGGCGTTCGTGCTGGTGCAGAGCGGCGGCTGGGAGAGCGCGTTCGTGGCCCACAGCTACGGCAGCCTGGTGCTGCCGGGGCTGCTGTTCGGCTGGCGCGGCGGCGTGATCGCAGGGCTGGCGTACGTGCCGATCGACCTGTCGGCACTATGGGCGGCGGGAATGCCGGTGTCCGATCAATTGGTGGGTGGCGTGTGGCCGCCGCTGGAGATCGGTCTGCGCATGGCGCTGCCGCCGCTGTTCGGCGGGCTGCTGCCGCTGGCGGTGGAGTTGCTGCGCCAGCGCGTGGGGCGCCGCGCACGGGCGAGGAGCGGCAGGAGCGCGCCGCCGCCGGACGAGCGCTTCGGGCGCGGCGCGCGCCCTGAGCTTGCGCGCTACGCCGCCCGCTCGCCGGCCGCGGGGGGGGCCGAGCAGCTGCCCGGCGAAAGCCCGCTGGCCACGCAGGCCATCCGCACCCGCACCGCCGAGCGCGGCGTCGAAGAGCTGCGGCGCGTGATCTTCGCGCCGCTGCCCACGCCGGATATGGACCTCGCCGCCGCGCTGGACCTGTTGGCGCTGCGCTTCGGGCAGCACACCGGGGCTGCCACCCGTGTGACGCTCCTCGGCCGCACGCGCGCCATCCACCATGTCCACCGCAACCTGCTCGTCCGGCTGGCGCAGGAGGCGCTGCTCAACGTCCAGCAGCACGCGCACGCTGCCTCGGCGATGATCACCCTGCGCTACGACGCCACTTCCGTCGCCCTGCTGATCCAGGACGACGGCGTGGGCCTGCTGGACGGCACCCACGAGCGGCCGGGGCTGCACGCGCTGCGCGCCCTGCAGTACCGCCTGGCCGAGTGCGGCGGCCGATTGGACGTCTTCGAGACTGAGGGTGGCGGCGTCACCGTCCGCGCGACGATGCCGCTCGAGTGAACGATGCGCTACTTCGCCCGCGCCCTGCTGATCGTCGCCGCCCTTGCGCTGCTCGTCTTCGGCATGACCCAGCCGATCGACGACGATGCGCGCTGGCTGCTGGCCCTATGGGCCGCGGCCCCCCTGCTGCTGCTCGCCGCCCGCCTCTCGCTCCCCCCCCGCCCGCGCGGCACCGCCCGCAGTGTCCAGAACCTCGGCGTCGTGGTGGCGCTCGGCTTCGGCCTGCTCTCGCTCCAGCTGCTGCGCCAGCAGTTCGTGCGCGCCGGAGAGATCGCCAACGCGGTGTTCGTGGACGAGCAGACCGGCCAGCCCACCAGCAACGTCCGCCACGTGATCGAGGCGCTGCGCGTCCGGCGCGGCAAGATGATCGACCGCAACGGCATGGTGCTGGTGGACACCCGCGTGGTGGAGGGCGGCTTCGCCGTGCGCACCTACCCGCTCGCCGAGCAGTTCGACATCGCCGGGTTCAGCGGCGTCATCGGCTTCTTCAGCGACCGCTTCGGCACCTCCGGCCTGGAGGCCACCTTCGGCCCCTACCTGGATGGCGAGCGCGACTCGTTCGCGCGCCTGCAGGACCAGATCCTTGGCCGGCCGCAGGTTGGCGACGATATCCGCCTGACGATCGACGCGCGCCTGCAGGACCGCGTCGCCCGGCTGCTCGGCGACCGCGCCGGCTCGGTGGTGGTGCTGGACCCGCGCACCGGCGCGGTGCTGGCGATGGTCAGCAAGCCGGGCTATGACCCGCGGCTGCTGGCCTTCGACCCCTCGGCGGACCGCGAGGCGGAGAACGCCCGCATCCAGAGCTATTGGGAGCAACTCAACAGTGAGGGCGCTGGCCAGCCGCTGCTTAACCGCCCCACCCAGGGGCGCTACCCGCCCGGCTCGACCTTCAAGACCGTCACGGCGGTGGCGGCGCTGCTCTTCCCGCGCGAGGTGATGCCGGACCAGATCGACTGCCCCAACGCCCGCGAGACCGAGCCGGGCGCGCCGCCGGTGGTGAACGCCGTGCCGGACCTGTTCACGCTCACCGGGAACCCCTCGGACCTGGAGCGGGTGTACGCCTACTCCTGCAACACCGCATTCGCCGAGTACGCGCTGCGGCTCGGCTGGGACCGCGAGCGCGACCGGCCGCGCGAGCCGAACCTGCTGGCCGAAACCGCGGTAAAATTCGACATCGTGCGCCCCGGGGACGCGCGGGAGAGCTACGCCGGATTCGACGACCTGCTGACGCTGCCGAGCCTGCTGTACGTGGACCCGGGCTTCCTGAACAGCCGTGCCGGCCTGGCCGACACCGGCTTCGGCCAGGGGCAACTGCTGATCACGCCGCTGCAGATGGCGATGGTGGCCGCCACGGTGGCCAACGACGGTCTGATGATGGAGCCCTACCTGGTGGAGCGCGTCACGCGGCCGGAGGGCGGCCTGGTGACGGCGCGCGGGCCGCGGGCCATCCGGCGGGTGATGCCTGGCTCGGTGGCGGCGGTGATGCGGCGCAACATGCGGGCCGGCGTGGAGTACGGCTTCGGGCGCGCCGCCCAGCAGTTGGACCCGGCGGTGATGGCGGTGGGTGGCAAGTCCGGCACCGCCGAGCACATCCCGGGGGCTGTGCCACACGCCTGGTTTATCGCGATCGCGCCGGTGGACCAGCCGCGCTTCGCGGTGGCGGTGATGGTGGAGCAGGGTGGCGAGGGCTCGCGGGTGGGCGCCGAGCTAGCCGGAGCGGTGCTGGCGGCGGCGCATGAGTTGCTGCCGCCGTAGTAGGGACCGTGGACCGTAACCGTAGACCGTGGATCGTGGACTACGGACGATAATCGCCGGTCGTCGGTCGTCGATCGGGAGGACGGCGCGCATGGCGTATACAGGGCACATCCTCCTCTATACTGCACTCGCCGCCGCGCTGGCGGGGTGTGGCGCGCCGCCGCGCTTACCCTCCGCCGGCGCGTCCGCCGTG
>DATMBA010000624.1:0-1181 GCA_035559635.1 Roseiflexaceae bacterium
AAACCCCACCCCATCCGTCAATCAAGGATTGACAGACTCCTAGGTCCGAACATGGGCTGTGCCCGGCAGCGCCCGATCGGCTATAATGGGTCGCATGCCCGCACTCACGCTGGACATCACCCCCGAGACGCCTCTGCTCGACGCGCTGGACGAGCCGCAGGTGTGCTATGTCCTGCTGACCATCGCCGCGCGCGGGGAGGGCGGCGCCTGGCCGGTGAGCTGGGCGCTGGTGGCAGACGCCAGCCGCTCGATGCGCATCCCGATCGTGGACGAGGGCCAGTTCCGCGACCTGGTGCGCAGCGGTGGCGCGCAGGAGACGCTGGTGGACGGTGTGCCGGTCTGGCAGCTCACCACCCCGGTGCCGGCCAGCGTGCGCGAGACGGCCCACTCAGCGCTCGGCCACGTGGCGCGCGCGCTCCACACGGTGGTCGAGCGGCTGGAGGCCACGGATCATTTCGCGCTGGTGGCCTGCGCCGAGGAGGCGGTGGTGCTGGCGCCGGGCGCATCCGGCGCCGAGCGCGCCGCGCTGGCGCAGGGCATCCGCAAGCTGCCAGGGCTGGACCTGGGCGAGCGAACCGACCTGGCGCGCGGGCTGGCGCTGGCGCTGGCCGAGTTACGCGCCGGACGTGACGGCCGCCGCGCCGAGCGCATCATCCTGCTGACCGACGGGTTCACCGAGCGGCCTGAGGCGTGCATGGAGTTGGCCGCCGCAGCCGCCGCCGAGCGCGTGCCGATCAGCACTGTTGGGCTGGGCGGCGAGTTCCAGGAGGCGCTGCTCACCGCGCTGGCGGACCGCAGCGGCGGCCGGGCGCTGTTCCTCACCCGCGCCGACGAGATCCCACGCGCTATCACAGCCGAGTTGGCCATGGCCCGCACGTTGGCGGCCCATGGCGCGGCGTTGCGCATCGCGCCGGCGTCCGGCGTGGCGCTGCGGCGCGTGACGCGCATCCGCCCCTCGCTGGCGGTGCTCCAGGAGCGCGGTGCGCCCCACGAGCCGGCGGAACTGGCTTTGGGCGACCTACAGCCCGGGCGTGCGGTGCAGATCCTGGTGGAGTTGGTGGCGCCCGCGCGCCCCCAACCCGGCGCGCCCCTCGCGCGCGTCACGCTCACGGCTGAGGGCGCGCCGCCGGCGGAGGCGATGATCCGCGCGGCGGCTCACCTGCAGCGGCAGCCGCTGGAGC
>DATMBA010000625.1:0-1218 GCA_035559635.1 Roseiflexaceae bacterium
GCGGGCTTGGCAGCAGCTCGCCCGCCGCTTCAGCGGCCGGGCGTGGTGCGGAGCCGGGGACGGTGACGGCGCCCTAGTGATCCCGTCGCCAGCTTGACGCCGCGCCGAAGCGGGTGTACCATAGGGTTGTCCTACGGCATAAGCAATAAGACAACCACCGGCGATCACCCACGACGGAGCGATACCCGTGATCAAGGACCGCGTCACCGCCGAAGAGATCGAGGCCGCCATCGCCAACCGCATCAGCGGCGGGGTGTACCGGCCCGGCGGATCGATTCCCCCGCTGCGCGAGATCGCCCAGGAGCTTGGCGCCAACCGCAACACCGTCAACAAGGCCTGCCGCGCCCTGCAGGCCGCCGGCATCCTCGAGCTGCGCGCCGGCAAGAAGGGGTTCTTCGTCCGGCGCTCGCCCGCCGGCGAGGGAGGCGCGCGTCGCTTCCGCAAGCAGGCGCGCGAGCTGGTGTGGCAGGCGATGGCGGCCGGCGTGCCGCGCGACCAGGTGCTCGGCGACCTCACGGCGATCGTGGAGCAGGTCTATGGCTCGGGCGAGATCCGCGTCAAGTTCTACGAGTGCAACCTGCACGACAGCGAGACGCTCGGCGCTGAGTTGGCCCGGCTGGTGGGCATGCCGCTGGACACCGGCCTGCTCGACGAGCTGGACACGGCCGCCGAGCCAGTGGCGCAGCGCTACGACCTGATCGTCACCACCTTCCACCACCTCGCCGCCGTCAACCGCACCCTCGTCCACCACCTGGAGAAGATCGTGGGCGTGGATACCCGCCCCACGCCCGACGCGCTGCTCGGCATCGCCCGCCTGCACTCGCCGCGCGTCGGGCTAGTCTGCACACTCGGCAACACCGCCCACATGCTCAAGCACGTGATCTACAGCTACCACCCCGACTGTACAGTGGAGGTGGCGCTGATCGACCACTCGCACGAGGTCGAGCGGCTGGTCCGCTGGTGCGACCATCTGATCGTCACGCACACCTGCGTCGAGGCGCTGCAGGCGATCACGGACCGCGCGCCGGATGTGCTGGTGGAGTTCCGTATCGACGAACAGTCGGTGGCGTATCTCCGGGAGCGCATTCACGAGGCGCGCCAGCATAAGGCGGCGCCCGGGCTTCCCGCGCTGAGCGGCCAGCCGGGGTTAGAGCTTGTTTGAAACGCCTCCCGGCTGAGGGCGCGGGGGGCTATGGCCCCCGCATCTCCCCCGCCCGC
>DATMBA010000626.1:0-3957 GCA_035559635.1 Roseiflexaceae bacterium
TGGTTGGCCTCCCTTCGAGTCGTTGGTAGCGAACCTCGTTGGGAATCCTATCAGCTGCGGCACGTACTCGTTTCAGGACCGCAAGGCGAACAGGTTTTCTGTACGGTAGTCAATATCAGGAAAGCATACGGGCCGAAGCCACGGTTCAAAATCGGCACGATCTTGAGGCCGCGCAGCGGCGTGCGCCCTCGTCGTCGATCTCGTCGTCCTTCGGCGCGTCTTCCTCCGCCCCGTCCCCCGCCCCTGCCACCACCAGCACGTACTCGCCGCGCCGCTTGCCCTGGCGCACGTGCTCCAGCAGGTGCGAGAGCGAGCCGCGCTCGACGTGCTCGAACAGCTTGGTGAGGTCGTTCGCCAGCGCCGCCATCCGATCGCCGTAGACCGCCAGCGCGTCCTGCAGCAGCGCCTCGATGCGGTAGGGACTCTCGTAGAAGATCAGCGTGTGCGGCGAGCGGGCGTCCACCTCCAGGAAGCGCCGGCGCGGGCCGGGCTTGCGCGGCGGGAAGCCGCGGAAGGTGAAGCTGTGCACCGGCAGGCCGGAGAGCACCAGCGCCATGATCAGCGCCGCCGGGCCGGGGATCATCGTCAGCTCAAGCCCCTCTTGCAGCGCCCGCCGCACGAGGGTGAAGCCGGGGTCAGCGATGCCGGGCGTGCCGGCGTCCGTCACCACCGCCACCGACTTGCCCTGCTTCAGGAGCGCCACGATGCGCTCGCCGCTCTGGCGCTCGTTGTGCTCGTGGAAGGAGATCTGCGGCTTCTTGATGCCGAAGTGCCGCAACAGCAGCCCCGTTTTGCGGGTGTCCTCGCTGGCGACGTAGTCTACCGCGCGCAGGGTCTCCAGCGCGCGCTGGCTGATGTCGCCCAGGTTGCCGATCGGGGTGGCGACGAGATAGAGCATAGGGTGTGTATGATATATACTATGGAGGGGCTACACCCCTCCATGCCTCCCCATTCCTACTCCGCCGGCTTCATGAAGCCGTTGTACGCGGGGTCCACCTGCAGGGCGCAGGCGCCCGGATCGCCGGCGGCGCGGAAGAACCAATAGTGCTCGACGCCCGGCCCCCCGGCGTAGCGCACCGGTCCCACGTCCTCCGGCGGGGTGCGCTCCATCGCCTCGTGGTAGGCGCGGTACAGCTCGGCGGCGCCCGGCTGGGCCATGGCTGCGAACGCCTCGGACTCGCCGGCCGAGATGCGCGCCGGGGATCCCCATGGAGGATCTCCCTTCTCGCTGCTTCGCGAATACGCCCTGATATACGACGATCGACGGCCCGTCAGGGTTTCGCCGCCGCCCATCCGTGCTACAATGCGCCTATGAGCATCGACTTCGCCGACCTGCTGCGCGGCGGCCGCGGCTACGCCGGCCAGATCGCCCACGTGCAGCCCATCCCGCCGCGCGAGGCGCGCTACGACGAGCCCACGGGGCCGCTCGCCGCGCCGCTGCACCATGCCCTCGCGGCCCTCGGCATCACGCGGCTCTACGCCCACCAGGCCGCCGCGCTGGACGCCGCCCGTGCCGGCGAGCATGTCGGCATCGTGACGGCCACCGCCAGCGGCAAGACCCTCTGCTACCAGCTGCCGGCGCTGGAGGCCATCCTTGTGGAGGACGACGCGCGTGCGCTGTTCCTCTTTCCCACCAAGGCCCTGGCCCACGACCAACTGCGCGCGCTGAACGGCCTGCTCGCGCCGCTCAACCGCGCGCTCGCCGATGACCACCGACCATCGACCACCGACCACCGACCACCGACCACCGACCGACAAGCGACCTCTGGGGATGGGTGCGCGGAGGTGGAACAAGAGGCTGATTCCCGTCCGTCGTTCGTCGTTGGTCGTTCGTCGGTCGTGGCGGCAACGCTGGACGGCGACACGCCGCGCGGCGAGCGCGACCGGGTGCGCGCCAGGGCGCAGATCGTCCTCTCCAACCCGGACATGCTGCACCGCACGCTGTTGCCGGATCACCGGCGTTGGGCGGCGCTGCTGGCCCGGCTGCGCTTCGTGGTGCTGGACGAGGCCCACATCTACCGCGGCGTCTTCGGCACGCATGTTGCGCTGGTGTTGCGCCGGCTGCGCCGCCTGTGCGCCCACTACGGCGCCGCCCCGCAGTTCATCTGCTGCTCCGCCACCAGCGCCAACCCCCATGAGCACCTCGCGGCGCTGGTAGGGGACGCGGTGCGCGTGATCGACGAGGACGGCGCGCCGCAGGGCGAGCGCACATTCATCCTGTGGAACCCGCCCGTGATCGAGGCGATGGGCGCGCGGCGATGGGCGCGCGGCTCCACCCCATCGCCCATCGCCGCGCGCCTCGCGCCTGAGTCCGGGCAGCGCCGCAGCACGAACGTCGAGACCGCCGGCCTGCTGGCGCACCTGGTGCGCGCGGGGGTCAAGACGCTGGCCTTCACCCGCACCCGCCGCGCTGCCGAGCTAGTGTTGCGCTATGCGCGGGAGAACCTGACAACGCCGAACGATGAACACCGAACGCTACAAGCTGGTACAGCCAGTCCTTCGTCAGCCGAGCGTTCAGCCTTCAGCGTTCAGCCTTCGGCGTTGGGATCCTACCGCGCCGGCTACACCCCCGAGGAGCGTCGCCGCATCGAGCGCGACTTCCTGGAGGGGAGGCTGGCGGGCCTGGTCTCCACCAACGCGCTCGAGCTCGGCGTGGATATCGGCGGCGTGGACGCGGTGGTGATGGGCGGCTTTCCCGGCAGCGTGGCCAGCGCCTGGCAGCAGGCGGGGCGCGCCGGGCGGGCCCAGGGGCGCAGCCTGGCGCTGCTGGTAGCGCAGGACGACCCGCTGGACCAGTTCTACATGCGCCACCCGCAGGAGTTTTTCAGCCGGCCCCACGAGCACGCCCGCGTGGCGCTGGAGAACCCCTACATCCTGAGCGACCAACTGCGCTGTGCGGCCTTCGAGCTGCCGCTGCACGACGCCGACGAGACCTGGTTCGGCCCCACGTTCGCGGCCATCCGGGACTGGCTGCTGCGCCGCGGCGAGCTACTGAGGTTGCCAGATGGCCGCGCCGAGTTCGCCGGCGAGCGCTGGCCGGCCGGGCGGGTCAACATCCGCAGCGCCGACGGTGAGCCGGTGGAGTTGCGCGACGCCGCGAGCGGCCGGGTGATCGAGCAGATCGCCAGCACCCGCGCGCCCTTCGAGGTCTTCCCCGGCGCCGTCTATCTGCACCAGGGCGACACCTACCTGGTCGAGGCGCTGCACGCCCGCCACGCCGAGGCGCGGCGCGCCGAGGTGGACTACTATACCCAGACGATCGACGAAACGGCCATCCGCGTGCTGGGGGTGCTGCGCCAGCGGCGCGTCGGCCCGGCCGAGCTGTTCCTCGGCAAGGTCAAGGTGACGCGCCAGGTCACTGGCTACCGCCGCAAGCGCCACTACACCGAGGAGGTGCTGAGCGAGCACGACCTGGCCCTGCCGCCACAGACCTTCCGCACCGTCGCGGTGTGGTGGGCCGTGCCGGAGGGCGTCTGCCGGCGGGTGGCGCAGGAGTGTGGGGACGGCCACGGGGGGGCGCCCGAACTGGACGCGCTGCACGCCATGGAGCACGCCTGCATCGGGCTGCTGCCGCTCTACGCCCAGTGTGACCGGGCGGACATCGGCGGGCTCTCGACGGACCTGCACCCGGACACCGGCGCGGCGACGGTCTTCGTCTACGACGGCGCGCCGGGCGGGGTGGGGATCGCGCAGGTGGGGTACGAGCAGGCCGAGCTGTGGTGGGCACAGACGCACGCGCTGCTGGTGGACTGCCCGTGCCTGGAGGGGTGCCCGGCCTGCGTCCAGTCGCCCAAGTGCGGCAACGGCAACCAGCATCTCTCCAAGCACGGGGCGGCCGCGCTGGCGGCCCTGCTGCTCGGCAGGGAGCCGCCCACGCGCCAGGTGCTGCCCTCAGCCAGGGAGGGGACGAACGGCGTCACGGGTGCGGCGCTGCTCGAGGAGCTGCGGGCGCGGCTG
>DATMBA010000627.1:0-11290 GCA_035559635.1 Roseiflexaceae bacterium
ACAAGCACGACGGCGCGCCGCGCTACCACGCGCGGGACGCCGCCCGCCAGTTGGCGGAGATCACCGGCAGTGTGCTCATCCTCGGCAGCGCGACGCCGGCGTTGGAGACGTACGCCGCGGCACGTGAGGGTCGCATAGTGCTGCTGGAGCTGCCCGAGCGGGTGGGGGCGGCCGCCGGCCCGCACGGCCTGCCGCGCTCGCAGGCGCTCCCCATGCCGGCGGTGCAGATCGTGGACATGCGCCGCGAGCTGCAGAGCGGCAACCGCTCGATCTTCAGCCGGCCGCTGCAGGATGCCCTGGCCGATGCGCTCGGCCGTGGCGAGCAGGCTGTGCTGTTCCTCAACCGCCGCGGCGCCGCCTCGTTCGTCATGTGCCGCGACTGCGGCCACGTGGTCGCCTGCCCGAACTGCTCCTCGCCGCTGACCCTTCACTATGAGAACGATGAGCGAAGAACGCTGAACGCTGAACACAGAACTCCGATCGACGCGCGGCAAGCTCCGAACGTCGAGGCCCTGGCTGCTTCTGCAACGTTCGGTGTTCAGCGTTCAGCGTTGCTGGTCTGCCACACGTGCGCCCACCGCGAGCTAGCGCCCGCGCACTGCCCGCAGTGCTGGAGCGCGCGCGTCAAGTCGTTCGGCGTAGGCACGCAGCGGGTGGTGGAGGAGGTGCAGGCGCTCTTCCCGCAGGCGCGCGCACTGCGCTGGGACCGCGACAGTGTGGTGCGCAAAGGGGACCACGGCCGCATGCTGGACGCCTTCCTGCGGCGCGAGGCGGACGTGCTGGTGGGCACGCAGATGATCGCCAAGGGGCTGGACCTGCCGATGGTCTCGGTGGTGGGGGTGGTGGCGGCCGACACCGGGCTGCACCTGCCGGACTTCCGCGCCGGCGAGCGGACCTTCCAGCTGCTCACGCAGGTGGCGGGGCGGGCCGGGCGGCGCAGCGCCGGGGCGCAGGTGGTGATCCAGACCTACAACCCGGAGCACTACGCGCTGCGGGCGGCGCAGGAGCACGACTACCGGGCGTTCTTCGCGCAGGAGTTGGCGTTCCGCAGGCAGACCGGCTACCCGCCCTTCGGGCGCCTGGTGCGCTTCGTGTACGCCGGCACGAACGACGAGCGCAGCCGGCGGGCGGCCGAGGCGCTGGCGGGCGAGATCCGCCGCATCGCCGCGCGGCTGGACATGGGTCCCTGGGGGGTGATCGGGCCGGCGCCGTGCTTCTTCCACCGCCAGCGCAACCGCTTCCGCTGGCATCTGCTGCTGCGGGCCGCCGACCCGGCGCCGGTGCTGGAGCAGCTGCGTCTGCCGCCCGGCTGGAGCATCGACGTGGACCCGGTGCATGTGTTGTGATCCACGACGTCGCGCCCGATATCTTCGTGCTTTTCGTGGATTCCTACGTGTGCCCGAGGTGCTCGAGGGTCAACTGGAAGATGCGGGTGACGTGTTCGTCGTCCAGGGCGTAGAAGATCAGCTTCCCCTCGCGGCGGGCGCGCACGATCCGCAGGCCGCGCAGCAGGCGCAGCTGGTGCGACACCGCGGACTCGGTGACGCCGAGTAGGGCCGCCAGGTCCCCCACGCACAGCTCGGCGTGCGAGAGGGCGTGCAGGATGCGCACCCGCGTCGGGTCGGCCAGCGCCTTGAAGGTCGCGGCGACCTGCGCGGCGAGGGTGTCTTCGAGTTGGTATTCGCGCAGCTGGTGCATCGCTTCGTGTCTTCGTGTTCGCGTCCTACAGGGTCTCCACCGCCAGCGCCACCGCTTCGCCGCCACCCAGGCAGAGCGCGGCGATCCCGCGCCCACCGCCGCGCCGCCGCAGCGCATGGATGAGCGTCACGAGCACGCGGGCGCCGCTGGCGCCGATCGGGTGGCCGAGGGCGATCGCGCCGCCGTGCACGTTGAGGCGGTCCCAGTCGATATCCAGCGCGCGGCCGTTCTGCAGCACCTGCGCGGCGAAAGCCTCGTTGATCTCGAACAGGTCGTAGTCGTCCAGCGCCGTGCCGCTGCGCTCGAGCAGGCGCCGCACGGCGAAGACCGGCGCGGTGAACAGCTCCAGCGGCGGGACGGCGGCCTGGGCCGAGGCCAGCACGCGGGCGATCGGCCGCAGGCCAAGCTCAGCGGCCCGCGCGGCGCTCATCACCACCAGGGCCGCCGCGCCGTCGGTGATGCCGGGGGCGTTGCCAGCGGTCACGCTGCCATCCTCGGCGAAGACCGGCCGCAGCCCGGCGAGCTGGCGCGCGTCGGTGTCGCGGCGCGGCGGCTCGTCGGCGCTCACCGCGCTGGGCTTCCCCTTCCCGGCGGGGATCTCCACCGGGATGATCTCCTCCTGGAAGGCCCCGGCGTCCTGCGCGGCCACCGCGCGGGCGTGCGACTGAAGCGCGAAGGCGTCCTGCGCCGCGCGGCTCACACCGAAGGTGCGGGCGATCCACTCGGCCGCATTGCCCATGTGGTGGTGTTCGAAGGCGCACCACAGCCCGTCGTGGACCGTGGCGTCCAGGATCTCGCCGTGGCCGAGGCGGTAGCCTGCGCGGGCCTGGGGCAGCAGGTAGGGCGCGCGGGTCATGTTCTCCATGCCGCCAGCCACGATGGCCTGCGCCTCACCGGAGCGGATGAGCGCGGTGGCCAGCATCACCGCCTTGAGGCCGCTGCCGCAGACCTTGTTGACCGTGAGCGCGCCGACGGACGCGGGCAGGCCGCCGCGCAGCGCTGCCTGGCGGGCGGGGGCCTGGCCTAGCCCGGCGCTTACCACATTGCCCATGATGCACTCGTCGATCAGGGCCGGGTCCACGCCAGCGCGCGCCACCGCCGCGCGTACCGCCGTCGCGCCCAGGTCCGTGGCCGGCACGTCTTTGTAGGCGCCCTGGAACTTGCCGATCGGCGTCCTCGCCGCGCCGACGATCACGATGTCGGTCATCTTGTCCTCCTGCTGACGTACACATGCCTCATGTTGTCATCGCCTGCAGCCTCGCGAGCGCATCGGTGGGATGCAGCACCGGAACAACTGCCGGCAGCCGGGTGAGGTGCTCGCGATCACGTGAGACAAGGGTGGCGCCGAAGTGGTGGGCCACGGCCGCGTACACCGCATCGGCGCCACGCAAGGGATGGGCGGCAGCCAGAGTCGCAGCGTGTTGAGCCAGCGCGTCACCAAGCAGTTGCCGGCTGGCCGCGTGGTCTGTTTCCAGCGGCTCGACGGCGTTGATAAAGACGCTGGTGTCGATGGTATACATTGGCTCACCGGCGCATCGCAGAAAGCACGCCGGCGCTATCCTGCTCGAGCTGTAGTGTACCGCGGATGCGGTGGCGGCGCCAATAGGATTGGCCGGGGGATGTGACCGGTTGTTTCGCGTGGTGGTGGCGGCACAATGCGGCGCCGGCATAGCCGGACGGGGGCGCCGTGCACCATGCTGTAGGGGTGCAGTAGAGGCTGCTTCTCCGTCGGGCATAATTATCGTGGTGGCCCCTGCTGGGCCCCTACGATCGAGGGGCAGGTGGTATAATCGCCCCGAACCCTGTCTGAACCTTGGAGGACAACCATGGAGTACCGGACGCTCGGCCGCACCGGCGTGCGCGTCTCGCCGTTGTGCCTGGGGGCGATGAACTTCGGCGGGCCTACCGGCGAGGCCGACTCGATCCGCATCATCGACGAGGCGCTTGACGCGGGCATCAACTTCATCGACACCGCCAACGTCTACAACGCCGGCGAGAGCGAGCGCGTCGTCGGCCGCGCGCTGGCCCGCGACGGCAAACGCGAGCGCGTGGTGCTGGCCACCAAGGTCCACGGCGAGATGGGCCCTGGCCCGAACGACCGCGGTAACTCGCGCCTGCACATTATCCGCGCCTGCGAGGACTCGCTCAGGCGCCTGGGAACCGACCACATCGACCTGTACCAACTCCATCGGCCGGCGCTGGACATCCCGCAGGACGAGACGCTGCGCGCGCTGGACGACCTGGTGC
Organism: Roseiflexaceae bacterium; assembly: GCA_035559635.1. Classification (GTDB taxonomy): domain Bacteria; phylum Chloroflexota; class Chloroflexia; order Chloroflexales; family Roseiflexaceae; genus CALJIC01. The sequence goes on from DATMBA010000627.1 coordinate 3,946, forward strand.
GCGCCGGGAAGGTACGCTACATTGGCTGCTCCACCTTCCCGGCCTGGATGGTGATGGAGGCGCTGGCGATCAGCGATCGGATGGGGCTGGCGCGCTTCGTCAGCGAGCAGCCGCCCTACAACCTGCTGGACCGCCGGATCGAGAACGAGTTGGTGCCGCTGGCGCAGCGCTACGGCATGGCGCTGCTCCCCTGGTCCCCACTGGCGGGCGGCATCCTGGCCGGGCGCTACAGCGGCGGGCAGGTGCCGCAGGACTCGCGCGCGGCGCGCAGCGGCGCCGGCAGCCTGTTCGACCAGCGCAAGACGCCGCGGGCGCTGGCGGCGGCGCAGCGGGTGGGAGAGCTGGCCGCCGCGCGCGGCATCACCCCCAGCCAGCTCGCGCTGCTGTGGTGCATGGACCAGCCGGGCGTGACGTCGCCGATCATCGGGCCGCGCACGCTCGAGCACCTGCGCGACAACCTGGCGGTACTGGAGATGCGCCTGGCCGACGAGGACCGTGCGGCGCTCGACGCCGTCAACGGCCCCGGCAACGCCGTGAGCGACTTCCACAACTCGAACACCTGGATGCGCGCGCGGATCACAGGCTGATCACAACCCTTCGAACAGGTCGCGCTCCAGCTCACGCCCGCCGTTCACCATACTCATAGCCCGGTAGAAGGTCTGTGTGCCCCACAGAGTGCGGTGGTCCTCATCGGGCAGGCGGCGCAGCGCCTCGTAGCCGGGGAGCTGGCTGCGGTGGCAGGCCACCGCGCGCCAGACGGTGCGCCAGTGGTCCGCGGCGTCGATGTGCGTCGTGATGGCCCAGTCGCGCCAGGCCACCGCGCGGCGCTCGACGCCGCCGACACGCATGGCCAGCGGGCCGAGGGCGCGCTCGTAGATGGCGACGGTCCGCTCGGACGGGGCCAGGTAGTAGAGCTTCGCCACCCGGTGTGCGGCGCGCCCGCCAGCGTCGCGGTAGCCGGCGTCTGCCGCCGCCACGATCGCCGCCGTGGTAAGCTGAGAGATGGCGATGTGGTCCGGGTGCCCGTAGTAGCCGGTCGGGTCGAAGGTGACGACCACCTGCGGCCGGATGCGCCGCAGGCGGGTCACCAACTTGCCCACCGCCCGGGATGGCTCGGCCCGGTCCAGGTCGCCGTCCAGGTAGTCCAGGAAGGCGGCCTCGCGCAGGCCGAGGACCTCCGCCGCCGCGCGCAGCTCGCGCTCCCGGATCTGCCCCAGCGCCTCCAAGCCGGGATTGGCCGCCGGGTCGCCGGGCCAGCCGCGCTCGCCGCGCGTCGCGGATATCACATAGGTCCCCACCCCCTCGGCGGCGTACCTGGCGAGGATGCCGCCCGTGCCGAGCGACTCGTCGTCCGGGTGCGCCAGGACACACATGAGCCGCCGCTCGCGCGCGGGGGCTGTGGGTTTGGTGCTCATGCTCTCGAACATGGTGTTTCTCTTTATATGTACCTGGCTGCTGACTCCAAAAAATCGTTCGAGGATTCTTTGTGGAGGGCTTAGGCCCCTCCACACCTCCCCGCTGGATATGCGTCCAGCAGACGGTTGAGGATTTTGGCAGCGGGGCTGCGCTCCTCCCCGCAGCCCCCAGGCTTGCGTACGCATGGCAGGGACTTTGGGGGGAGGCGCAGCCCTTCCGCGCCTCCCCGCTCAGGAGGCGCCGTCCCACGCTAGGCCGCAGCCCGCTCGACGCGGGTGGGCGCTGCTGAAGTGGGCGCGCCGGGCATGATGCGGCGCAGCAACTCCAGCCGCGCGGCACTATCGCCACGCAGCGTCTCCCGCCACAGATCGACAGGGGCAGCATCCGGGGTGCGAATGATGAATGGCAACACGTTTGTCCTCGGGGTGCTCACAGCTCATCTCTCCTTTGCTGCTTTCCATATCCCGCTCGCGCCTCGCAGGCGTGCGGGCCGCTCAGATATCACGCGCCTAGCTTACTCGCGCCGCGTCCCCCCGGCGTCCCTGCGGGCGTCCACCCGTATCGAGATCTCGCTGCAGCATGCCAGGCCTGCGGAGTAGGAAAGAGTTGTCAGGGAGGGCTTGCCCTCCCTGACTCTCCCAGGCCGCACGATCTCCTTGGAAGCATATAGGGGGTGGAGTGTAGGAGGGCTGTGCCCTCCCTATGGCCCGCCCAGGGTTTGCCGAGCAGGCTGATGGGTGTGGGGTCTACCGATGACGTTCTTACGCCTCAGCTGTTCAGCGTACCCTTCGGGAACGCCTTCGGCGTGCAGCGTTCAGCGTTCGGCGCGAGCGCTGTCATCCGGTCGGGACGGTACGGGAACGAGCGCGGGGACCGGCTGGCCGGACAGGGGAGGCAGTGTGTGGCGGCCGATCCGGCTGAGCGCCGTGGCGGCGGCCAGCGCCAGCGCCACCCCCGCTGCATACAGGTAGGATGGCCCGAGGGCGTCCATCACGTAGCCGGTGGCCGCGAAGCCGGCGATACTGGCGAGCGAGTCGGTGGCGTTGAGGCGCGGGATGGCGCGGCCGAGCGCCTGGGACGGCAGCACGTCCGCGGTGAAGGCCGAGGCCACGGCGCGGTTGGCGCACCAGGCCGCGAGCACCAGCGTGGCTGCCAGCTGGAACTGCCAGAGCTGCGTGGCCGCTAGCAACGTCCCGGCGCCGGCAGCGGTGAGGGCGTAACTGAGGGCCAGGGCGCGCCGGCGCCCGATGCGGTCGGAGAGCGACCCGATCAGCAGCGCCAGGGGGATGGTCGCCAGGCCGCTGACTGTGACGGTGCTGGCAGCAGCCTCGGGCGGGAAGCCGAGCGCCCGCATCGAGAGTGCCGAGCCGAGGCGCGCGATGTTCACCGCGGCCGAGGCCAGCAGCGCCGAGATGAGCAGCGCCGCGAACGTGCCGCCGGGCGGGATCGCACCCGCGAAGGCGGACTGCTGCTCCTGGCGTTGCGGGGCGCGGGGCTGCAGGCCGAGCAGCCCCACCACCGGCTGGATCAGCCAGAAGGCCGCCAGTGCGGCGAACATGGCGGTGTAGCCGTAGCGCGCCGTGAGCTGCCCAACCGCCGCCCCGCCGGTCAGGGCGGCCAGCGGGTAGGCCAGGAACAGCAGGCTGAACAGCCGTCCGCGCCTGATACCCGCGGCGGACTCGCCGGCGTACACGCTGGTGATCGCTAGCGTCACGCCGCCGCAGAACCAGACCATCCCCGTGAGCGCCACCACCTGCCAGAGGGTGCTGGCCTGGCCGAGCAGTGCCAGCGCCGGCACGCCCACCCCTCCGGCGGCCACGAACAGCGCCCGGCGCGGCAGGCGCGCCACTAGCCAGCCGGTCCACAGCATGCTCAGCGCGCTCGCGACGTACACCGCCGCGTAGAAGATCCCCACATCTGTGCGCGTTGCGCCGAACTGCGCGGCGTAGATCGGTAGCACCGGGAACAGCCCCATGCCGATGAAGAGCGGGATCAGGTTGCAGGTGAACAGAACAGTGAACTGGCGGATTTTCATGGGTTGCTCCTCGTCAATGGAGAATGATGCAACGAGGGTCTCTTCCTCACAGGTCCGGTGTGGCGCGCCTCGACATAATGCACGCAACGAGTAGGCCCCGCCGGGGCGGTTCCCCCGTGGCCGCCCCGTAGCCGCGCGCTGTCCCGCCGCCGGCCACTGCGCCGCTGCACGCCGTGCCCGGCGGCGTCTCCAGTGCCCGTGGGGCGGCGCCCTCGCACCATCACACTAGCGCCCGTGCGTCCCCGCCGCGTCCCCGCGCGCATCCCCGATCTCCGTCTCCCGTCGGTTGCAGCAAGCGTGTACGCGCGGTACAATCGCCGCACACGGTTGAGGAGAAGCCATGGCCCAACTGAAGCTGTTCGTCCTCGGGCCGCCGCGCCTGGAGGCCGCCGGGGTGCCCATCGACCTCGCCCTGCGCAAGGCGCTGGCCCTGGTGGTCTACCTGGCCGTGAGCGGCCAGCCCCACAGCCGCGACGCGCTCGCGACGCTGCTCTGGCCGGAAAGCGACCAGCGCGAGGGGCGGGCGCGGCTCCGGCGCACGCTCCACCGCCTCGGGCAGGCGCTCGGCGCCAGTGTGCTGGACGCCGAGGGCGACACTATCCGCTTGCGTGCCGGCGCGCCCGTCGCATTGGACAGCGCGCTGTTCCTGCGCCACGCGGCCGCCGGCCTGCGGGACGCCGTGCTGGACGAGGAGGCGCTGCCCGACGCCAGGGCGCATCTGGCGGCCGCTGCGGAGCTGTATGCCGACGACTTCCTGGCCGGCTTTACGCTGCCGGACAGCCCGGCGTTCGACGAGTGGCAGTTCTTCCAGCGTGAGGGCCTGCGCCAGACACTGGCCCACGTGCTCGAGCGGCTGGCGGCGCTGCTGCACCGGTGGGGCGAGTTCGAGCAGGCCATCCCCTACGCCCGGCGCCTGGTGGCGCTCGACCCATTGCACGAGCCGCATCAGCCTAATCGGGTACGTGGCAACGTGCTACGCCCGGCTCGGACCAGCGGGCACCCCGCGGCGGGCTATCCCTTCCAAGCCCGCCAGCGCGGGCTGCGGAGGGAGAGCCCGTGGGTAACGTTGCCTCCATCATCGGGTCTGTGGCCGCGGGCCACGCCCGGCCGCTGAAGCGGCGGGCTATCCCTTCCAAGCCCGCCTGCGCGGGCTGTCCTGCAGGCCGCCTGCGCGGCCTGCAGAGGGAGAGCCCGCAGGTTGACTCGCCGGGCGTGGTACACAGCCAGCTACCCGCTTTAATCCTCAAACTTCATCAGCCGCCGGGCGTGGTGGCGCGCCCGCACGAGTCGTCGCACCCCTATCATGCTGCGCCGTGGCGCCAGAGTGCACGACCTGCTATACTGTCGCGCTGGTCTGCTTGTATCGACGAGGGGTCACGAATGAGTGCTCCTGTAGCCGCGCCGCTGCTGGCCACCAAGCTCTACCTGCCCGTCCCGCGCGCCACCGCCGTTGCGCGGCCGCGGCTGCTTGCGCGCGCGCTGGCCTCCCTGCGCACGCGGCTCACCCTCATCGCCGCGCCGGCCGGGTTCGGGAAGAGCACCCTGCTGGCGCAGGCCCTGGCCGAGGGGCAGCGCGCTGGCCCGCAGCCGCTGCAGGTCGCCTGGGTCGCGCTCGATGCGGGCGACAACGACCCTACCCGCTTCTGGAGTTACGTCTGTGCTGCGCTCGATCGCGCCAGCCCCGGCCTCGGCGCGCCGGCCCTGGCCGTGCTCCACGCGGCGCCGGGGGCGGCCGAGCCGGCGCTGGCCGAGTTGCTCAACGCGCTTACCGCGCACCCAGAGGACGTCGCGCTGGTACTGGACGACTACCACGCCATCACGAACCCGGCGATCCACCAGGGGATCGGCTTCCTGCTCGACCACGCGCCGCCGCAGCTCCACCTGGTGATCGCCAGCCGGGTCGACCCGCCGCTGCCGCTGGCCCGCTGGCGCGCCCGCGGCGAGTTGGCCGAGATCCGGGCCGCCGAGCTGCGTTTCACGACCGGGGAGGCGACGCAGTTCTTCGCCGACACGATGGGGTTGCGCCTAGGCGCCGAGGAGGCGGCCGCGCTCGAGGCGCGCACAGAGGGGTGGGCCGCTGGCCTGCAGCTGGCTGCGCTCTCGCTTCAGGGGCAGGCCGATGTGCGCGGCTTCATCGAGACGTTCAGCGGCAGCCACCGCCACGTGGTCGATTACCTGGCCGAGGAGGTGCTCAATCGCCAGCCGGCCAACATCCGCGCGTTTCTCCTTCAGACCTCGATCCTGGAGCGGATGTGCGGCGAGCTGTGCGACCAACTCAGCGATTTTGGATTTGTAGGCGGCGAAATCCAAAATGCACAGGAGATGCTCGAGTACCTGGAGCGCATGAACCTCTTCCTGGTGCCGCTGGACGCGGAGCGGCGTTGGTACCGCTACCACCACCTCTTCGCCGACCTGCTGCGGCACCGGCTGGCGCACGAGCACCCCGCGCTGGTTGCCGAGCTGCACCGGCGCGCCGCGCGCTGGTTCGAGTACCAGGGCGCGGCGGCGGAGGCGGTGTCGCATGCGCTGGCGGCCGGCGACACGGACCTCGTCGTGCGGCTGCTGCTCGCCCACGGCGCGCGGTTCGCGTCCACTGGCGAGACGCAGACGCTCCAGCGCTGGCTCGACGCACTGCCGCGCGAGCGGCTGCTAGGCAGCCCACGCCTGGGCCTGGTGCAGGCCCAGGTGCTGATGCTCAACCGCCAGATGGCCGCGGTCGAGCCATACGTGCAGGCGGCGGCGGCGGCCCTGGGGGGGGAAGAGGGACCGGAGGCGGTGGCGCTGCAAGGCGAGTTGCTGTCCATGCGCGCCCACATGGCCATCGAGCGCGGCGCCTACGCCGAGGCGCTGGAGCTAGCGCGCGAGGCGCTGGCCCTGCTCCCGGCTGAGGAGCGCTGGACGCGTAGCCACAGCGCGCTCGTGCTCGGCTACGCGCTGTACGTGCTTGGCCAGACGAGCGAGGCCGTGGCGGTGCACGCGGAGAACGTGGGCCGCTGCCGCGCGGCCAGCAACGCCGTGAGCGCCCTCTTCTGTGCGACGGAGGTAGTCAAGCTGCGCGTGCTGCAGGGGCGGCTGGCCGAGGCGCGCGCGTACGTCGAACAGGCGCTGGCCTGGGCCGCGGCCGAGGGCTGGCAGCAACTCCCGCCGGCCAGCGCGCTGCACATCTGGCGCGGGAACGTCCTGATCGAGCAGGGCGACCTGGCCGGCGCCGGGGACGAGTTGGCGCGCGCCATCCAGCTCACCCGGGCCGGCCCGGCGATCACGGCCGCGCGCGCCCACGCTTTCCTGGCCCGCCTGCGGCAGCTCCAGGGCGATCGCGCCGGCGCGGTCGCGGCGCTCGCGGCGGTCGAGGAGATCTGCCGCGGCTGGGGGTCCGGTGGGGAACGCTCCTACTTCGCCGCGTACACGGCGCGCGTGCGGCTGCTCCAAGGGGATGTGGACGCGGCGCGCCGCTGGGCCGCCGGGCGGCCGCCGTGGGATCCGGGCGAGGCGCCCTCCTACTTCCGGGAGCTCGAGCTGCTGACCATCGCGCGCCTGGCCGCTCTCCACAGCTCGCAGCCGGGTGGCGCAGGGCTGGAGGAGGCGCTGGCCCTGCTCGGGTGGCTGCGCGAGCAGGCCGCAGCCGCCGGTCGCGGCGCGGTGGTGATCGAAACGCTGGCCCTGGAGTCCATCGCCCTGGCACGCGGCGGCATGGTGGCGCGGGCGCAGGAACGGCTCGACGCGGCGCTCGCGCACGCCGCGCCGGAGGGCTTCATCGGCCTGTTCGCCGAGTTGGGTGCACCCATGGCGGACCTGCTGGCGCAGAATCGGACCCGCAGGGCGGCGGGCGACCCGCTGCTGCCCTACCTGGCACGGCTGCTGGGCGCGTTCGCCGCCGGGCAGCCGGGGCACGCG
>DATMBA010000628.1:0-1591 GCA_035559635.1 Roseiflexaceae bacterium
CGCTACGCGGCTGCTAGCTTTAGACTTTGGGGAGGCTCGGAGGGGCGAAGCCCCTCCGAAAAAGGATTTTCAGGGAGGGCCGGCCCTCCCTGCCCTTCCTATGTCGCATGTTCTCTTTGGAAGCATTTAGGCGCGGCGGGCCAGCAGGCGGCGCATGAACTCGTCGTACCCCAGGCTCAGCCCCTGCGCCCGGATGGGGTCTTCCTCCCCGGTGGCGCGTGCCATGTCCGCGCGCCAGGAGTCCAGCAGCCCGAGCAGTTCGCGCAGCCGATCCGGATGCTGGTCTGCCAGATCGTGGCGCTCGGCCGGGTCGGCCCGCAGGTCGAAGAGTTGCGGCGCGGGCGAGCGCGGCCGCCCGTAGAAGTCCGGCAGCGGGTTGCCACGCGCGTCCTCGACAATCGGCAGGATCACCTTCCACGCCGGCGTGCGCAGGGCGAGCGAGGCCTGGCGCGTGGCCTCGGCCGAGACCACATAGGGCCGGACGTGGTCCGCCGCGCCGTCCAACAGCGGCAGCAGGCTTGTGCCGCTGAGCGGGTAGGGCGGACGCGGCAGCCCCAGCAGATCGCAGAGCGTCGGCAGCAGGTCCTCGTGCGACACCAGCGCGCCGAGGCGGCCGGGCGTGCGCCCCGGCAGGCGCAGCAGCAGCGCGATGTGCGTCACCGCGTCGTACAGGCCGTGGTGGTCGAAGTGGAAGCCCCCCTCGCCGAAGCACTCACCGTGGTCCGAGAGCAGCAGCACGACCGTGTTGTCCCAGCGGGGGGAGGCGCGGAGCGCGGCCAGCAGCCGCCCCACCTGCGCGTCCGCCTGGCTAATCTCCCCGTCGTACTGCGCCACCACGTAGGCGTAGTCGTCCGGGTGGCGCAGCCGCATGTCATCGAGGAACGCCTGGTAGTACGCGGGCGCCAGCCTTCGGACATCGGCCATCTCCACCGGCCACGAGCCGGGCCGGTAATGGAGTGTGTCGAAGGGCGGCTGCGGGCCGTAGGGCGTGTGCGGGTCCCAGTAGTGCATGAACAGGAACAGCGGCCGGTCATCGCGCTCCGCTAGGAAGCGCAGCGCCCGGTCGGTGAGCGCGCGGCTCTGGTCGCCGAAGGGGCGGTACAGGAAGCCGGAGTAATGGTGGTAGCCGCGGGCGAACCAGGTGCCACGGCCCTCGCCCTGCACCACCAGATTGTCGCAGGCCACCGTCAGGTAGCCGCGCTCCTGGGCCAGCTGCGGCAGTGTCAGGATCTGCTCGGAGAGGCGCCGCTCGCCGATGTGCGAGACGACGCCGTGCCGGTAGGGGTGCAGGCCGGTGAGGAGCGTGGTGAAGGAGGGCATGGTGGGGATGGCCGCGGCGAAGGCGCGCTCGAACAGCACGCTCTCGCGGGCCAGCGCGTCGATCGCCGGCGAGGTGGGCAGCGCGTAGCCGTAGCAGCCGAGGTGGTCGGGGCGCAGCGTATCGATCGCGATGATGACGATGTCGGGTTGGGTCATGGCTCGTGCTGCCTTTCGAATCGCTAGGGCGCCAGGGCGCCAGGGATGGAGGTAGCTCCCAAGCGTCTTAGCGGTTTCACTCATTGCCCTCTATGCCGTGCTTCTGTGCCCGCCC